>JASGGL010000164.1:0-6489 GCA_047605065.1 Asticcacaulis sp.
CCCACCATACGGTCCCTTCGCCGCGACCGCCAACCCGTCCCCCGCAGGCCTCAAGGCTCTGGCGGACATACCCTGCGGACCGGATGGGCTGTGGGTCGTGGAAACGACGCCCGCCGATGCCCCCGAAGGGATGTGGCGCGAGGTCAGCGCCGAGTGTTTTCAGATGGTGGCGAAAACGATCACCCCGGGGCCTGCGCCCGAAGGCGTGCGGGAACTGGGGCCGGACGACTATGCCGACATGCTGGATCTGGCGCGAATGACGCGACCGGGACCGTTTGCCGAACGCACCGGCGCACTGGGGCGGTTCGTCGGCCTGCGTTTTGAGGGGCAACTGGTCGCCATGGCGGGCGAGCGCATGCGCCTTGACGGCTTTACCGAGGTCAGCGGCGTCTGCACCCACCCGGACCATCGCGGGCGCGGTTACGCGGCCGGGCTGATGCGGCTGATTGCTGCGGGCATACTCACGCGCGGCGAAACCCCGTTCCTGCACAGCTACGCCAGCAACGCCGTCGCCAATGCGCTTTATGAAAACATGGGCTTTGCGGTGCGCCGGAGTCTCTATGCCGTAGTGATGCGACGAAGCGACAGCCGGTAAGTGTTGAAATTCTGAACCTTTGACTCCGCCGACTTCTATGCCATTATGCAGCGTTAACCATGATGGAGAGCGTGATGCGCGGGGGTAAGCTGGTCGTCCTTACGATGGCAGTGGGGGCAATCGCAACGGGCCTTGGGGGCTGCACCAGTACGATGACCCGTTCGGTCGGCGGTATCGACGGCAATGATGCGGTCAGTCGCTGCATCAAGAAGGTCAATCGCGAAATCAATGGCCGCTGGTTCAACCTGCCCTTCCTGAACGGTGACAAGACGCCGCCGACGCCCTTGCTGAGCACGCGATCTCAGGGCGCACCTCAGATCATGACCTACGACAGCGCGACGGGCACCGAAACGCGCATGAACTCCGCCGGTGATCAGGTCACCTTTAACGTCAAGAAGAAGGGTCTGGGCGAGGCGCAGGTCCTTTTCGACGGCAAGAAGTACGTGCTGTGGGCGCGTGACAGCAACGCCAAGACCGGCGCGGCCATGGGTGGCGGGCTTTCGGGCGAGGAAGTGTCCAAGTTCCGCGTCTGCCGCGAAGCTGGCCCCGGCGATGAGGTCGACCCTGTGGCACTGACGGCTCTGCTGGCGGCGTTCGCCGCCGGATACGCGACAGGTCAGTAGATCGCCCAGTAAGCACACCGCCTGACGCGAACCCTTCCCCGGTTACCGCTGGGGATTATCGCGATTAGTAAGTGCTTTTTTATAAATCCGTGCGGCATATAGGTTGATATCTGCTTCGCCCCAAAGGCGGAGCGGTTTCGGCTATGGTTCTGACAGGATAACCCCGTGCGTCTGGCGCTTCCGGTATCGATCGCTGTGATCCTCGGCGCGTGCGTCGCGTCGGGCCGCGCCCAGACACCGCAAACACCTGCGGTCCCGCCGAAAGACAGCGCTGCCCCTGTGTCTTCTGCCTCGGCGTCTTCGGCCTCAACCGCTTCGGCATCCGCATCCGAAACACCGATCATCAGCGACGCGGATTTCGAAAAGGCCCTCCCCTCTCTGGATGGCCCGGCTCAGGCGTCCGCCGCATCGGTAACGACGACGCAGACCACGCCCCCTGAGACCCCCATAACGCCTCCTGTCACCATCGAAGCTGCGCCGACGCAGACCGCCGAAACCACGGAACTGCCGCCTCTGCCGGAAACGACGGATACGGCGCTGAAAACCGAGCTACCGCCGCTCGACAGCTTTAACCCTGACGCCGCGCCGGTCATTGCCGAGGCCACCGCCGGAGACACGCCCCCTGCCCTGCGTTACGACCTGCACGTCGACGGACTGGCGGCGCTGGACCTCGAAGGCCGCTTCAAAAGCCTTAGTGCGCTTCAGAACGGCAAGGGCGAAGCGGCCAATGCCGCCATGCTGCGCGCCCGCCTGAGCGAGGACGAACAGACCGCCACCCGCCTTTTGCACAGCGAAGGCTATTACGACGCCGTCGTGGTGGCCCGCGTCGAATCCCCGGTCCTGCAACCCGGAGAAACGCTGCAATCGGTCACCGCCAATAGTCAGGGGGGGCAGGGCCGCGTTCAGGTTCGCGTCGCCGCACAGGCCGGCGAACGCTACAGCCTGTCTTCGGTAACCGTGAAGGCCGACCCGACCGAGCCCGCAGGCCTTGTCCGCGACAGCCTGCCGCTGAACCCCGGTGATCCGCTCGACGCCACCCTGATCAAATCCGCCGAAGCCAATGTCGCCCTCAGCCTGCCGCAGCAGGGCTATCCGTTCGCCGAACTGGGGTTGCGCGACGTGCTGATCGATCCGCAGACGCGCACCGGCGATTACACCCTGCCGGTCACCATCGGACCGCGTGCCCGTTACGGCGCACTGCGCTCGGAAGGCCGCGAAGCCTTCGACACGAACCATATCGCGGTTCTGGCTCGTTTCCGCGGCGGCGACCTGTACGACAGCCGTCAGGTGGATGACCTGCGTCAGGCCCTGTCCTCCACCGGCCTGTTCGCCTCGGTCGGGGTCGAGCCGGTGCTGACCGGCGCAACGAATACCGACGGGACCGCCGTGGTCGATCTCAAGGTCACGCAAAACGCCGGACGCCCGCGCACGCTTTCCGGCGATATCGGCTTTTCCACCGGTCAGGGCCTGCGCACCGAACTCAACTGGACGCACCGCAACTTCCGTCCGCCCGAGGGCGCGCTGATCGCCGCCATCGTCGCGGGCACGCAGGAACAGGGTGTCAGCGCCACCTTCCGCCGCAGCAATGCCAAACGCCGCGACCGCACCTTCCAGTACGGGGCCAGCTTCAACCATCAGGCCTACGATTCCTACGAGGCGCAGACCGTCTCTTTGGCCGCCAGCGTGTCGCGCGTATCGACGCCCCTGTGGCAGAAGCGCTGGACGTGGTCCTACGGCGCCGAAATTCTGGCCACGCGCGAAACCGGCTTTTCCAAGGTGCGCAACGCCGATGTGCGCGACGACTATTTCTACGCCTCTTTGCCGCTTACGCTGAACTACGACCGCTCCGATAACCTTCTGAACCCGGCCCGCGGCTGGCGCGCCGGGATACAGTCGACGCCGACCGCCTCGCTGAACGGTCAGGGCGGATATTTCGTCTCCAATATCGCCGACGCCACCTGGTATCGTCAGGTGACGCCGCGCGTCGTTCTGGCGGCGCGGGGGCGACTGGGTTCGATCTACGGCTCGGCCACCTCGACCATCGCGCCCTCACGGCGGCTCTATGCCGGTGGCGGCGGCTCGGTGCGCGGCTTCGGCTATCAGGAACTGGGGCCGAAAGACCCGGACAGCAATCCGATCGGCGGGCGTTCATCGGTCGAACTGGCTTTCGA
This sequence comes from Asticcacaulis sp., assembly GCA_047605065.1. GTDB lineage: Bacteria > Pseudomonadota > Alphaproteobacteria > Caulobacterales > Caulobacteraceae > Asticcacaulis. The sequence goes on from JASGGL010000164.1 coordinate 3,390, forward strand.
GGCCCGCTACAGGATCGGCAATATCGGCGTCGTACCGTTCATCGACGCCGGTCAGGTCTATGACCGCGAGTTCCCGGAATTCACCAATATCCGCTTCGGCGTCGGCATAGGCGCGCGCTACTACACCAATTTCGGACCGGTGCGCATCGACATCGCTACGCCGGTGTCGCGCCGCGACGGGGAATCGCCGGTCTCCCTCTATGTCGGTATCGGGCAGGCCTTCTGATGAGTAACGAAGCCACTCCCGAAGTACCGGAACCCCCGAAGCCCGCACCTGAGGCTCAGGACCACGACCGGCGCGAGACCGAAACCAACGGCGAAGACACGCCGCCCCCACCACCAGCAAAGCCATCCAAACCCTTCCCGTGGCGCAAGGTCGCCCTGTGGAGCGCAGGCGTGGCGGGCGGCCTGATCGTGCTGGCCGGTCTTGGTGTCGCGGGTCTGGACAGCGCGCCGGGCAAGCGCTTCCTCGTCTCGCAGATCACCGGCCTCAAGCCCGACAACGGGCTGAGGATCGGGATAGGCCGCATCGACGGTTCGATCTACGGCGACATGACCGTGCACGATCTCACCCTGTCAGATCCGCAGGGCGTCTTTCTCAAAAGCCCGTCGGTGCGCCTCAACTGGCGGCCCTTCGCCTTTTTGAACAAGCACGTCGATGTGCGCGAACTGTCGACTCCGCGTATCGAAGTGTTACGCAACCCCGCCCTGACCGCCACGCCCAAAACCGGTCCGGATGAGCCGTTCCGCCTGCCGGACCTGCGCATCGATGCGCAAAAGATCGAGGCAAAGGCCATCTATCTGGCCCCCGCAGTCACCGGCCCAGCCCAAACACAATCTCAAACCCTGACTCTCAACGGGCAGGCGCATCTCGATAAGGGGCGCGCCCTGATCGATGCCCAACTGATGGGGGATCGCGGCGACCGGGCAATGATCAAACTCGACGCCGAACCCGCCGCCAACCGTCTCGACCTCGCCGCCTCCGTCGATGCCCCGAAAAACGGCGCGATCAGCGCTTTGAGCGGCCTTGATCGCGCCCTGAGCCTGCGTCTCGAAGGCAAGGGCGACTGGAAGGCGTGGACGGGCCGCCTGACCGGTACGGCAGATGGGCAGTCTCTGGCCGACCTGTCCTTAAGCGCGCGCGACGGCCTGTTCGGGGTCAGGGGCATCGCCCGGCCTCAGGCCCTCCTGCCCGCAACCGCCGACCTGTTCGCGCCGGAGCTGAGCATCGACCTGTCGACCACCTTCCGTGACAACATCGCCGATGGCCGCCTGTCGCTGGCGGCCGACGCGCTTAGCCTCGATGCCAAAGGCCGAATCGACCTGGCCAAAGGGGCGTTCGGCGACCTGAACCTCAATGCCGCCATCCTCAAGCCAGCCTCGCTCGCCAAGGGGCTGAACGGTAAGGATATCACCGCCTCACTCAGCCTCGACGGCCCGTTCAAAAGCCCGATGATCGATTACCGCTTGTCGGCGGCGACCTTCGGTTTCAACGATGTCGTGGTGCATCAGCTAAAGGCCGAGGGCCGTTCGCGCCTCGACGGCGACCACATACTGATCCCGGTCAAGGCCACGGCCAAACACATTACCGGCCTGAACGCCGCGGCGGAATCACTGGTCAGCAACATCACCCTGAACGGCGATCTGGCGTGGTCGGACGGCACCATCCTGTCCGATAATCTCAAGATCCGCTCAGACAAGGTCAACGGCACCATCCTCCTGCTGGCCCAGCCCTCCGAAGGCCGCTACGAAGGCGCGCTCAAGGGCCGCGTCAATCAGTATCTGGTCGACGGCATCGGCGTGTTCAACCTGATGATCGACGCCGACCTGCGCCAGTTGAAGGCCGGGGGCTTCGGCATTGTGGGTAAGGTCGACGGCGAAACCGTACGGCTCGACAATGACGGGCTGAAATCCTTCCTCGGCGGGAATTTCAAATTTTCCGGCGCGATGAACACGACGGCCAGCGGCGACGTCGTCCTGCAAAGACTGACGCTCAATGCGCCGGACTTCCGCCTTCTGTCAGCCAGCGGCAAGCTGTCGCGCGGCAAGCTCGACTTCCGCCTGAGCGCCGATTCCTCACAGTATGGCCCTCTAAGCGCCGAAGCGGGCGGCACCATAGACGCGCCCGCACTCACGCTGCGCGCCGAAAAGCCGGGCCTCGGGCTGGGGCTTGAAAAGGTCACCGCGCGCCTGACCACCACGGCCGAAGGCTATGCCGTCACAGCGGACGGCGCTTCGCAATACGGCCCGTTGAAAGGTGACGTGCTGATCCGCAAGGGCAACGGGCCCCTGACCATCGATGTGCGCGACGCCACCGCCGCCGGGTTCAGCGCCAAAGGACAACTGGTGCAATCCGATTCCGGGCCCTTTACCGGTGCGCTGAGCCTCAACGGGCGGGGCATCGATGGCCGGGCACAGCTTCTGGCCTTCGGCACGGTTCAGGGCGCGGACATCACCGCCCGCGCCAATAACGCCACCCTGCCCGGTCCGACGGAGGTGCGCATCGGGCGCGGCCTGCTCAGCGCCACCGTGCGCCTTGAAGACCAGATCAGTCTCAAGGGCGACGCTCAGGTGGCCGACCTGCGTTATGGCGACGCCTGGATCGAAAAGGCCCGCCTGCGCGCCGACCTTAAGGACATGACCGGCACAGTGCAGATGATCGCCAGCGGCGACACCGGCATGGCCTTTACGCTGGCCGCCAATGCCCGCCTGACACCACAGGACGTGCGGGTCGCGCTGACCGGACGCGCAGGCGCGGTGCCGTTCTCGCTGGAAAATCCGGCGCGCATCCTGCGACAGGGTGAGGACTGGGTGCTGATGCCGGCCGTACTGAAAACAGCGCAGGGCAAGGTCAATCTGGCCGGACGCTTCGGGCAAAGTCTGCGCGCTCAGGCGCAATTCGATCGCTTCGACCTCAGCCTGCTCAACCTGCTCGATCCGCAACTGGGCCTCAACGGTACGGCGACGGGCGGGCTCGACTTCACCCAGACCGGCAACGCCTTCCCGCAGGCGAAGGTGCAGTTGCAACTCGACAACCTGACGCGAACCACGATCGCGCGCGTTTCCACCCCGCTGTCGGTCCAGATGCAGGGCGAACTAA
>JASGGL010000165.1:0-6409 GCA_047605065.1 Asticcacaulis sp.
CTGTCAAGCGTAATGTCGTTACGCGAAGGTGCCCGCTAAGCACCGGCAACCGGGATCAATCCCCGTTCTCGCCTCAGCGGCCGAAGTGGACATCATATTGCGAACGATCGGTAGCGCGTCTTGTACGGATATTGGCGGCCTTCGCATTGCTGAGAATGTCGAGCGTCAAGGCTTTCGCATGTTTTCGGGCAGCATGGCGTGAAATTTTCGCCGCGCGATGCTGGCCGGCTCGAAGGCCAGGACACGGCCGGACGGTAAGGCTACGGTTGCGACATAAAAATCGGCCTCATCACCGCAATATTGCCCTGGCAGGGATTGGACCAGCACGTACAGTTGCGTAACATCTTTCGACCAGCCAATGCCCCAAGTTGTCGGGACTTTGCTTTGAACGTCGCAATGAATCTTAGTCGCAAAAATGCGGTTAAGATCGCGTCGAATAGTTAGGTTGGCGATCACCTTGCCGCCGTTCAAATCGTAGAGATTCAGAACGCTATCAATACCGGACCATTGCCCGTCGTTGATATAGAAGTAGCGACCGTCCGGCGACCAGGCAAACTGCGACGGTGCACCGAAGGGGGCCAGACTGACCTCCACACCGTGATCGAAAAATACAAATCTTCCTTCGACGTCGAATTCCACCATGCGCCCCGGGACGGGTGCGGGAAAGCGATAGCGACATCCAGACATGACACTGTAATTGTTTGGCCAATCTCTGGTTTTCTCCGGCTTGCACAGTGGCGCCTGCGCGGCATGAGCGACAGTTGGCAACAGTGCGACCGCGGCCGCGATAGCTATTTGTTTGATGTTCACGGGTCCCCTCGCTCCTATAGGTTACGCCAGATCGACCGGACGTCAACGGGCCATGAGCAGGCAGGCCCGGTCAAGGGCTTGATCGTTGCGGCGGGCGGGCGCAGGATACCGGACAACGGAGACCTCAGGACGCCCTATGCCGAAATTTGCTGTATCTGGCCTTGCCATACTGGGTTTCACGCTCCTGACGGGAGCAGTCCCCGCTCTTGCCCAGCCGAAATATGTCGATGAAACCACGGCGGTTCCGGCGGGGTATACCTTGAGCTGGGCCGATGAATTCGACCGTCCCGGCCTGCCCGATCCGAAGGTGTGGACCTATGACGTTCAGGCCAACCGCACGGGCTGGTACAACAACGAAAAGCAGTATTACGCCGCCGCCCGCCTGCAAAATTCAGAGGTCAGGAACGGCACCTTGCGGGTCACCGCGCGGCGCGAGCGTCTGACCTCGGCGGCGGATTACGGCGGGCAGGCCTACACCTCGGCGCGGCTGATGACGCGCGGCAAGGTCGGCTTCCTCTACGGCTTTTACGAGATCCGGGCGAAGCTGCCGTGCGGGCAGGGGTCGTGGCCCGCTATCTGGATGCTGGGGACCGAAGCCGAATGGCCGGATGGCGGCGAAATCGACATCATGGAGCACGTGGGCAAGACGCCGGGCACCACCTACGGCACAGTGCACACCCGCGCTTCGTTTGGCAAGCCGGGGTCGGGCAATGGCATCGACGTGCCCGACGCCTGTTCGGCCTTTCATAATTATCAGCTTCTGTGGACGCCGGACCGGCTGGACTTCTTCGTCGACGGGGTGCGCTTCCATACCTATGCCAAGACCGATACGCCCGACGCCTGGCCGTTCGACCGGCCGCAATATCTGCTGATCAATCTGGCCGTCGGCGGCAATATGGCCGGTGAGGTGGACGACACCATCTTCCCCCGCACGCTGGAAGTTGACTATGTGCGCGTCTATAAGCCCGCAAAGTAGGGCTTTGTATCTGAGATCGTCGTCGCGTACATAGATGGGCTAGGGGTTCTCATGGATATCGAAGGCGTACCTCTTAAAGCGTTAAAAGCTCTTTCGAAAGCCGAGCAGGATGCATTGCTGGCCTTTGGTCGGCCACTTACTTTCCGTATTGGAAGCGCGAATATACTCGCAGAGTTCAATCGGTCGGATTGCGAATTAATCGTCAATCTGGCTCATATCGACGGAGGAGGCGAGGGGGTACTTGTTCTGCTCTGGAAAGCGCTGCAAAATTACGCGGCTGATAGGGGGTATTTGTCGGTGCAGTGGCATGTCCACGCTTTAACGTGCACTCATCCAAACCCCAGACTTCAACAATTTCTTCGTCATCAGGGATTTGTTGAGATGGACCATCAGATTTACGGGCAAGTGTTCGCTTTTAGACAAGTACTGGTTGGAACGCGACCTTCTTGTGTGCCTGATCTAGAGGCGTAGCGCGTCTATAAGGCCGCGAAATAGCTGAGGTTTGTGTCACGTTCGACGCAAATGCGAACGCGTCTCAAAATTATTTACATTTGACATCGGCCCTGATATCGCAGCGGCCATGTTCATTTCCGCTCTTACCCTGCTGGCTGTGGCGCTGATTGTGGCCGCTATTGCGCTCCTCTATCTTCGATGGCGGGGGGAGGGCTTGCCGCTGTGGGTACAGGACGTGGCCGTGCCCGCCGCGTGGGTCATGCTGGGTGTATCCGGCTGGCTGTGGACCGTGGCCTATAAGCCGGATTTCGGTCTGCCCGTGGGGTTTCTGATCGCCATGAGCCTGCCGCTGGCGCTGATCGCCTGGCGGCACACGGCGGACGATCCGGCGCGGCTGAAGCCGGAAAAGGCCCGCCGCGAGCGCGCCGTCCCCGATGTGAAAGAGCGTTTCACCGTGCGTAAGGGTGGTCGCATCGCCGCGCGCCTTCTCTCCAGCCTGATTGTGTCGCCGTTCATGGGCATGGCCGTCGGTATGGTGGCGTGGCTGCATATGCCGGGGCATGAGGCGACGCGCTACGCCTGGGCGGTTTTCGTCTTCGTCACTGCCTCGGCCATCGGCCTTGTGGTGAGCACCAGCGCCCAGAGGCCGTGGCGCGCTCTGGGGTTCCTGTGCCTGACCGGCGCGATTGCCGCGGCCATTGTCGGCCTGCCCCTGCTGATGGGAGGTCACTGAGATGACGATCTGGCCCAAGGTTCCACCTGCCTTCGTTCGCCGCGTCCTGCATGGACACAAGATACTGGGCCTTGCCCTGTGCGCGATCCTTTACCTGATCTGCCTGACGGGCTGGGTCGGGGTCTATTACGTCGAATTCGAGCGCTGGGAGCGTCCGAACCTGCCGGAGTTTCGGGTGACCACGCCCGAAGCGATCGCGCGGGCCACCGCCGATACGCGTCAGGTCATGCTGGCCGATACGCATCGCGGGCCGCTCGACACCGATATCTACATCAGCCCGCCGACGCAGAACGCCCCGCGTCTGGTCGTCGGCTATGGTCATGAGGCGCGCGGCTACGATGCGCAGGGCCGTTACGTCGGTCCGGCCACCCACGACCTGACGCACTTCCTGACCGAACTGCACTACTACCTGCACCTGCCCGAAAGCTTCGGCATGATCGTCGTCTGCCTGTTCGGGGTCGGCATGATGGCGCTGCTGATCGGCGGAGCCCTGTCGCATCCGCGCATGTTCCGCGACGCCTTTGCCTTGCGCAGGCGTTCGCAGGGGCATCTGACGCGCGCCGACCTGCACAACCGCATCGGGGCGTGGACCCTGCCGTTCGGCCTGATCATCACCCTGACCGGGACGCTGATCGGGCTGGGGCAACTGGTCGCCCTGACCATGGGCCATCTCTATTATCAGGGTAACAGCCTGAAAGCCTATGAGCCGATCTTCGGCACGCAGGCGGAAATCTCCGCGGTCACCGGCGACAAGCCGTTGCAGGACGGGGCGATGATCAACGCCCTGAAACAGATCGAGGCCGCGCGCCCCGGCGAGCCGGTGAGCTTCGTCGCCGTGCGCATGGTCGGTACGCCGACCGAGTTTCTGGAGATCACCACCAAGCCGTCGCAGCGTCTGGTCTATGGCGAGGGGTGGCGTTTCGACGCGCAGGGCAATTTCAAGGGCAGCTACCACCTGTCGGACGGTCCCGCCGGGCGTCAGGTCGCCGCCAGCCTCTACAGCCTGCACTTCGGCGATTTCGGCGGCTGGGCGGTCAAGCTGATCTACGCCGTGCTGGGCTTTGCCCTGACCGTGATGATCTCTGCCGGGATGGACATCTGGCTGACCAAGTCGGCCGAAAAGGGCCGGCCGCGCCCGCTGATCCACCGGTTGTGGACGGTGCTGATCTATGGTGCGCCCGCCCTGATCGCGCTCGCCTTCGTGTTCGCCATGGGGCTGAAGGCCTCGCCCGTATGGGTATTCTGGGGAGGCATGGCGGCACTGACGGTCATCACCCTGATCAGCGCAAAGCTCACTCAGGCCCCGGTTTCCGCCGTCTCGCGCCTGATGCGTGTGGCGCTGGGCCTGTCGCTCATCGCTATGGCGGGCGTCCATCAGGTGATCCATCAGTCCTTCAGCGCCGCCGCCGTGCAGATCAACCTGCCCCTGCTGCTGATCGGGCTCGGCTTCATCGCCTTTACGCTACGTAAGCCAAAGAGTTCAGCAAAATCAGAGGTGTGACCTCGATATCCGGGGCCACCAAAAATCGTGTTTCAGAATTGCAATCGATTTGCATTTGACTTGACAGCGTCTGACAAAGGCGTAATTGCGACGCATTCTTAAATTAAGGCGGCTTTGTGTGTGCCGCGTTAGCCAAAGGTTTCCAACATGACCCGTCCTCAGCTTCTGGGTTCCGTCTCCGCCCTCCTCCTCCTCAGCCTGACCGCTCCGGCCTTTGCCGCTGACGCGCCTGCCGATGCGCCGTCCGATGGCGAGCCGTCCGAAATCGTCGTGCTGGGTAAGCGCATCATCCGCAATTCCGCCGGTGCTACCGGCCTCGACCTGTCCTTGCGCGAAACGCCGCAGTCGGTCACCGTCGTGTCCGCCGCGCAGATGAAGGACTTTGCCCTCACCGAGGCCAATCAGCTTCTGGCCACCCTGCCGGGCATCAATGTCGAGGCGTCCGAAACCGACCGCACCTACTACAATTCGCGCGGCTTCGACGTGGTCAATTTTCAGGTCGACGGCGTGGGGCAGCCGCTCGACTGGGGCCTGCAAACCGGTGCGCTGGATGTGGCCATCTTCGATCGCATCGAAGCCGTGCGCGGGGCCAACGGCATGATGACCGGCACCGGCAACCCGTCGGCGACCATCAACTATATCCGCAAGCGCCCGACCAAGGACTTCCGCGCCAATGTCTCGGCCAGCTATGGCACGTGGGACAATATGCGCCTGACCGGCGACGTGTCGGGACCGCTCACCAAGGACGGCACGGTCACGGGCCGCTTCGTCTACGCCAATAGCGACAGCGAATCCTATCTCGACTATTACGGCGTCAACCGGAACGTCTATTACGGCGTCCTGTCGTGGGACATCACGCCGAAGCTGAACGCCACGGCCGGTTATTCCAAGCAGGACAATCTGGCCACCGGCAATAACTGGGGCGCGCTGCCGCTGGTCTATTCGGACGGTACGAAGATCGATTACGACGTGTCGGCCAATACCTCGGCTCCGTGGGCCTACTGGGACACGCACAACGCCACCACCTTCACCGAACTGTCCTATCAGTTCGACAACGGCTGGACGGTCAAGGGCATCTATACCTACAAGAACCTGAGCGACGAAGCCAAGCTGACCTATGCCTACAACTATCCGGACAAAGCGACCGGTCTGGGCGTTGCGGGCTTTGCCGGCTATTACCCCTCCAGCTGGAAGCAGCACCTGTTCGACGTCGTGGCCAACGGTTCGGTATCGTTGTTCGGGCGCGAGCACGAGGTCGTCGTCGGCGTCAACTCCAACAAGAGCGACACCCTGCGCTGGGCAGGTGAGGCACCGGGCTTCGCCTATCCGGCCTATCAGGGCGGCCACATCGTCGCCCCGGCCGAGCCGACCAATTTCGCCACGCCCTACGAAGCCGCCAATGTGACGGACGAGCTGACGCGGGCCTATGCCGCCATCCACCTGAATTTCACGGATAAACTCAAAGGCATCGTCGGCTTCAACGCCATCGACCTGAAGACGACCGGCACCTCTTATAGTGTGTCGCAGGACCGCGCGGAAAAGAAGCTCAGCCCCTATGTCGGCGCGGTCTATGACCTCAACGCCAATGTCTCGCTCTACGCCAGCTATACCGACATCTTCAACCCGCAGGCCGAGGTCGATATCAACCGCAACCGCCTGCCGTCGGCGCAGGGCAAGAGCTATGAAGCCGGTGTGAAGTCGGAATGGTTCGAGCGCCGCCTCTACGCCACGGCATCGGTCTTCAAGTCGGAACAGAGCGATCTGGCCGAATTCGTCGGCTATATCCCCAACACCTGGGATTCGTACTACGAAGGCATCGACACCATCGTCAAAGGCTATGAGTTCGAAGTCTCTGGCAAGATCACTCCGAACTGGAGCCTCAATGGCGGCTGGACCCAGTTGTCGATCGAGGATGCCGACGGCAACGATGCGCGCC
>JASGGL010000166.1:0-6356 GCA_047605065.1 Asticcacaulis sp.
TATTCCGCCGAATAACCGCCGGTCTTGACTTCGATCTGGTCGTAGAAGTCGAACGGAACGGTCGTGCCGCCGAGGAACGTACGGAAGTTCGTAACGTTCATACCGTTGACGTAATAGATGTTTTCAGCAGGCGAAGCACCAGCGATCGAGGGCGGGCCGAACACGTCGTTGATGGTGATGCCCGGAACGAGGTCAGCCAGATCTTCGAGGGTACGACCGACCGGCAGACGCTCGGCAACGGTCTGAACATCAAGGACGGCACCACGGGTCGTGCGGTCGAAGTCGATGTTACGGCGGGCCTTGCCGCGCACGACGACGGTTTCAACCGACGAACCACCGGCGGTGAAGTCGTAGCTGGAACGCGAGCCGAGCGTAACGAGGACGCTTTCTTCAGCCTTGGCGCCCGAAGCCGTGGTGATCGCAACGGTGTAGCGACCCAGCGGGATCTGCGACACCTGGAACACGCCGCTGGCGTCGGTCTTGGCGGTGGTGGTGTAACCGGTCGATTCACCGGTGATGACCACGGTCGCGCCAGCGGCCGGCTTACCTTCTTCCGACTTCACGGTACCGTAGAGGGTACCGGAGGTGAGGTCCTGGGCGACGGCAACGGTCGGCACGACCGAAGTGACCGCCGTGAGGGCGACTGCCGACAGCAGCGCACCGCAAAGCGTCGTCGAGACCATCAGGCCTGATCGCATCGTTTTCTTGATCACTCTTAAGTTCTCCGGATTTAGGGCCCATCCAGAATATAGGCCCAGAGTTATCCAGCCATTGCAGGCTGTTAAGCCGAAGTAAGACATCCGCGTCATATTTCCGTCAACCAACCGTCAAAGGATTGCAGATATCAACTGAAACCTGTTTCAATTAAGTCACAGGCGCAACCACGGGTCGTCACCACGACGTGCTTCCTCCCCCCTTAAGCGCAAAGGGGTTTGGGAAAATGTCCTGAAAAACAATATAAACGTCGCATTTATCATTAGCTTACAGGCAATTATCTCTGTGCGTGCATAATTTTGCGCCATCCGCCCGTTTACGGACACACCACCCTCGCCCGCGCCCACCCCTGAGACCGACACAATCCCGCCACACCTGAAAGGCGTATTTTTGCCTTAAAACACCCCGGATCACGCCCTTATGGGGGACAGTCTCGCAGTAAAAAGGCACATGGTTTCTTATGAAACCTCAACAGGACTCGTGGTTACTTATGTTGCATTGCAGCATAATTGGGGCAGATTTTCCATTTCCGGAACGGAAAGTCTTGTTTTATTATGATGTTACAGATTTCGCATGCGCCGTTTCAGAGGTAATACGAACGGCAAAGCCTGCAACGGGTTCCGGCGTACAACTCGCCACCAGAAGCTGCATCGCAAACAAAAACAGCCACCCCGTCGCCAGATAGAGGGCGCGTTTTGAGACAAAATAGCCGAAACGGGACAACATGGCGCAACCTCCGGGCATCCGGAGCCGGAACAGGCAAGTTCCACGCCGATATCAGGTGTTAAAGCGGCCTCAGCGACCGTGTATCGCGTCGATCAGGGCCAGCACGCGCTTACAGTTGCCGCCCAGATCAACCGCCTCCTGACGGCTGATCGAACGGATGTCGGTACGGTCGGGATCGAGGCGCACGACGACATCGGATTTCACGCCCCACAGCCGGTCTTCCCACGTGGCTTCAACGCGCCAGTCCGAGCGGCCGAAGACCGTATAGCCCTGCGCCTTCAGAATAGCGGCCACCTGAGCGGCATCCTTGGGGCGCCCGGTGATCGAATGCGCCTTCGGGCAGGTCTGGGCATTGATGGCGGCGACGGTCTGCCCCGCCCATTCGTAGGCGACATTACGCCCGACATAGGGGGAGTCTTCGACCGGATTGGCATCTGGCCCGCGCGCCTCCATGAGCTTCGCCGAAAAGGTCACCGGACGGTCCCAGTCGGTTGCCACGTCGTGGATCGGCGGATTGCCCTTCACCCGGAGCTCATAGGCGTAATAACCCGCCAGCACCCCGCCGGAAATCGCCACCGCCCCCAGCGCCCACGGACCATAGCGCCGCGGCGCCTTGAAGATGGAAATGAGCAGAGACAGGGCCGACAGGATCATAGCCACCGTGGCGATTTTCGGCACGTAGTCGAGCGCGATCATGTTGAAGCCGAGATCGTAGTCGATATAGCCCACGCCCGTCGCCAGCATGGCCGTCAGATAGGTCAGCGGCGCGAACAGGCTGATCACAAAGGCTGTGGGCGCAAAGGCCAGCCCTTTTTTACGCGGCGCGGCCGTATCGGTAGCCGTTTCGGTTTCGAATTCCGTCGCGTTATCAGACACGTCGTCCCAGCCTTGATTCTTGTTTCATTTGTCCCGGTCCGACGCTGCGCCAAACCGGCGGCGGCGTCACCGGCCTACCTCATTCACGGGAATCTAAGACCGGATCATGTCCAAAATTCAACCGCTCACGGGATATTTACCAAAGGCCCCACATCGGGGCCAAAGGCTTCACCTCAGGGCCGGATTTTTTCACCTTAAGGCCAAATTTTCACCTTAAGGATTAGGCGTGCGCGTCCACAGGGTTTCATCCAGCACCGGATCGGCCTGAGACCCGGCAATGGCCGGGGTGGCGTCGGAGACATCGTTGCGTCTTTGCATGACCCGGCGCAGCCGCTCATCAGCAGGCACATCCATCCACAGCGCGCGGAAATCGACGCCTTCGGCCTGCGCCAGCGCCCGGGCTTCGCGTACACGCTCATCATTGCGGAAGGTGGCGTCGAGGATAACCGGCTGACCGCTTCTCAGCGCGGTCCGCGCCAGATCGAACATATGGGCATAAACCCGCGCGTTTTCGGCTTCGCTATAGGCTTCCTTAGGCAGGGTCTCGAACTCCGGACAGGCCCACAGGCGCTTGCGCATCTCATCCGAGCGCAGGACCAGCGCCCCCGGCGCGCGACCGGTTTCAGGTGCGATACGACGTGAATGCGTGCTCTTGCCCGACCCGGACAGGCCGCCGACGGCGATCAGTTCGGCGGGTTTCATCTCCAGAAAGGCCTTCGCCGCCGCCAGATAGACCTTCGCCTTTTCCATGGCGTAGTTCGGTGTCCCGCCGTAATTGGCGTTGACGTGACAACGGACCCCGGCGCGCACCGACATATAGAGGGGCAGCAGCTTCAGACCCGCATAGACCGAATGGATATCGTCCTCGAGACGCGCGGCCTTTTCGACATAGATGTTGAGCACCGTGCTGGCGGCGGCGTAATGCCCCCTCACCCACAGGTCCATCAGCAGGAAGGCGAGATCGTAAAGCACGTCGATCTGGCTCAGGCGCTCGTTGAACTCGATACAGTCGAACAGGACCGGACGATTATTCTCGATCAGTATGTTCCCGAGGTGCAGATCGCCGTGGCAGTGGCGGACATAGCCTTCGGCGAAGCGGCGTTTCACATCGTCCACCACCTCAGCATAGGCGGCCTGAATGGCGCGGTCATAGGCATCGACGGCTTCGGCCCCCAACTCGTCGCGGAAGACCTCGATGTTCTTTTTGTTCGAGTCGATGACGTACTTGATATTGAACTCGTGCTCGGCATCGCGGCAGATTTCCGACCCGGCGTGGAATTGCGCCACGATCTGCCCCAGATCGTGCATCAGGTCGAGATCGGGTGCCCAGTCCTCGCGCGACTGGCTCTGTTCGGCCAGCACGCCGGTCGTATCGAAGCGCCGCATGACCAGCACGCTTTCGCCCCAGATTTCTTCGACCCCAAGATAAATGTCGGCGGCCATGCGCTGATTATAGCGCAACTCGCGCAACAGGGCCTTGCGGCGTTTTTCGACCGAAGTGAAGTCGAGGAAACCGTAATCGACGCTCTTCTTCACCTTATAGGCGCGCTTACCCTTCAGGATAACCACCGCGCATGAGGTGGTGATAATGTCCTCCGCCCCTTCGGACAGGTGCGCGATCAGGTCATCCGGCAGGTTGACGGCGGTATCGGACATGGACATCTCTCGAATCTGGTCTCGAATCTGGGTTTGATCTTTAAAGCGGTTACGTCCATAGACGCCGCATGTCCATACCCGCTGCCCTTCTTCCGCCTGCCCTTCTTCCACCTGCAGGCATAAAGGCCCTGGTCTTCGACTGCGACGGCACACTGGCCGACACCTTTGCCGCTCACTACCGGGCCTATAGCGCCGCGCTGAAGGTTTACAACATAAATTTCACGCCTGACTTCTACGCGGCACGCGTCGGGTGGTCGCGGCCGGTGCTCCTTGAGGCCGTCCGAGCCGACAGCGGCCTGCCCTTCGATGCCGAAGCCGTCGCGGCGGCCAACGCCCCGCTGTTCATGGAACATATCGACGCCGTGACACCCATCCCCCAGACCGAGGCTCTGGTCAGACGTTTTCATGGCGTATTGAAGCTGGGCGTAGCCTCGGGCGGGCACAGGCCCATCGTCGCCGCCACGCTTAAAACCATCGGACTTTATGACCGTTTCGATACGGTGGTCACCGTGGACGATACCGGCATCGGCAAGCCTGCGCCCGATCTCTACCTTGAGGCCTGCCGCCGTCTGGGCGTCGCCCCGCACGAGGCCCACGCCTACGAAGACACGGACGAAGGCCTCGAATCGGCCCGCACCGCCGGCCTCAGCGTCAGCGACATCCGCCCCTTCTATCGGTCAGACCCGGCGACGTGGTAATCAGCCCGCCCGGCGGGTGGGCACCGCGCTCGCCTCCTCCTCGTGGTCCTGCGCCTCGCCCATGATCTGCCGAACGCTCAGGCCCGACGGTCTCGCACGGTCCTGCGTCAGGAAGCGCCATATCTCGCGGAACCACACCCTGCGCCCCATGCGGTAATACCAGCGGATAGCGTGGTGTATGCGCCGGTCGGGATGATGGAGCAACCGCATCAGGGCCTTAGGCCGCGTCTGAGCGGTGATCTCCATGAACTTGCCCCACATAAGCACCCGCCAGGGCGGCATCCGGCGCATATTGAGCACCTGATGCTTATAGTCCCACAGCGTCAGGTCGGTCTGCACCACCTCACGATCCTCGGCCAGCCGGAAATAGGGCGTCCAGCGGTGCGGCGTGACATAGAGAAGCTGAATCTGATCCGGGTCGTAGGAGACGATCTGCTTCAGCCCATGCCAGAAATCCCTGTCGGTCTGCTCGTCGAAGCCCGCCACCCACGTCATCATCGACAGAATATTGTGCTGACGCAGCAGGCGGATGGCCTCACGGTCGACGCTTTCGGTCGCCCCCTTTTTGATGAGTTTGAGGGTCGCCGCATCGGTGGTTTCCATGCCCATCAGGAACCGTTCGAACCCGGCCTTCTTGTAAAGGTGCAGCACGTCCTTATCGCGCACAATGTCACCCGCGCGCGTCGACCCCACCAACGTCACCTCTATGTTTTCGGCAATCAGCGCTTCAAGGAAGGCGATCCACGGCTTTCGTCCGGCGCTGGGGTTTTCATCGGCAAAGTTGAAGACCTCGACGCCTTCCTCACGGTGCAGACGCGCGATCTCGGCGGCCAGTTTCTGCGGATCGCGGTGCCGCCAGCGCGTCCAGAAGCCCCTCTGTCCGCAATAATTGCACAGGTGCGGACACCCGCGCGAAAACTGGATGACCACGGCGCGCTTGCCGCCCCAATAACCGTAATTCTTATGCTCGATCAGCTCCCAGCCGATGCGATGCGCCTCAAGGTCGGCGATCACCGACGCAGCGGGATTACCGACAATCCTGCCCTCACGCCGGTAGCTGAGCCCCAAAATGCCATCGACCGGCGCCTGCTGGCTGAGGGCGGTGATCAGTTGCAGACAGATCGCCTCGCCTTCGCCCCGGACGATGTAATCGACATGCGGTTCGGCCTGCAGGATTTCGCGCCAGAAATAGCTGGGGTGCACCCCGCCGTAGATCAGGACAACCCCCGGCATCCTGCGTTTGATCTCCGCGGCCATGCGCGCAATGATCGGGTGGGCCGTCGATGACCCGGAATGCCCGAACAGGACGGCATCAGGGGCAAAGGCCACGGCCTGCGCCAGCACCTCGGCATCCGGCAACGGCCCGCGTTCGGCATCGATCAGCCGGACCTCGTGCCCCGCATCGATCAAAGGCCCACCGACCCACAACAGACCCAGCGGCGGCAGTTGCTCCTTCGGAATTCGGCTGCCTATGGCCGGATGGGCAATATTTATCAAAAGGATGCGCATGCGCCCCCCATTCGTCACGAATGTCCCCGCATGAACTCTGATGCGGATTTCAGGGCATTAATGAGGCCGTTCAGAGCGTTTTCCGAAAAGTGGTGCCCACTTTGTCGGGAAGCGCTCTGACTTGTTTCAACGCGCTTCTTTTTCCGAAAAGTGGTGCCCACTTTGTCGGGAAGCGCT
>JASGGL010000167.1:0-6352 GCA_047605065.1 Asticcacaulis sp.
CTGATCTGCAAACCCGACTGAAAGCCCATTTTGCGCCACCGCACACCACCCCGCTGGGCGTGCGTATGCTGATGGTCGGTGCGATCACCATCGCGCTCGACCAACTGTCGAAAAACTGGATTTTGTACGGTCTGCAACTGCCCAGTCTCGGACAGGTCAAGATTTCGCCCATCTTCTCGTTCAGCATGGTGTGGAACAAGGGCGTCAGCTTCGGCATCTTCTATTCGGAAGGCGTCGGTCGCTGGCTGCTCAGCCTGTTTTCGCTGGTGGTTGCCGCCTTCCTCATCGACTGGGTACGCCGTACAACACGGCGCGTTCTCGGACTGGGGCTGGCTCTGGTCGCCGGGGGGGCCATCGGTAACGCCATCGACCGTATTCTGTACGGCGGCGTGGTCGATTTTCTCGATTTTTCGGGACTGGGCTTTCCGTGGGTGTTCAATATCGCCGATGCCGCCATCAATGTCGGGGTCGCGCTTTTGTTCATCGACGTCTTCTTCCTCAATAAGGAAGACAAGACGCAGGGTTAAAATGCGGGCCTTGGCAGGCTCGTGAAAAGCAAGTAACACTCTCTGACTCCTTTTTGGGGACGGGAAATTTCAAGACGCGCATCCTGTGAGAATGCGCTTAAGCGGAGCGAAGTATGAAGTCGGTCAAAGTGGTGGCGGGTCTGGTGCTGATCGCCGGCGTCGGTCTGACGGGGTGTAATTCGACCCGCAGCGCGCTGGGCCTGAACAAGGTCGTGCCCGACGAATTCCGCGTGGTGACCAAGGCGCCGCTGGTGGTACCGCCGGATTTCGCCCTGCGTCCGCCCGCGCCGGGTGAGCCCCGCCCGCAGGAGCTTCAGCCGGAAAGCGCCGCGCGCGAAGCCCTTCTGGGTCAGCGTCAGGCCATCACCCGTTCCGAAGGCGAAAAGATCCTCGCGTCCAAGGCCGGTGCCGACCGCGCCGACCCGCTGGCCCGCTATGTGGTCGACGACGAATTCGGCGACATCGCCTATAAGGACGAAAGCTTCGCCGACAAGGTGCTGTTCTGGAAAAAGGACGAGAAGCCCGCCGTTCCGGCCAACGCCAATTCGGTTATCGCCGCCGAAGTCAACGCCATCGACCCGAACGCCGAAGCCGAGCGTATCAAGGGCCTGATCGGCGACGGCAAGGTGGTCATCGAGCAGAAGAAGGAAAAATCCTTCAAGCTGCCGGGCCTGTAAACCTCAGCACAATCAGACATTCAAAGGGCTGCCCATCGGGCGGTCCTTTTTGATTCCGGCGCTGAATTCCCCTCCCCTCATTGCCGCCCGCCCCGGACTCATCCAGACCACACTGCATTTTGACGGAAACCTAGTGTGGTCTGGATTCCTTAGGGGCGCATGCCTGATGCGAAAAACCGGTTTCCACTTTTTCGCGGCATGCTCTAAATTAGACTCATGAGTTTCATTACCCGACTCCCTCAGGACACCATCAACCGCATCGCCGCCGGTGAGGTGGTCGAACGCCCGGCTTCGGCCATCAAGGAACTGGTGGAAAACGCCATCGACGCGGGCGCGACCCAGATCGACATCTTTGCCGATATGGGCGGCCTGTCGCGCATTCTGATCGAGGATAACGGACGCGGCATGGACGAAGACGATCTGCCGCTGGCGGTCGAACGCCATGCTACCTCCAAGCTGAAACCGCAGCCGGACGGCACCTGGGACCTGCTGCATATTCAGACGCTCGGCTTTCGCGGCGAGGCCCTGCCTTCCATGGGCTCGGTCGCGCGCCTCGACATCACCTCGCGCGCACGAGATATGGACGGCGCCATCGCCATCACCGTCGATGCCGGCGCGGTGTCGCCCTTACGCCCCGCCGCCTTTTCGCGGCCGCACGGCACACGCGTCGAACTGAAGGACCTTTTCTACGCCACCCCGGCGCGCCTGAAGTTCATGAAGACCGATCGCGCCGAAAACATGGCCATCACCGAAGAGGTGCGCCGTCAGGCCATGGCGCATGAGAATGTCGGCTTCTCCCTGACGCTGGACGGCAAGCGCTCCTTACGCCTCTACCCCGAGGAAAAGGGCTTCGAAGGGCGTTTGAAGCGCCTCGCCGCCCTTCTTGGGGACGATTTCGGCCACAACGCCCTGCTGATCGATCAGCAGCGCGAGGATGTGCGCCTGACCGGTTATGCCGGTCTGCCGACCTTTTCGCGCGGCAATGCCCAGCACCAGTACCTGTTCGTCAATGGCCGCCCGGTGCGCGACAAGCTGCTGACCGGAGCCCTGCGCGGAGCCTATGCCGATTTCCTCGCCCGCGACCGTCACCCGATGGCGGTGCTTTATGTCGAAACCGACCCTCAGGATATCGACGTCAACGTCCATCCGGCCAAGGCCGAGGTGCGCTTCCGTGACCCTAATCTGGTGCGCGGCCTGATCATCGGCGCGCTGAAACACGCGCTGGCGTCGGCGGGCCACCGTGCCGCCACCACCGTGGCCGATCAGGCGCTGAATGCCTTCAATGCCCTGTCGTCGGGTTATCGCGCGCCGATGCAACCGACCCTCAGCCTGCAGGCCAGTGCTTTGGGAGGCTATGAGC
This sequence comes from Asticcacaulis sp., assembly GCA_047605065.1. GTDB lineage: Bacteria > Pseudomonadota > Alphaproteobacteria > Caulobacterales > Caulobacteraceae > Asticcacaulis. The sequence continues at coordinate 2,565 of JASGGL010000167.1, forward strand.
CGCGCGCCTTTGCCACGCCGCAGCAGCCACATCCGAACTATCAGCCCGCGTGGAACGCCGACCTGACCTTCGCACCCTCCGCACGGGTTGAAGCCGCGCCGGTGATGGAACGCGCCGCTCAGACCGAGGCGGGTCTCTCGGAAATCGGCGTCGATCTGACCGCGCTCAGTCAGCCCCTGCCGCCGGAATTCGAAGCCTATCCTCTGGGTGCGGCGAGAGCGCAACTGCACGAAACCTATATCCTCGCCCAGACGAAGGATGGACTGGTCATCGTCGATCAGCACGCTGCCCACGAACGGCTGGTCTATGAGCGCATGAAGACCATGATGGCCGAAGGGAATGTCGCCCGCCAGACCCTGCTCATCCCGGAAATCGTCGATCTCGACCCCGCCGATGTCGGTCGCCTGATGGCCCGCCGCGACGACCTCGAAGGCTTCGGCCTGATGATCGAAAGCTTCGGCCCGGCGACGATTCTGGTGCGCGAAGTCCCGGCCCTGATCGGCGATGGCGACGTCAGCGGCCTGATCCGCGACCTGGCCGACGATATTGCCGAAAACGGACAGGCCCTGATCCTCAAGGAACGCATGGCGGAAATCTGCGGTAACATGGCCTGTCGCAATTCGGTGCGCGCCGGGCGTCGCCTCAGCGCGTCGGAAATGAACGCCCTGTTGCGCCAGATGGAGGCGACACCCCATTCGGGTCAGTGCAACCACGGTCGCCCGACCTATGTCGAGCTTAAGCTGAAAGACATCGAAAAGCTGTTCGGGCGGCGTTAGAGCATTTTTCGCTCAAGTGGGCACCGGTTGAGCGTTAAAAAATGCGAAGAAACAAAAATTTAGAGTGCGTTTGCAGTTCAATTCGAACGAAACATGCTCCAGAGTGGAATGACTTTAGATGGGATCGTCATCCCACTCTAATTCTTTGTTTTATAGCGATATTTTTGCCAAAAACCGCTTACACTTTTTGGCATATCGCTCTAACCCTCGCTTTTCACGCCAACAAAAAGGGCGGTCCGCCACCCGGCGCACCGCCCTTTTGTCCCACTCCCCCATCGGCCCGGAATGCGTCCGAAAAGAGTAAAGAGTAACCGGAAACGGAGATGCCCGATCAGTCCCCCTGACCTGCATCTCTGAAACCCTATGCCCGCATTACGGCCATAAAAAAACCCGCGGCAAACGCCACAGGCTGCAAACAAATCAACGCGTTACGTTGAGAACAATAATCCCGACACCCATCAGGAAGGCCCACGCCTGAACGCTAAGTCCAGCCATAAGGACCACGCGCAAACCGTCACGGCGCTTTTTGGTCGGTTCAAGCTTAAGTGCTTCGGTCGTCATAATCATCACCCCAATTTTACAGTTTAGTCCCCGCCCCTCAGAGGGAGCATCGGTGTCTTTTGCCGCTGTCAGACGGCATTTACACCTTGTTAAGGACATATTGGGGACACATTCGAAAACGCGTCAATATGCTATTTTTACAAAATGGGTTAATTACGCCACACGGCTTTTACAAAACGATGCAAAGCCATTCGTTTTCAATGACTTGGATAATTAAAAATCGGTAAGAATTTTTTGTTTCAGGAAAAAGACCTGCGCCGGACCATAGGTGCGGCTGTCGATTATCTGCCACAGGTCCGTGGCAAAAAGGTCCTCATCGGCCGCCATTTCCACCACAACGAGTGCATTCGGGCTCAACCACCCGCCGCTGTGCAGCGCCGCCAGTGCGGGCTGGACCAGCCCTTTGCGATAGGGCGGGTCCATGAAGACGAGATTGAAGGCTTCGGCGGTCGGGCCGGGGCGCACCCCCAGTTGCGTGGCGTCGCGGCGATGGATGCGCGTCACCCCGAACAGGCCAAAGGCTTCGACATTGTCGCGGATGGCTCCGCGCGCCGCGTCGTCCGTGTCGACGAACAGACAAAAGGCCCCGCCGCGTGACATGGCCTCAAGGCCCAGCGCGCCGGAACCGGCAAAGACGTCCATAACCCGCGCGCCGTTGAGGTTCGGAGCGAATTCCGCATGCTCAAGAATATTGAACACGGCCTGACGCGCCCGGTCCGAAGTCGGGCGGGTATTCTGGCCGTCAGGGGCGCTTAAGGCGCGCCCCCGGAATTCGCCACCGACGATGCGCATGGCTTATTCCGGACGGGGTTTGCGCGGACCGCCCTTACCGGCGAAGGGCTTGCCAGCCGGACGCCCACCGGGCTTGAAGCCACCCGGTTTCGCCCCGAAAGACTTACCACCGCCCGGCTTACCACCAAAAGAGGGTTTGCCGCCGAACGACTTACCCGCCGGACGATCACCACGCGGCTTGAAATCGCCACGCGGGGCATCACCTTCACCGCGCGGTTTAAAGTCACGCTGCGGGCGATCACCACGAGGTTTGAAGTCACCTTCCGCACGCGGTTTGAAATCGCGTTGCGGGCGGTCACCGAAGTTACGCTCGCCTCTGGGCTTATCAAAACGCGGCTTGAAATCACCACGCGGGGCATCACCCTCACCGCGCGGCTTAAAGTCACGCTGCGGGCGGTCGCCACGGGGTTTGAAATCCCCTTCGGCGCGGGGCTTGAAATCACGTTGCGGGCGGTCGCCGAAGCTGCGCTCACCGAAGTTGCGCTCGCCTCTCGGCTTATCAAAACGCGGCTTGAAATCACCACGCGGGGCATCACCCTCACCGCGTGGTTTAAAGTCACGTTGCGGACGATCACCGCGGGGTTTGAAATCCCCTTCGGCACGGGGCTTGAAATCACGTTGCGGGCGGTCGCCGAAATTACGCTCGCCTCTGGGCTTATCAAAACGCGGCTTGTCACCGAAGCTGCGTTCACCACGGGGCTTGAAGTCACCCTCACCGCGCGGCTTGAAATCGCCACGGGGTTTGAAATCACGCTGCGGACGGTCGCCACGCGGCTTGAAGTCGCCTTCGCCACGCGGTTTGAAATCGCGGGCCGGACGCTCACCACGCTCGAAACGCGGCTTCCACTCGCGCTCTTCGCGCTCCGGGCGGCGCTCACGCGTCTGACCGTCGCCTTCGAAACGCGGACGCTCGTCGAAGTCACGGTCGCCAAAGTCCTTGGCCTCGTACTTGCGGCGGAAGGCTTCGTCGCGGCTGAGCGGCTTGCGGTCGCGCTCTTCACGACGTTCGGCAAAGCGTTCGCCACCGCCACGGCGGCCGGTGCGCGCGCCGCCCTCGCCATCGGTGCGGCGCAGGCGCATCGGGGAGCGGGTCTGGGTTTCGAATTCCGGCGGCAGGTTGCGCGGATCGATCTTGTCGCTGAGCAGTTCGCGCACGACGCGCGGACCGACCTCTTCGACCTCACCCGGCTCAAGATCGCCCAGTTGGAACGGACCATAGGCCAGACGGATCAGGCGATTGACCTTCAGGCCCAGAGAGTCCAGCACCTTGCGGACTTCGCGGTTCTTGCCTTCGTTGAGCGACACCGTGATCCACAGATTGGCGCGGCCATCGGCCTTTTCCTGCGCCTTGTCGAGTTTGGCTTCGATCGCGCCGTACTGCACACCTTCGACGGTCACGCCGTCCTTCAGCGTATCGAGCTTTTCCTGCGTGGTGCGGCCCAGAGCCCGCACACGGTACACGCGCGTCCAGCCGGTCGTCGGCAGTTCCAGCGCGCGCGCCAGCTCACCGTCATTGGTCAGCAGCAGCAGGCCTTCGGAATTGACGTCGAGGCGGCCGACGGAAATCACGCGCGGCAGTTCTTCCGGCAGCGAATTGAATACGGTCGGGCGGCCCTGCGGGTCCTGATGGGTGGTCATCAGACCAACGGGCTTATGATA
>JASGGL010000168.1:0-6317 GCA_047605065.1 Asticcacaulis sp.
CCGCTTTCAAGAGAGCCCATCGCGCGGTTAGGGTGGCGGGTATCGGCAAACGCTTTTAGATTGCCTTTTTACGCCCCGCCCCGTTCAATACCCGCCATGATACGCCCTGCCCTGCCCGATTTCGCCCAACTCAATTTCACCCGGATTGGATCACGACTGTCGCGCGAGGTGGCGCAGGCTCCGGTCCGCTGGCGAAGAGCCTGGCGCGACGCTCTGGCTTCGGCGCTGGCCGCGGCACTGGCATGGTTTCTGGCCCGCACGTTGCTAGGGCATGAACTGCCGCTGTTTGCCTCGATCGGGGCCATTATCTGTCTGGCTCCCGGCCTGCCCAGCCACGCCCGTCAGGCGGTCAACATCCTGATCGGGGTGGCGACCGGCATCTTCATCGGCGACCTGACGCTCTATCTGCCCGACAGCCTGTACTGGTTGCGGCTAGCTCTGGCCCCTTTCGTGGCCATGATGGTGGCGGTGGCCTATGGCCTGCCGGTGGTGGTGCCGATTCAGGCGGCGACCTCGGCGCTTCTGGTCGTCATCATCGGCCCGGAAACCGCCGGTGAAGTGCGTATGCTTGACGTCCTGATCGGGGCAGGCGTCGGCCTGACCTTCAGTCAGGTGCTGATGACCCCCAATCCGGTCAGCGAGGTGGACGCCGCCGCGCGCGGCCTGCTCGGCACGCTGGCCAGCGCCTTTGAAACCGCGCATGACGCCTTAAAAGCCCGCGACCCTCAGGGCTCGGAAAAGGCACTGATGGCCCTGTCGGACGCCCACCGCAGCATCCTCAGCATGAACACCAGCATCTCCAATGCCCGCGACAATGCCCGATGGTCGGTACGCGGCCGTTTCGTCGCCCGTGAGGTACGCGACATGGCCGCCCGCTACGACCGCCATGCCATCCGCCTCTATGCCGCCAGCGTCCTGTTCGTCGACAACCTCAATGCCACGCTGAAACGCGCCGACACCCCGCCGCCGGACAGCCTGACCGTACGCGTCGAAGCCCTGGCCGCCGTCTGCGCCACCATGGCCAGAGGCGATCCGCTCAACATGCCCGAAGGCGCGGACACCCCGCCCGACTACCCCCGGCTGCAGGCCGAAAGCGCGGCATGGGTGGCGTGTTTTCATCATCTGGAGCTGATCCATCGCGCCCTGATGGCCTTTAATCCGTACACAGACAGGCGCATATAGGGGGTTGCACCACCTCCTGTCCTCATGCTTGGTTGCGTGCCTGAGGGAGGAAAAGGCATGGTGGATTTCAATTTCGGCGCTCAGCGCAATATGACGCTGCCGTTCAATCAGGTGTTCCGCATCATCTGGCCGCACAATCTGGGGGCATTGCCGTGCATCGGCGGCTTTATCTACCTTTTGTCCGTGGTCTTTCCGCAGCGCCCGGTAACGCCTGACCCGGTACGCGGTTTCATTCACCCCATGGGCATAGAAGGCGGCGACGTCTTTGTCTCGACCCTCGACCTCATCCTGCTGTTCGGCGCATGGGGTCTGGCTGCCGTGTTCGTCGTCAGCGGTATCTGGCGCGTCTTTCGGGCGGCGAAGAAGGCGCAGTCCACAACCGCCTCATGAAAAAGATCTGGAAACGAGGCCTCATCCTTGTCTCTGCGCTGATCACGATTGTCGGCTTTATGGCCATCGGGATCTGGTATGTACCGGGGCGCGACCGCCTGAGTCCGGCGCAGGAAGCGCAATGGCACGCCCTCACCCTGCCGCCGGCCTATCTCGAATATGTCTGCGGCGGCAGCTATACGCCCGAAGATCGCAAAACCTGCGAAGCCGATACCCGCAAATACGCCCCCGATTACGCCTTCGACCTGCTTTACCCGCAGGCCATTCCGCTGGACGATTGCGCCCTGATGGCACAGGCACTGTATGACGGACTGGGAGCCAGAGACGACGGTCGACTGTATCTGAACGTCAACGGAGGCACCAACTGCTATGCCTCAGAGCAGGGACTGATACATGTTGCCGAGCCCACCTCCGACGAGGGCATCCTCTACACCGATCCCCTTATCCTTTCTCAGGAACGCAGACTGTCGCCCGAAGCGTCCGTGTTCGCCTACCGCACGGCCTATGTCACCCGCCCGCAGTACAGCCTCTTTCGCACCCGCGCCGTCCTTGAGACCGGCCATCTGAATGAAGGCGGCTCAGGCTCGATCTGTATCTACAGCCATCTGTCCGGGCAATGGCGGCTGGAAGGCGAATGCCTCATGAGCTGGATTAGCTGACGGCGCAGACCGACCGGACAGGCTAACGGGCCGCAAACCCTCTGTTGCGCCTGCGTTACAATGCAACCGGGCCGCAATTTTAAGGCCCTCCTGCCGCCGCAGCGGCTCTTTAGGTCCATGACGATACGTTTCCCTGCAAAGGTCGATCATGCGCCAACCCCGCCGCTCTCTCCTCATGGCCGCCACGGCCCTTGGCCTTATATTTGCTGCCGCTCCGGCGCTGGCCACCACGACGATTTCCACGGCGACGACCGCACCGGTCAAAAGCTCGACCGCCGCTTCGGGGGCATCGGACGATCTCGACATCACCTCCGACGGCTCGATCACCCTGACCAGCGGCACCGCCGTCACGCTCGATTCCGACAACAGCCTGATCCTGAACGGCACGCTGGAAATGTCCGGCTCCGAAAGCGGCACCATCGGCATTCTGATCGACGGGCCACGCACGACCACGCTCGATATTTCCGGCACCATCACCGTCACCGACGACTATACGGCCGAAGATGAGGACGATGACGATATCGTCGACGGCCCCTTCGCCGAAGGTACGGGCCGCTATGGCATCCTCGCCACCGGCCTGATCACCGGCGACGCCGATATCGACGCCACCATCACCGTCCATGGCAATCAGTCGGGCGGCATCGTGTTCCGCGACGGCCAGACGGGCGACTTCAGTTTCAACGGCAGCATCAGCGTGCTGGGCGACGACACGGTCGGCATCGGCCTTTACGGCACCCAGACCGGTCTGGTCCACATCCGCGGCTCGGTGACCGCGCAGGGCCTCAATGCGACAGCGATCGAACTGCCCGCCACCATCGACGGCGCGCTGGTCATCGGCGCCAGCGTGACCTCGACCGGTTACCGCTATACCTCGATCAGCGACGACTATATCGACCTGCTCGACGCCGACGACCTCTATCAGTCGAAATCCGCCGTGCGCATCGCCGGTGACGTCACCGGCGGCGTGCTGATCAGCGCGGCGGTTACCGGCGAAGACGACGATAATGACGACGAAAACGGCAACGGCATCGACGATGCCGACGAAACGACCGCCGCCATCACCCAGTATGGCTCGGCCCCGGCCCTGCTTATCGGCTCGGACTCCAAGGCCATCACGCTGAGCGCCCTCAGCTATAATGACAGCGCCACCGAAGACTGGGCCGAGCGCACCTACAGCCTCGACCTGCGCGGCACGGTCAGTTCGGCGGGTATCTATGACGGCGTCACCGCCACCGGCGTTCAGATCGGCGGCACGGGCTATACGGTCGACCTGCCCGGCGGTATCGGCGTCTCCGGCACGGCCAGCGCCGCCGCCTATGAGGCGGACGCCACCGCCTTCCGGCTGGCGTCCCTGTCGGTGGTTCCGCGTTTCGACCTGACCGGCAGCATCGTCGGCACCGTCACGACCACCAACTCGAATACCGCCTACGGCATCGACATCGACGCCGGGGCCTATCTGCCGACCCTGACCATCGGCACCGGCGGTCTTCTGACCGCAGCGGGTTATGGCACGACGGCCAATGCAACGGCCCTGCGCGACCAGTCGAACACCCTGACCTCGCTGGTCATCAGCGGCGGCATTTCCGCCTCCATCACCCCCGGCGACGAAGACGAGGACGATGTCACCGACACGGCGGTCAACCGCCCCGTCGCCATCGACCTCAGCAGCAACACGGTCGCCACCAATATCAGCATCGTCGACGAATATCCCGACGACGATGACTACGCCGCCCCCTACGTCTCCGGCGATATCAAGCTGGGCAGCGGCGACGACAGCATCAGCCTTTCGGGCGGCTATATCTACGGCAATGTCGATTTCGGCGCAGGCGCCAACAGCCTGACGATCGACGATGGCGGCGTGGTCATCGGCAAACTGACCGGTACAGGCACGGTGGCGGCCGACATCGAGTACGGCAGCCTGTCGCTGCTGACCGGTACGCGCCTCAACCTGACCTCTCTGCATCTGGGCAGCGAATCCTCGCTGATCATGGTGCTGGAAACCGCCAATCCGACGACCGCGCCCATCACCAACAGCGGCACGACCGTCTTCGATGATGGCGCGGCCATCTACCTGACTCTGGATGCGATCATCCAGTCGCCGACGCGCTTCACCCTCCTGACCGGCAGCAATATCGACTATGGCTCGCTCGATCTTGAAGACATGGAAGAGAAGGTGCCGTGGCTTTATAAGGCCAATCTGGCGACCAATAGCGACGGCAGCAACCTCTATGCCGACTTCCGCCTGCGTACCCAGTCGGAATCCGGCCTGACCAGCAACGAATACGGCGCGCTCGGCGCGGTTCTGACGGCCGCCAGCACCGATACCGACACCACCTCGACCCTGCTGTCGCCCACGACCGAGTCGGACTTCATCAAGACCTACGCCGCCTTCCTGCCCGACTTTTCGGGTGAGAACCTGCTGTCCCTGTCGCGCGGCCGCGAAGCGACAACCCGCGCCATCGAGAAGCAATCCATCCTGCCTCAGGCCGGTGAAAGCCATTACTGGCTGATGGAACACGGCTATGTCCTCAGCCGCGACCGTGGCCAGACCCTGGGCTTCGAGACGACCGGCTTCAGCTTCGGCGGCGCGATCGAGCGCGGTCTGGGCTATGGGCAGGCGGCGGGCCTCTACGTCAACTACACCGCCGCCACGCCAAAGGACAGCTACGCCACCGCCTACGAAACATCCTCGGCGGCTGATTTCACCGTCGGCGGCTACTGGCGTCTGGACAGCGGCGGCCTGAAGGCCTGGGCCAGTGCCGGGGCCGGACGCGCCTTCTTCCGCACCGAGCGCCAGATGGTCGGAGCGTCCAACACCCTGACGGCCAGCGCCAAGTGGAACGGCATCAGCCTGTCGGGCAGCACCGGGGCCTCCTATCGCGCCGCGCTCGGTCCGATCAGCGTCAAACCGCTGGTCTCGGTCGACTACTATGCGCTCAAGGAAGATGGCCGCGAAGAAAGCGGCGGCGGCACGGCCTTCGACCTCAGCGTCGATGAGCGCGAAAGCCACATCGCCACAGCCAGCGCCCTGCTGAGCTTCGGGCGTAACGATAAACGCGCTCTGGTCCAGCCCGAGGTCTGGGTCGGCTACAAGAACAACTTCTCCGTCGACGTCAGCGATACGGTCGCGCGCTTCAGCGGCGGGTCGGATTTCGTCCTGTCCGGCGGCGACCTGAAAGGCGGCTCACCGGTGCTGGGCCTGCGCGTTTCGGCCGGCAACGAATATGGTTATATTTCACTTGAAGCCGAAGGTGAAAAATATAGTGAATACAGTAACTATAGCATGACTTTGCGTACCGGGTTCAAGTTCTGACCCATATTCATGCATCACATAAGCCCATGATATAATTTTATAATTATATCATGGGCTTATTGTATTATTTGCATAGATAAATTTAAGCGGTGGTCGCGCGCGGTTTCGATGCCATCAGCGACAGCACCGCCGCAATCAGGCACAGGCCTCCGGCGATAAACAGGGCGTAGACATAGCTGGCATAGGCCGTACGCACCCAGCCGGCGAAGAAGGCGATCGAAGCAGCGCCGAGCTGATGCCCCGCGAAGATCCAGCCGAAGACCACCCCCGCCTTCTCACGCCCGAACCGCTGCGCCGTCAGCTTGAGCGTCGGCGGCACGGTGGCGATCCAGTCGAGGCCGTAGAAGATGGCGAACGGCGTCAGCCCCAGTATGGTGAAGGTCGATTCCGGCAGGAACAGCAGCGCCACACCGCGCAAGCCGTAATAGACGAACAACAGCCAGCGCGGATCATAGCGGTCCGACAACCAGCCCGACCCCACCGTGCCGAACAGGTCGAATACACCCATCAGCGCCAGCACCGAAGCCGCCGTCACCGCCGTCATGCCATAGTCGCCGCAGAAGGAGACGAAGTGGGTCTGGATCAGGCCATTGGTCGATGCCCCGCAGATGAAGAAGGTGAAGAACAGGACCCAGAAAGTCTTGCTGCCCGCCGCCTCTTTCAGCGCGCCGAAGGGCGTCACCGCGACCGGTACGGGTGCCGCCGCGGCCTCTGCCGTTTCCCCATAGGCCGCCTGCCCCACACTGGCCGGGCGGTCCTGCATGAGCACCAGC
>JASGGL010000169.1:0-6304 GCA_047605065.1 Asticcacaulis sp.
TGACCGGTCTGTTCGGCGGCGAAGGCTTCATCATGCAGAAGCTGGAAGGCGACGGTTGGGTCTTCGTGCAGTTCGGTGGCGCGGTGATCGAGCGCACGCTGGCGCCGGGTGAGCAGCTTCATATCGATACAGGCTGCGTGGCGGCCTTTACCGAGACGGTCGATTTCGACCTCGTTCAGGCCGGCGGCGTCAAGTCGATGATTTTCGGTGGCGAAGGCGTCTTCTTTGCGCAACTGACCGGGCCGGGTAAGGTGTGGGTGCAGTCCCTGCCGTTCTCGCGTCTGGCCGGGCGTGTGCTGGCGGCGGCGCAGGGCGCAGGCCCGAACCGCGGCGAAGGCTCGGTCCTTGGCGGGCTGGGCGACCTGATCGGCGGTAATAACTGACGCCGATGGAGCCGACCCCTGCTGCGCGGCCGTCCAAACCGCCGACGCCTCTCAACTTTATCGTCCTGCTGGCCCTGTTCGCGGCGTCGGGACTGGTCCTCTATGCCCAGCCGGAAGTGGCGGGTATCGCCACCTTCGGCTTCGTGCTGTTCGGCTGGGTGGTGGGACTTTGCCTGCATGAGTTCGGCCATGCGGCTTCGGCGGCGCTGTCGGGGGATTATACGGTCCGTCAGCGCGGTTATCTGACGCTGGACCCCGGCGTCTATGTGCACGGTCCGAACAGCATCATTCTGCCGGTCATCATCCTTGTGCTGGGCGGCATCGCCCTTCCGGGGGCGGCGGTGATGATCCGGCCCGACCTGATCCGGCATCGCTGGCAATCGTCGCTGATTTCGCTGGCCGGGCCGGTAATGAGCCTGGTCTATGCGCTGCTTGTCTATGCGGGGGCGCAAGCGGCGATAGCGGGTGGCGCACCGGAGGTTTTCACTCAGGCTCTGGTTCTGCTGGCCTTCTTCAACCTGATGGCCTTTGTGCTCAACCTGCTGCCCGTTCCCGGCTTCGACGGGTTCGGTGTGCTGACGCCGCTTTTGCCTCAGCCCCTGCGCGGTATGGCCGAGCAACTTGAGCGCATGCCGTGGATCAGCCTGCTGGCGCTGGTTGTTATCTTCTTCTTCGGGTTTCCGATCATCTACGGCCTGATGAACGGCGTCGCCTCGGCGCTCAGCCTCGATCTGGGCGGGGCCTATCCGGCGCTGGACCGCTTCCGTTTCTGGGAGGCGGCGGCCTAAAGCCCCTCCCTGAGACTCCTGCCTAGGATTCCTGCCTAAGACTCCTGAATGATCACGCCGTACCAGCCGAGGCCGTCATAGGTCTCGTAGCCGGGGGTGCGGTGGAAGGCGACCAGCCGGTCGGAGCGGTCGATATAGTGGCCGGAGACGCGGCCGCGCGTATCGAGCGCGATGCGTTCGCTCAGGGCGCCGCGCCCGTCGGACGAGGCAATGATCAGGCCGGAGGCGTCGGTGAGCAGGACTCGGGTCCGCGCCTTTTCATGGTCGGACAGGCGTACGCCGCGGACGATGGTTTCCGCCTGAGGCTGCCAGTCGAAATGGATGCCGAGAACGCCCAGAAGCTCGCCATCGGCGCGGCCCCCGGCGCGTACACCCGTGGCGTAGGAGGCGACCTGCGCGCCCCTGAGCAGGGGCTCGCTGAGGATGTCGGCGACGGCGAAGTCATTGCCGCTGCTGAGGCTCAGGGCTTTGCGGAACCATTCGCGCGAGGCCGCGCTCTGGCCCGTGGTGGCAAAGCGGTCGGGACGCCCGGAAGCGATGATGCGGCCATCGAGATCGCACAGCCACAGATCCAGATAGACCGTATAGGCGTCCAGTATGACCCCCAGCCGCGAGGCGGCGAAGGCGCAGGCGTCATGAAGCGGGTTGGCGGCGGCTTCCCAGATGGCCGAGTCGGTGGCCCACCAGCGCACGTCGCAGGTCCGCTCATAAAGGTTGCGATCGATCAGTTCGATGGCGTTGAGCGCCAGATCGGTCAGGCGCGAGCCTTGCGCCTGAAGCGCCATGTCCTTGGCCAGTTTTTCGAGCGCGCCGATTTCACCGCCAAGCTCCGAGGCCAGCGACATCGACAGGCCTTCGACCTGAGTGGAGATATTGCGCACCTCGTCGGCGACGACGCCGAAGCCCGCGCCCATCTCACCGGCGCGACGGGCCTCGATCAGGGCATTGAGCGCCAGAATGCGCAGGGTGCTGGTGACCTGACGGATGTCACGGACCTTATGTTCGGTCAGATCGCGCGCCCGCACCGTACGCGCGATGATGTCGTTGACCGATACCTCTTCACCCACCGTGACGTCCGTTTCCACGAATCACTCCCCCTTGCTGCGGTGCGGTGAAGAGGACTCGACTTTTGAAATCGTTTCAAGTCAGACCAACGGTAATATGAGCATTATTTCCACAGAAATAGGGCGGGAATTTTCAATACCTTCGTTATATTTGCGCCGCAGATTGTAAAATAACCCCATACCACCCAAGGCCCGCATAGGTTTCGTAGCCGGGCGTGCGGTGGAAAGCGATTAGATTTCCGGTGAAGGAATCGACATAATGCCCCGACGCGCGCCCGCCACTATCGATACGCAGCCGCTCGCTCAATATGCCCTTGCCGTCCGAAGCGGCGATGACCAGCCCGGAGGCATCAACCAGCAGGACACGCGTGCGGCTGCGTTCTTCGTCGGACAAACGCGCGCCCTCGGTGATGCCTTTGGCCTGAGGGTGCCAGTCGAACTGGATGCCCAGTATACCGAGCAGTTCTCCGGCAGGGTCGCCGTCCCGGCGTACGCCGGTGGCGTAGGTGGCGACCTGCGCATTGCCCAGCAGGGGTTCGGTCGTAATGTCGGCGACGGCGAAATCCTGCCCGCTGCGTAAGGTCAGGGCGCGGTTGAACCAGTCGCGGGACTGAACACTCTGGCCCTGTACGTGATAGCGGTCAGGGCGGCCATTGGCGATGATGCGCCCGTCCGGTGTGCACAGCCACAGGTCCAGATAGACGGTATAGGAGTCGAGGATCACGCCTAAGCGACGCGCAGCGTAGTTGAGGGAGTCGGGCGTGGCGGCCGTGAGCGCCTGCCACAGGGCGGAGTCGGTGGCCCACCAGCGCACGTCGCAGGTGCGCTCATAAAGATTACGGTCGATCAGTTCGATGGCGTTGAGCGCCAGATCGGTCAGACGCGCGCCTTGCGTGGCCGAGGCCATGTCCTGCGTCAGGGTGTCGAGATTGACGATCTCGTGACTGAGGTCGCGGGCAAGGCCTTCGACTTCTGCAGAGATGGCGCGCACCTCGTCGGCGACGACCGAAAAGCCCGCGCCTTTTTCGCCGGCGTGCTTGGCCTCGATCAGGGCGTTGAGCGCCAGTATGCGCAGTTTTGAGGTGACGGTGCGGATATCCTTGACCTTGGCGGAGGTGATGGCCTTGGCGCGACTGGTCTGGGCCAGGATATCGGACAGGGTGATGGTGGCAGAAGACATGGGGGAGGGAGGCTTTCTGACGGCAGGTATCGAAGCGCGCAACGCCTGAGGGGGAGGGGCGTACGAGCGGGAGGGAGGACAAGGGAGGGGGGTACGCAAACTGCCCGGCCGCTGATGTGCGGAAACTTTTTTGTGCGGCGCGCAATAATCTGAGCGCGCTTGAATCCTAATGCGACCTTAACCACAAGGCGGCGCTATAAATTTCTGTACAAAAATGAGGTATACGTTTTAAAATGTTTCCCAAAAGACACGTTCCGGTATCAGCGGCAACGGCAATCGATGCGCGGGAAACAAAAATTAATCGTGTGATCACAAATACTTAAAGCTTGTCGCGCAGCGCGTACCAGCTCAAACCGGCAATCATGGCGGGCGTACGCAGCCAGCGGCCACCGGGAAACGGCGGGGTTTTGAGGCGCGACAAAAGTGCGACCTGTGCGGGGTTACCGGTGGCCGCCAGTGCCAGAAGTTTCCCGAAATAGGGGGCCAGCACGACGCCCTGACCGCTGTAACCGGCACTGACGAAGACGTTGGGTGTGAGCCTGCGCACAAAGGGTGCGCGGCTGAGGGTAATGGCCAGAGTCCCGCCCCAGCCGTGGGTGATCTCGATCTTGTCGAGTTGCGGGTAGACCTTCAGCAGGTTACGCCGGACAAAGGCTTTTATGTCTTTCGGAAACCACGGGGTATAGTTTTCGCCTCCTCCGAACAGCAGCCGGTTGTCCGGTGTCTTGCGCCAGTAGTTGACGACGAAGCGCGAGTCGGCGGCGGCGGGGCCGTGCGGCAGGACGGTATTGTCCGGCAGGGGAGCCGTGGTCAGGATGAAGTTGTTGATCGGCAGGACGTGGGCGTCGACCTTCGCGTCAAGGCCCTGCATATAGCCATTGCCGCAGATCAGCAGCTTACGGCAGCGCAGGGTTGCGCCGTTGTCCAGATAAAGGCGCGCGCCATCGGGCGTCGCTTCATAGCGTGTCACGCGGCTGTGCTCATGGACCTGCGCCCCGGCGGCGATAGCGGCCCGCGCCATGCCCTGCGCGAGTTTCAGCGGGTGCAGATGGCCACCGCCGGCATCGTAAAGCCCGCCGTGATAGATGCCGGTCCCCAGTTCCTCCGCTGTTTCGGCCGCGGTTAGGAAACGCAGCCGGTCGTAGCCGTAGCGCTGGAAAACGAAGTCGGCATAGGCGCGGTCTTCGGTTTCGAAGCGTGGGCGATGCCAGGCGTGGATCAGGCCTGCGCGCTGTTCGCAGTCGATTCCGTGGGTGGCGATCAGGTTGTTGAGGTGCGTCTTTGCCGCCTCGGCCATATCCCACAGTTCGCGGGCGGCGTCGGCCCCCAGTTGTTCCTCAAGCGTTTCGGGATCGACGCGCTGGCCCGTATGGGTCTGGCCGCCATTGCGGCCCGAAGCGCCCGAACCGATTTCAGCCGCTTCGAGCAGGGTGACGGACACGCCCTGTGCGGCCAGTTCCAGCGCGGCCCCCAGCCCGGTATAGCCGCCGCCGATAATGGCGACATCGGTGTCCCCGTCGCCGTCAAAGGCAGACAGGTTCAGGCGCGTCGTCGTATCGGCGTACCATGAGCCTTCGGGGTGGCCGGTGTTTTTGGCTGTTTTGGGGGCGGTGCTCATTCACGGCTCCCCCTCTCCCCTGAGGGAGAGGGTGGCTGGCGATTACACATTCAGCAGCAGGAATTCGCGTTCCCACGGGCTGATGGTGCGCATGAAGGTTTCATACTCGTGGTGTTTGACGCGGGCATAGGCGGTAACGAAGGCGGGGCTCAGAATGCGCGACAGGGCCTCGGAACGCTCCAGCTTGATCACCGCCTGAATGAGCGAATAGGGCAGTTCCGCCGAAGAATCGTTGGAAACGTCCGTGTCGACCGGCGCGCTGGGCTTAAGCCCTTCCGTCATGCCCAGATAACCGCAGGCCAGAACCGCGGCGATGGCCAGATAAGGATTGGCGTCCGATGAGGGCAGGCGGTTTTCCAGGCGGCGGTTGTCGGCATCCGACGGCGGCACCCGCAGGCCCGCCGTGCGGTTATCGAAGCCCCAGTGGGTGTTGACCGGCGCGCCCGACCCCTTGGACAGGCGGCGGTAGGAGTTGACATAGGGGGCCAGCAGCGACACGGCGGCGGGCATATAGGTCTGCTGACCGGCGATGAAGCTGAAGAACAGATCGGTCGGCTCGCCGGTCTTTGGATCGGAAAACAGGTTTTTGCCCGTCTTCGGGTCGACCACCGACTGGTGGATGTGCATGGCCGAACCGGGTTCCAAAGCCATGGGCTTGGCCATGAAGGTGGCGTAGATGTCGTGTTCCAGCGCCGTTTCCTTGATGGTGCGCTTGAACATGAACACCTGATCGGCCAGTTCCAGCGGATCGCCGTGGCGCAGGTTGATCTCCATCTGGGCGACGCCGGATTCGTGGATCAGGGTGTCGATCTCCAGCCCCTGTGCCTCCGAATATTCGTACATGTCCTCGAACAGACCGTCGAATTCGTTGACCGCCGAGATAGAATAGCCCTGACGTCCCGTTTCCGGGCGGCCCGACCGGCCCACCGGCGGCTTGAGCGCGTAGTCGGGGTCGATGTTTTTCTCGACGAGATAGAATTCCAGCTCCGGCGCGATGACGGGGTTCCAGCCCTTTTCGTGATAAAGCCCGATGATCCGGCGCAGCACCTGACGCGGGCTCTCCTCCACCGGACGGCCATCGGGGTGGAAGGCGTCGTGGATGATCTGAGCCGTCGGGTCGGTAGCCCACGGTACAGCGGCCAGCGTGCGGAAGTCGGGCCTCAGGAAGATGTCGGTGTCGGATTGCACCGTACCGACAATGCCTTCGAGGTCGGGAAAGTCGCCGGTGATGGTCTGATAAAAGATCGACAGCGGCAGGTTCATCGCCGCCG
>JASGGL010000170.1:0-6222 GCA_047605065.1 Asticcacaulis sp.
TTGCGCAATCACAGCGGGGGCCTGCGCGAAGGCACACGGACGATGGGCAATCTCGACCTGTCGGCGGCGTGGGAAGGCAAGGGCGGCTGGGATGCCTTCGCCTATGTGCTGGCCGATGCCGGGGGTGGATTTTCCGAAGGCTATAGCGGCGATGCGCAGGTGGTGTCGAATATCGATGCGCCGAAGGGCGTGCGTCTGTTCGAAGCCTGGGTGCGACGGACGGCGGACAATGACCGCTGGTCGCTGACCGGCGGGCTGATCAATCTCAATGGCATTTTCGACGTGCAGGAAGCGGGGGCCTTGTTCCTCAATGCCTCGCACGGCATAGGTCCGGACTATTCGCAGTCGGGGCCGTCGATCTTCCCCTTTGCGACCGTGGGCCTTACCGGAGATTGGCGCGCCACCGACACCCTGCGGCTTCGGGCAGGCGTGTTCGACGGCGTGGCGGGCGACCCGGCGCACCAGAGCAGCTTTGTCGGCATCAGGCTGGGCGATGGTGACGGCGCGCACTGGATAGCCGAAGCCGAGCAGGATTTCGGGCGCGGCTATGTTAAACTGGGGGCGTGGACCTATACGGCGAAGGCTGAGCGTCTGGACGGCACGGGCCTGACCAATGGCAACAGCGGGTATTACGCGCAGGTGAAGTACGATTTTTATCGCCCCGACGCGGAAAGCGATCGCGGCGTGTCCGGCTGGCTGCGGGCGGGTAAGGCCAATGCCGACATTCAGGCCATCGAGACCTATCTGGGGGGCGGCGTGGTGTGGACCGGACCATGGGCAGGGCGCGACTCCGATGCCGTGGGTTTTGCTATCGCCCATGCCGATTTTGGTGCCCCCTATGCGCAGGCGGTGGGCGTCGATCTCACGCCGGAGGTAACCTATGAACTCAGCTATCGCTACGCCGTGCGTGACGGCCTGAGCCTTCAGCCCGACGTGCAGTATATCCGCCACCCGGCCGGTGATCCGCAGGCGGAGGATGCGCTGGTGGTGGGGCTTCGTCTGCGCGTCGGCCTCGAGGCCTTTAAATAAGCCCTTGCAATCGCAGCGGGGAATCCGCATATAGCGGGCGAGATCGCGCGGGCGAAGGCCTCGCCAATCTGGTCAGGGCCGGAAGGCAGCAGCCACAACGAATTCACCTTCGGGTCGCGCGGTCTCACCCAACCCCCGACATCTGTTAAGCCGTCCACAACTGGCCCTTCGTGCCGGAGATGCCTGACGCTTTCCGACTCGCCAAAGGCGCGTTTGGCGCTATAACGGGCCTATGTCCGACCATCCCGAATCTTCAGAGACTGGCGATCCTTTCGCCACCGAGCGCGATGAAAACACCGATGATATGTTCGGTGGCAGCGCCGCGCCCGCGCCTGTGAAAAAGGACGCGGCCTACACGGTTCTGGCGCGCAAGTATCGCCCGCGCACGTTTGAGGACCTGATCGGGCAGGAGGCGATGGTGCGCACCCTGTCCAACGCCTTTGCCACGGGCCGCATCGCCCATGCCTTCATGCTGACCGGTGTACGCGGCGTCGGCAAGACGACGACCGCCCGCCTTCTGGCGCGGGCGCTCAACTACGAATCCGACACGGTAAAGGGACCGAGCGTCGACCTGTCGACCTTCGGTTATCACTGTCAGGCGATCATCGAAGGTCGCCATATCGACGTGCTGGAACTCGATGCGGCTTCGCGCACGGGCGTCGATGCCATGCGCGAACTGCTGGAAAGTGTGCGTTATGCGCCGGTCGAAGCCCGCTATAAGGTCTATGTGATCGACGAAGTGCACATGCTGTCGACCGGAGCGTTCAACGCCCTCCTGAAGACGCTGGAAGAGCCGCCGCCCCACGCCAAGTTCATCTTCGCCACCACCGAAATCCGCAAGGTGCCGGTGACCATCCTGTCGCGGTGTCAGCGTTTCGACCTGCGCCGCGTCGAGCCGGAAACCCTTACGCCGCACCTCGAAAAGATATGTCGCCTCGAAGGCGCGCAGATCGAGCCCGACGCACTGGCCCTGATCGCCCGTGCCGCCGAAGGTTCGGTGCGCGATTCCCTGTCGCTACTCGATCAGGCGCTGGTGCAGGCCGAGGAGGGGCAGAGCGTCTCCGCCGAAGTGGTGCGCGACATGCTGGGGCTGGCTGACCGGTCGGCGACTCTGGGCCTGTTCGAGAATATCATTTCCGGTCAGATGCCGGAGGCTCTGCTGGCCTTCCGCACCTTGTACGGTTTCGGTGCCGATCCGTCGCAGATCATGGGCGACCTGCTCGAATATTGCCATGCCGTCTCTGTGGCCAAGGTGCTGGGGGCCGAGGCCACGCGCCTGCCCAAGGAGCCGGCGCAGCGCGTTGCCGCTCTGGGGGCGCAGTTGTCGGCGGGAACCCTGTCGCGGCTGTGGACCCTGATGCTTAAGGCATTCGAGGAAATCCGCCGCGCGCCTGATCCGGCGGCGGCCACCGAAATGGCGCTGGTGCGCTTTTGCTATGCTTCTGACCTGCCGGGACCGGAAAGCCTGCTCAAGCGGCTTCAGAATGGTGAAAACCTGCTGGACGGCGGCCCGGCGAATGGACCGGGCGGAGCCCCGGGCGGCGGGATCAGCGCGCAGGCGGCCATGCTGCGCCCTCAGGCCCACGCCAATGCCCAGCCTCAGGTGCAGTTGAACAGCTTTGAGGACGTGCTGGCCCTCATCTCTGAGAAACGCGACATCGGCCTGCGTGTCGATGTCGAACGCTATGTGAAGCTGATCAGTTTCCGCTCGGGCGCGATTACGTTTGAGCCCGCGCCGCATGCGCCGATCGATCTGGTGCGCAAGCTGTCGGCGCGCCTGAAGGAATGGACGGGGCAGCGCTGGCTGATTGCTACCGAAGGCGGCGGCGGGGCCGAAACCTATCGTGAGCGCGAAATGCGCGAAAAGGCCGAAGCCTTGCAAAAGCTGAAGGGTGACCCATTTATCTCGGGCCTGATGAACGCCTTTCCGGGCGTCGAAATCCTCAGCTTCCGCCCCAAACCGAAGCCGGTGGCCGCCACGACGCCTGATGCGCCAATGACCGAAAACCGCGACGAACTCAGTGAGAAGGACGACGACTGATATGGACTTGAACGCTCTGATGAAGCAGGCCCAGGCCGTGCAGCAAAAGTTCACCGAAGCGCAGGAAAAGATGAATCAGGTCGTGGTCTCCGGTGAAGCCGGTGCCGGTCTGGTCCGTGTTGATCTTCAGGGCGCGGGTACGCTGACGCGTCTGCATATCGATCCCAGCCTGCTCAATGCCGACGAAGGCGAGGTGCTGGCCGACCTGATCGTCGCGGCTCACGCCGATGCGCGTAAGAAGCTGGATGAGGAATCGTCGCGCCTGATGAAGGAAGCGGCGGGGCCGTTCGGCAATATGCCGATGCCGAAACTGTTTTGACAATCCGCTCTGAAGGGCTGCAAAACCTCATCGGTCTGCGATACGCTGCTCAAGTACGCTGCGCTGCGTTTCTCGTCCGCTAAGGCTTTTCGCCGCCTAAGAGCGAATTGTGTAAGGTGAGTGTTCATGGCCTCTGGCGCCGGACCTGAAATCGAACGTCTGATGGCGCTTTTGTCCAAGCTGCCGGGGTTGGGGCCGCGTTCGGCGCGGCGCGCGGCGCTGGCCCTGCTCAAAAAGCGCGAGCAGTTGCTGATACCCCTGACCTCGGCCATGCAGGACGCCGCCGAGCGCGTCACCTCCTGTCATATCTGCGGTGCGCTTTCGACGCAGGACCCCTGTGCCACCTGCTCTGATCCCGCGCGTGACAAGGCCATGATCTGCGTGGTCGAAGAAGATTCTGCTCTGTGGGCGATGGAGCGGGTCGGTGCCTTTTCCGGTCGTTATCACGTATTGGGCGGCCTGTTGTCGGCGCTGGACGGTGTGCGGCCTCAGGATCTGCGTCTGTCAGGACTGATGGAGCGCGTGGCGGCGGGTGGTGTCGAAGAGCTGGTCATGGCCTTACCCGCAACGGTCGAAGGCCAGACCACGGCGCACTATATCGCCGACCGTGTGCAGCAGACCGCCCCTCAGGTCCGCGTCACCCATCTGGCGCGCGGCGTTCCGGTCGGCGGTGAACTCGACTGGCTGGATGATGGGACTATTGCCCACGCCTTCAAGTCTCGCCGCTGACGACTGGTCTTTGGCCGATCCGTGCGTTGGCGTCGCTTGGCTGTATTTATATACAGCCGGTGCTTGCCGCCTGCGGCTCGACTCAAATCACAATCGTCAGGAAGCTCTTCAGGACACGGCTTTGGCTTCCTGACGGCGCAGCACCAGATAGACGACCAGCACCCCGGCCAGCTTGCTGAGAACAGAGGTGCTCAGTGACCAGATATTGAAGATGCCGGGAATGCTTATCGAGGCGATCATATAGAAGACGGCGGAGTCGATCGGTGACGCGATGGCGGTGGAAATGGCCACACGCTGCGACAGGGGGCGCTTCATGAAGGTGAAGATGGCCCAGTCGATCAACTCCGATACCGCAAACGCGCAGGTCGAACCAAGTGCCACCGCCGGGTCCGAGGTGAAGAAGGACAGGGCCAGACCGACCGCCAGAGCCGCGATGACCCAGTGCCTGATTTCGCGCTGGGCGAAGTCGCGCACCACCAGCACGAAGCCGGTAACGATCGACATCGGCGTCCACGATCCGTGGTCAGGCAGAGGGATCTGCGGCACGGCGGCGAAGCACCAGTTGATGAACGGGATCAGCGCCAGATAGAGATAGGTCCACGGCGTGCGGCCGGTGACCACTTTGCGTCCAAATTCCCGGAAGGTCATGGCAGTCCTCAAAAATCAGTGGCCCCAAAAACGATTGGCCCCAAACGATTGTCACAGAAACTATAAGGTGCCGCAGATGCGCTGCAAGCGGGAATCGTGTCATAAGCCCTTGTCAGTTTTCGTTCGTCATGGCAAGAACATTTCATGAACTTTGAATCGGTCGCCCTTATCGCCTCCCTGTTTGCCTCGCTGGTGCTGGGCGCGGGCTATTACCTCGCCTTTCAGGAGGCGCGGCGTCTGCGTGAGCGTAACGAAGACCTCAATGACCGGCTTTTGAAAAGTGCCGGCGAGGTGTCGCAACTGCGTGAGCGGGCGCGCAATCTCGAGGACGCCCGTGCGGCGATGAGCGAGCATTTTCAGGCGGCGTCGCAGCAGGCCCTGAGCCAGTCGACCGAAGCGCTGCTGAAGCGCGCCGAAGAGAATTTTGCGGCGCGTGAAAAGCTGGCGATCGAGCGCATGGGCCACACGCTGAAACCCGTCGCCGAGACGCTGGGGCGCTTCGAGGCGCAGGTGAAGGAGATGGAGGAGGCGCGCGCCAAGGATACCGGCGGGCTCAAGGAACAGATCACCCACCTGATGCAGGCTTCGGTCGCCACGCGCGAAGTCACGCAAAAACTGGCCAGTGCGTTGCGGCGCGGGGCGGGTGTGCAGGGCCGCTGGGGTGAGGAAACGCTGCGCAACGTGCTGGAAAGCGCGGGACTGGCCAAGCATTTTGATTTTGTCGAGCAGCAGAGCCTCGATACCGACATGGGGCGTCGCCGTCCTGACGTGACGGTCAAGTTGCCCGGCGGGGTGTTCGTCATCGACGCCAAGGCCAATCTGACCGCCTATCTCGAGGCCATAGAGGCGACGGACGAGACGGCGCGCGAAGAGGCGCTGCAACGCCACGCCCGTGCGCTTCAGGGGCATGTACGCGACCTGTCGGCCAAGGCCTACTGGGATCAGTTCCGTGAGCAGTCGCCGGATTTCGTCGCCATGTTCGTTCCCGGCGACGGCATATTGTCGATGGCGCTGGAACGTATGCCGCATCTGATGACCGAGGCGATGGACCGCAAGGTGATCATCGTCACGCCGACCACCCTGTTCGCCCTGTGTAAGGCCGTGGCCTATGGCTGGCGTGCCGAGGAACAGATCCATAATGCCCACGAAGTCGCCGCCGTAGGCCGCGAACTCTATAGCCGTCTGTCGGTCATGGGGGGCCATGTGGCGGCGCTGGGCAAGAACCTCGGCAGTGCGGTCGATAAATACAATGCCTTTGTCGGTTCGCTGGAATCGCAGGTGCTCACTCAGGCACGACGTTTCGAAGACCTCAAGGTCAGCCATGAAGGCAAGGAAATCCCCGAGGTTGCGCCGCTGGACGTACAGGCGCGTCCCCTGACCAAGCTGAGCGTAGTACAGGGGACGCGTGAGGAACGGGTTGGCGAAGATCGGGCTTTGGCCGAGGATTAGGCCTTCG
>JASGGL010000171.1:0-6219 GCA_047605065.1 Asticcacaulis sp.
TTGCCCGTGATTGTCGCCCGTAGCCCCGTCGACCAGACGGATGGCGCCGCCGGAGCGTTCCACCACCGCCACCTGCCAGTCGGGGCGCTCGAACGGCGCGCGACGGCGTTCCGGCAGCTTGGCCTCGACCTGCATGGCCTCGTCCTGCCAGCCTTCGGTCAGGCTGATATTGCCCCAGCCCCCGCGCCAGCCGTGACGGCGGTCGTAAAACTCCAGCCCGTCCATCAGCGCGATGCGCGCCGCCGTCTGAAGCTTGGGGTCCAGCGTCGTTTTCAGATAATAGCCCGACGAATAGACGTCGTCGCCGAACAGGGCCTTCGAGCGGCGTTCGACCTCGGAGACGAAGAAGTCGGCGTCGCGGTACTTGGCGCGCTGCGGCGCGGCCTGCACGACCAGATCCTCAGCCGCCGCCGCCTCGGCCTCGGCCTTGGTGACCCAGCCGACCTTGGCCATTTCGCCTAAGATCCAGTTGCGGCGCTCGATGGCGCGTTCCTTGTTACGCAGCGGATGATACTGGTTCGGCCCCTTGGGCAGGGCCGCCAGATAGGCCATTTCCGCCAGAGACAACTCCTCCACCGACTTGCCGAAATAGTTATAGGCCGCCGTGCCGATGCCGTTCGAGCGATAGCCGAGGTAGATATCGTTCAGATAAAGCTCGAGAATCTGCTCCTTGCTGAGCGAGGTCTCGAGGCGGCGGGCCAGGATGAACTCTTTCAGCTTGCGCCCGATGGTCTGCTCGTTGGTCAGAAGGACGTTTTTGGCCACCTGTTGAGTGATGGTCGAACCACCCTCGAGGCGGCGGCCCTGCACGAAGTTCGACACGTTCTTCATCATGGCCCGCGACAGGCCGCCGACATCGACGCCGGAATGGTTGAAGAAGTTGCGGTCTTCGGCGGCGAGGAACGCCTTGCCCAGACGGTCGGGAATGCGGTCGTAGGGAACGAAGATGCGCCGTTCCTGCGCGAACTCACCGATCAGGGTACCGTCCCACGCAAAGACGCGCGTCGAGGTCGGCGGACGGTAGTCCACGATCTCATTGCCGTCAGGCAGGTCGTGAAACAGCCACGCGGCGTAGATGGCGATGGCAAAGCCCGCTATGGCCACCGCGCTCATCAGCACGACCCCCGCCATGGCGAACCAACGCTCCGTGGACTTCACAAACACCCTCCGTCACCGCAAGGCCACGCACACGCGACCCGCATCGTTTGCGTCGTGTGTACCAAAGCCCGTCCGCCCCGCAAAGCCCTGATCACCGCACCCGCCCCTTATTACCGCCGAATGCGGCTTATTGGCGACGCACGCGATTAAGCGGCAGGCAACGAAAAAGCCCCGCCGCAGGGGCAGGGCTTTGAATTTTCAATGCCTTTTCGCAGACGCCTAGGGCATCAGCGGAAAACCGGCATAGCGCACATCATTGGCAAAATACTGGTCGATGGATTTGACCACCTGCCCCATGACGCGGTTGCGGTGACCCGAATCGTTGAGCAGACCCTCGTCCTGAGCATTGGTGATGAAGCCCATCTCCAGAAGGACGGCGGGCACATCGGCGGCCAGCAGCACCACGAAACCGGCCTGACGGTGGCTGGTCTTCAGCAGCGGTGTCGTCCCTTCGAGGTTATCGACCATCAGTTCGGCGAACGACGCCGAGCGGTTCTTGGTCGCGCGCTGGGTCAGGTCGACAAGGATACGGCTGACCATCTTGTCCGCCGCAGCCACCGGCAGGGCCCAGTCGCCGCGGTTCATGGCGTTGCGCGCCGCGCGCTCGGTGCCCGAATCCGACAGGGTATAGATGGACGCGCCGCGCGTCGTCGCATTGGGACCGGAGTCCGAATGCAGCGAAATGAACAGGTCGGCATTGGCGTTACGGGCGATGCGTACGCGGGCCACCTTGTCGACATAGACGTCGGACTCGCGCGTCATGATCACCTTATAGCGACCGGTCGCTTCAAGCTTGGCCTTGAGCGCCTTTGCGGCCGCCAGATTGACGTCCTTCTCCCACGACGACGCACCGCGCGCACCGGGATCGTGACCGCCATGACCGGCATCGACGACGATAATCTTCTTGGCATTGCGCGGCTTATCGGCGGGAACTTCGCGCGTATTCAGCGTCGCCGCCAGCGGTTTGGCCGCAGGTTCGACGGTCTGAGCCGACGCCGTCTGAACCGGCGCACTGGCGTCTTCGCCCGTATCGGCGACAACGTCGATCACATAACGATAGGAACCGATGCCGTCGGCGGGCGGCAAAAGGAAGCGGCGCGCGATACGCGCCTTGCCGTTGAAATCGAGGCGCAGGCGCGTCATGCCCGCCGTGGTGTCGAGCTTCCAGCCACGCACCAGGCCCTGCCCCTGACCGCTCATCGCCTTGGGCAGTTCGACGCCCGACAGGCCCAGAACGGCGCGATCGCTGTCGCCGTCACGGCTCAGCAATTCTCCGCGCACAGAGGTTTTAAGATCGATAACAAGGCGCGTCTGCGCCGGCGTTCCGCCAAAACGCACGCCTACGACTTCGCCGCTGGCGGCCCGGACAGGGCTGATATCGGCCGTTCCGGCCAGTAGCGCCGCAGCCACAAGGGCCGCCATTAGAATCTTGCCGCCCCCGGCAGGACGCCAAACACGTCGGATCATTCACCCGCTCCACCACACACAGACGCCATTCTGGCTCTGTTGTTTTTTTGTATGTGACAGCATTGATACACGGTCCGGGTAGCCATCTCGTTAACAACAAAAATAATTGTGTGCTTTTCTTTTGACGGATGTTGCGCCATATTTGCCGCGCTGCGGCGTTATTGCAAGTCCGGACATCTGATTTCCGGCGCGATGCGCGCACACTTCCGGCACAGGGCCATGCGCCCGGAGCGCCGCGCCGCCTCTATATTGTCGCGCGCGACCTGCTCTCTTCTCAAAGGTGTCGGCCAAAGCCTTTCCGGGCCTTCCTGCGCGCCGTTTACGGACACACGGAAGACCTCATAAAACAACCGGCGGCGCGGAACCTGTTTCCAGAAAGAGGCTCGCCCGCCACCCGAAATGACATTCACCGGCGCGTCCGCCGGATCCGAGAAAATGGATCAGGACGCACCGGCCAAAGCGTACCAAGGTTTAACAACACCCAATGGGCTGTGCCGCTCATTCGCCAAGGCTCCGACAATCTGCCGCTCCGCGCCAAGCGCGCGACGGAGGGACGCCTTATGCCGCGCATCCGGTCATCGGATTCGCCCGAAGCGCACGCCTTTCACCCCAGATAAGACAGCGCTCCCTCACCCCGCCCGGACGGCCATGGCCCGATCCGTTGCGGCGTCGTGCGCGCTGCGGAGATCGTCTATATGTCGAAAACCATGTTAATCGACGCGACCCATGCGGAAGAAACCCGCGTGGTCGTACTCAACGGCTCGAAGGTTGAGGAATTCGATTTTGAAAGCCACGCCCGCAAGCAGTTGCGCGGCAATATCTATCTCGCCAAGGTTACCCGCGTAGAGCCCTCGCTTCAGGCGGCCTTCGTTGAATATGGCGGCAACCGCCACGGCTTTCTGGCCTTCAACGAAATCCACCCGGACTATTATCAGATCCCGGTCGCCGACCGCGAAAAGCTGATGGCCGAACTGGCCGCCCAAGCTTCTGAAAACAGGGCGGCTGCCAATAACGGGGCCGATGACGACGCCGAAGACCACGAAGACGACGGCGACGACCTGCCCGACGAAGAGCGCCGTCTGCGCGCCCACCTGATCAAGCGCTACAAGATTCAGGAAGTCATCAAGCGCCGTCAGATCCTGCTGGTTCAGGTCGTCAAGGAAGAGCGCGGCAACAAGGGCGCGGCCCTGACCACCTATCTGTCGCTGGCCGGCCGCTACTGCGTGCTGATGCCCAATACCGCGCGTGGCGGCGGCATTTCGCGCAAGATCACCAATGGCGCGGACCGCAAGCGTCTCAAGGCCGTCGCGCAATCGCTGGAAGTGCCGCAGGGCATGGGCCTGATCATCCGCACGGCGGGCGCCAAGCGCACCAAGCAGGAGATCAAGCGCGACTACGACTATCTGCTGCGCGTCTGGGAAAACATCCGCGAAACGACCCTCAAGTCGAACGCCCCGGCTCTGATCTATGAGGAAGAAGACCTCGTCAAGCGCGCGATCCGCGACCTGTACGACAAGGATTTCGACAGTGTGACGGTCGAAGGCGTCGAAGGCTATAAGTCCGCCAAGGACTTCATGCGCATGATCATGCCGTCGCAGTCCCGCAAGATACAGCTCTATCGCGGGACCATGCCGCTGTTTGCGCGTCACGGCATCGACGACATCCTCAACAAGATCTATTCCCCGGTCGTGCCTCTGCGCTCCGGCGGCTATCTGGTCATCAACCAGACCGAAGCCCTGGTCGCCATCGACGTCAACTCCGGTAAGTCGACCAAGGAACGCAATATCGAGGCGACGGCGCTCAAGACCAATCTTGAAGCCGCCGAAGAGGCCGCGCGTCAGATGCGCCTGCGCGATCTGGCCGGTCTGGTGGTCATCGACTTCATCGACATGGACGAGTCGAAGAACAACCGCGCCGTCGAAAAGAAGCTCAAGGACGCCCTCAGCGAGGACCGCGCCCGCATCCAGATGGGCAAGATTTCCGGCTTCGGCCTGATGGAAATCAGCCGTCAGCGCCGCCGCACCGGCTTCCTCGAAGGCACGACGGTCGTCTGCCCGCACTGCGAAGGTCAGGGCCGCGTCCGCTCGGTCGATTCCTCGGCCCTGTCGGCCATGCGCGCCATCGACCTCGAAGCCATGACCAATGGCGCGGGGGCCATCACCATCCGCCTGCCTCAGGCGGTCGCCCTCTATATCCTCAACGAAAAGCAGCTCCACCTCGCCAGCCTGCGCAGCGAATGGGGCCTGAAGGTCAATGTCGAGATCGACCCCGACCTCACCCACGCTGAATTCGAAATCGTGCGCACCGTGCACGCCGACGAGGTCGACTTCACGCCGCCCGCGCGTCCCGACCCGATCATCGACCTTGGCCCCGACCCCGAATATGACGAGGCCGAAGAGGACGATGAAGAGGTCATCGCTTCGGACGACGAGGCCGTAGAGCGCGAAGATACCGACGATGACGAAGCGTCCGAGCGTCTGGAAGGCCGTGAAGACGGTCGCCGTGGCCGCCGCCGCCGCCGCCGTGGCCGTCGTGATGGCGAAGCCCGTACCGAAACCGCCGAACCGGCAGCCGAAGGTGACGCCACCGCCGAAGACGGCGACAGCGAAGCCGAGGACGATGGTGACGAAGACGGCGATTTCCGCCGTAACCGCCGCCGCCGCCGTGGCCGTCGCGGTGGCCGTCGCACCGGTGCCGAGGCGCGTCCGCGCGAAACCTACGCCTGGGTGCGCGCCCGCACCCCGTCGCTGGAAGAACCCTATGTGTGGATCGACCCGTTCGATGAAACTCAGGGCAAGCGCGCGCCGGAACCCGGCGAAACCCCCGATGGCTTCGACATCAT
This sequence comes from Asticcacaulis sp., assembly GCA_047605065.1. Classification (GTDB taxonomy): domain Bacteria; phylum Pseudomonadota; class Alphaproteobacteria; order Caulobacterales; family Caulobacteraceae; genus Asticcacaulis. The sequence continues at coordinate 5,468 of JASGGL010000171.1, forward strand.
CGAAGCCCCGGAAGCGGCTGACGTCACCGAAACGGTGAGCGAAGCCAACTCGGTTCTGGGGGCCGCCACTCAGGCCCCGACCTCTCTGGTGCCCGAAGACCTGCGCGATCAGCCTGCGCCGAAGGGCAAGCGCCCGCCGCGCCGCCGCCGTGGGGCCAGGAGCGATGAGGCGGAGGCCCTGGCCGAAACCGTCAGCGTCCCGGAAACCGTTATCGTGGAAACCGCTGTGCCTGAAACCGCTGTCCCGGTGACCGAACCCGCCCCCGAAGCGGAGCCGGTCGTCGAAGCCGCAACTGAAGCGGCTGTCGAAGATGTTGCCGCCAAGCCCGCGCGCAAGACCCGTGCGCGCAAGAAAAAGACCGATGAGGTCGCACCGGAACCGGTCGCAACCCCAAAGGTTGAGGCTGTGGTTGAGGCTGTGGCGGAACCCGTGGTCGAGACCGCGCCGGTCGTCGAAGCCGTCGCTGCCGAACCGGTAACGGACATCCTGTCCGGTTCGTTCGAGCCCGTGGCTGCCGAACCCGCCCCCTCGGAAATCACCGCCCCGGCTGAAAAGCCCAAGCGCGGCTGGTGGCGTCGCTAGGATTTTACAGCAACGCGCTTCTTTTCCGAAAAGTGGTACCCACTTTATCGGGAAGCGCTAAAAACACCTGAAACCCTCGACAAAAAAAGCCCGTGAGCACCGCTCGCGGGCTTTTTTGCGTGTTGTCCAAAGGCCTTAGATTTGTCACTCTTGGCTTCCATAAAGACTT
>JASGGL010000172.1:0-6203 GCA_047605065.1 Asticcacaulis sp.
CGGCGAAGGTGATGCCGTTCAGTTCCTTGCCCACATCGACCTGATAGCCGGTGTAGCGGACCTGCACGTACTTCAGCACGCCCGAGTTGTCGGCGAGGTTGTTACCACCGAAGTTCAGACCGGCAACGGCTTCGAAGTTCGTCGTACAGTCCTTGAAGGCGTTCAGGGTGGCGGGAACCGCGTCGGTCGGGCAGGTGTTGGTCGGCGCGCGGCCGAGGATCACCAGACCGCCCCACTCGCCGATCGAGTTGGTGGTCGAAGCGCCGGTGACGTTGTTGCGCGAGGTGAAGATGATCGGGTTGGTGGCGGTGCCTTCGGCGAAGATTTGCGAACCGCGCTGAACGGCGATGTAGTCGAGACCGGCCGAACCGAAGACGGTGACGCCCGGCTCGACGGTCAGGACGCCGCGAGTAGCACCGGCGATCGGCGAGTTGACGTCCGAACCCATGTCGGTGCCGACGTTGACGCGGCCCGAAACCGAGTAGATCACGCCGTCAAGCTTGGCCAGGGTCAGGCTGCCCGTGATGGTGGTCGGCAGCTGGCAGTTGCGGGCCTGAGCGCCGCCCGCCAGAGTGATCACGCCGATATTGTCGGTGCCGGTCGGGCACGAGGTGGCGGCGACGCCCGAGGTCGAGGAAGAGGACGAAGACGACGAAGAACCGCCCCCACCGATCAGGACGCCTTCGCCCGGCGAAGCGACGTTATCGGCACCAAAGCAACCGGCCAGTGCGACAGCGGCGGTGAAGCCCAGCAGGCCCAGGCGGAATTTCGTGGAATTGGTCATGTGCTCTCTCCAGCGTTACACAGAGGAGCGAGCGAGACTTAGAATCCCCGGCTAAGCACGCACCCCTGCCATTGCTGCGCCTTATAAAAAGCCTCCATGACAAAACGCCCACGGTTACGTGACGGATTTATGTAAGCCCGCGATCCGCCGTACTTTCATCGCTGATTAACCTTTTATGCGGGTCGCCTGTGTCTGATTTGACACGTTTCATGCCCGCGCAGGTAGGGATGGCGCTTATCCGGCACCTACGTAACTGTGCCGGTTTCGGAAAATTTCACAAAAAAAAGAGTGGCCGGCCCCGGAGGAGGTGCCAACCACTCTGAACAGACGGTGTGAAAAGAGGGAAAACCGTCGGCAGTATATAAAGGGTCATCATGCGCACCCTCTGACACCCGCACGCCTGCGTCAGAAAGCGCGCACGAAGCCTACCCCGCATTATATCCAATTTCAACATTGGTAATGTCCTTAGGCCATCTTTTTTACGCAACCCAACCCCGAACCCAGCCCAAAAGCAGGCAATTACGCCCATAATCGCGCTGAAAAACTAACCCTTGCCTTCTTCATAGGATCATAGTAATACCAATATTCATTATTGGTACGCAACCATCCATGTCTCCCGCCCTGTCTCTCGAAGTCTGCGTCGATACCCCCGAAGGCCTGCTGGCGGCGGTGCGTGGCGGCGCGGACCGTATCGAGCTGTGCGCCGCCCTGTCCGAAGGCGGCCTTACGCCTTCGATCGGCCTGATGCGTCTGGCGGCGGAAACCGCCTGCCCCACCCGCGCCATGATCCGCCCGCGTACCGGCGGCTTTGTCTACAGCGCCGCTGAAACAGACGTCATGCGCCGCGACATCGACGCCGCGCGTGAGGCCGGACTGTCCGGCGTCGTCTTCGGGGCGTCGCTGGCCGACGGGCGGCTGGATACGGAGCTGTTGCACCGTCTGTGCGACCATGCCACCGGGCTGGAGCAGGCGCTGCATCGCGCCGTCGACCTGACGCCCGACCCTTACGAAGCCGTCGATCACACCGTGGCGCTGGGCTTTGCGACTATATTGTCGTCCGGAGGCGCGCGCCGTGCCGAAGACGGCCTTGATCGCCTCAGCCTCATGACCGGCCACGCGGCGGGCCGCATCGAGATCATGCCCGGTGGCGGCGTAACGGCGGACAACGCCCTGAAAATCGCCACACAGACGGGTGCACTCTGGCTGCATGCCTCCTGCGGTCAGCCCATGACCGCCCCAACCGACGCCGAAAGCCGCCTCGGCCTGCTGCCGCCCGGCGCACGCGACACCGACGAAGCCACGGTGCGCCGCTTAAGCCGCCTGCTGCGCGGCGGCAGCGCCCAGTCATAAGATCACAGAGAGAAAACCCGCCATGTCCGTACAGTCCGTGACCGCCCCGATCGACGAAACCACCACCCTGATGTACCGCGAAGCGGGCGAAGGCGGCGACACCGTACAGCGCTTCCTCACCCGCAATGCCGAGGCCCTGAGCCGCATCGCCGCGCACCTGAAGGCGCAGCCGCCGCGCGCCGTCATCACCTGTGCGCGCGGATCGTCCGACCACGCCGCCACCTATGGCAAGTACCTGATCGAGACTCTGACCGGCGTGCCGGTGACTTCGGCGGCCCTGTCCGTCGCTTCGGTCTACGCCGCCCCCGTGGTGGCCGAGGGCACCCTGTGCATCGCCGTGTCGCAATCGGGCCGCTCGCCCGACCTCCTGACCGCCGTAAAAGCCTATAAGGAGGCCGGGGCCTTCGTCGTGGCGCTGGTCAATGACGAAACCGCGCCGCTGACGGCGCTGGCCGACGAAGTCCTGCCGCTGTGCGCCGGTCCGGAACTGTCGGTCGCCGCCACCAAGTCGTGCCTCGCCTCGCTGGCCGCCTTCGCCGCCCTGACCGCCGAATGGGCGGAGGACGGCCACCTGAAATCCGCCGTGGCCGCCCTGCCCGCGCAACTGCGTCAGGCCTTTTCGCTGGACTGGAGCGCCGCCCTGCCCGACCTGACGGCGGCAACCAACCTGTTCGTCATCGCCCGCGGCTACGGTTTCGGCATCGCGCAGGAAGCGGCCCTGAAGCTCAAGGAAACCTGCGCTCTGCACGCCGAAGCCTTCTCCGCCGCCGAAGTCCGTCACGGCCCGATGGCCATTGTCGGCAAGGGCTTCCCCATTCTGGCCTTCGCCACCTCGGACATGGCCGGTGACGGCGTACGCGAAGTGGCCGGCGAGTTCGCCGAGCGCGGAGCCGCTGTGTGGCTGGCCGACACCACCGCACCGAGCGAGACACGGGGCTCACGCATCCTGCCCGCCCTGACCGCCGATCCGATCCTTGAGCCGATCCTGCGCCTGCAAAGCTTCTACCGCCTCGCCAATACCCTGTCGCTGGCGCGCGGCCTCAACCCGGACAGCCCGCCCCACCTCAACAAGGTGACGCGGACGGTTTAGAGTGCTTCCCGATAAAGTGGATACCCCTTTTCGGAAAAGAAGCGCGTTGAAACAAAGATTTAGAGCGCCGATCTGGTTCGGCCAGATCGGTGCTCTAAGCTGCGGTTTCTTCCGCACGCTCGACAGCGCAGACGGGCGCTTCCGCAACAGGAACCGCGGCCTCCAGCGGGCGGAGGACACCCAATGCCAGCAGCATCTCCTCGCCCGCCGTCTTCATCGTATTGTAGATGATGCGTTTTTCCTCAGGCGTGAAGAAGGCCTCGCCCCGCCCGGCAATGCCGACATTGAGGCGCACGGCGGCCTTGAGCGCCTTCACCTGCCCGTAGACCTGCCCGATCAGCGCTTCGGAATAGTCGTGCGCCGGATCGATATGGCGCATGATCTCACCGATCAGGGGCACCGGCTGATCGATCAGGTCGCTGTAACGCAGCCACAGCGGCGCAGGCACCGAACGCGCGGCGCAACCGAACGCATAGCGCAGCCAAGCGCCGTAGAAGCGGGCGTAACGCGCCGGCATGACGTGGACCAGCATGTAGCGGCGCATCTCTTCCGACATATCCAGCCAGGGCGCGCCCAGTTCGCTGCCGCTGTCGGCATCCGCCGGATCGCTTTCGTCGCACATATTTTTGGCGCTGAGCAGGGTATCGAAGATGTTGCGCGCGCAGATCACGATCGGCATGTCGAACATTTCGGCGATTTCGACCGTATGGCGGTTGGGGTCGAGATGCAGATGCATGACCGCGGCCAGAGGCCTTTCCTCCTGTACCAGACGCTGATGCAGCACGGACGGGAAGTAGAGGTCGTGAAGCAGGGCGGAATTGGCGAAGGCCCCACGGCTCAGGAAGCTTTTGTAATGCTGGCCCAGAAGGTTGATCACCACCGTCCGCAGGAAGGTCCCCGCCACCTTGGGCGGAAAGGCCAGAAGGCATTGCAGATTCTGCCCCGGCAGCATTCGAACGATCTCTTTTAGTTCCGGCGCGAAGCTTCCATCAGAATTCGGCGACACTCTCTGGATCTTATAAATAGTCTCGAAATCATTCATATCGCCATTCCTTATGTATATAAACGATTTTAGGCCATTCAATTGTTCAGCTATTGACCGTATTAATTCCCCTGTGAAACGATTTTCATTTATAATTTCCGTCAGGAAATATTATAAATGTTGTTTTTATTATCTCTTCGATTCAATAGCCGTCTGCATCATCTCATCCGAGGTGGTGATAATCTTCGACGCCGCCGAATAGGCGCGCTGAACCGTGATCAGACTGGTGAATTCCGACGACAGGTCGACCGTGGAGGCCTCCAGCGTCGAGGATGACAACAGGCCCGACCCGCCCGTTCCCGGAACCCTCAGCGTGTAGGTTCCGGATTCATTGGACAGCGCATAGGCATTGCCCGACACAGCCGTCAGGCCGTTGGCGTTGACGAAGGTCGCCACGGGGATCTGCGCCAGAACGCGCGAGGTGCCGTCCGCGTAAACCGCACTGACCGTGCCATCATCGGCAATGCTGATGTCGCTCAGATCGCTGAAGACCGTGCCGTCGGTCGTGATGTTTTTGACCGTAGAGGTGCTGGCATACTGGGTGAGGCCGCCATAGGTGTCATCGAAGGACAGGCTCAGGCTCTGGGCGGCGGAGCCCGTTTCCGACGCCCAGCGCAAACCTCCGGATTCGTCGCTGGCCGAGGCGATGTCGAGTGTGATCTGCGACAGGTCGTCCGTGCCGAAAAAGGCCGCCAGACTCTCTTCGTTGATCGTGCCGTCCTCGTTGAAGGTAACGGTGCCGGTTTTGATGATATTGCCTTCGGAGCCGTAACCGCCGGTCACGTCGTCGGACCACAGTTCGACCGTCCATTCGTTGGCGTTTTCGCTCTTGAGGAAGGACAGGGTCAGGGTGCGTTCATTGCCCTGACTGTCCGACACCGGCATGTCGATTTCAAAATCCGCCGCGACGCCCGTGCCTTCGGTGGCGTCGTAATTGGCCATCGAAAGGCCGTTGGTGATGTCGTATTCGCCCGTATAGGCCTCGGTGGCGCTGTTGAGATTGGCGGCCAGGCTGATGCTGGTGGTCGCCGACGGCGTGTCGCCGCTGGTCGGGATCCTGATGGCCGACAGGTCGCTGACCGAAGAGGTCGTCGCCACCTGACCGGAACTGTCGGCCAGCCAGCCCTGAAGGTAGTAGCCCGAACTGTTGACCAGATAGCCCTGATCGTTGATCGAAAACGAGCCGTCGCGGGTGTAATAGCTGCCGCCCGATCCGTCCGCCCCTTCGCTGACCACGAAGAAGCCCGACCCGTCGATAGCGAGGTCGAGCGCCGAACTGGTCGACTGCAACGTCCCGGCCTCGGTGATCGACAGCGAGGTCGAAGCGCTGACTCCGCCCGCCGAATAGGTGCTGCCGCTGGTGCTGCCCGCGCCGGCCGCAAAGCTGGTCGAGACCGACTTGTAGGCCGTGGTGTTGATATTGGCGATATTGTTCGAAATGGCCGCCAGCGCCGTGGCATTGGCGCTCATCGCGGACACTCCGGACAGCATGGCGCTGGATATGGACATGACACCTCCGGCTGGACGCACGCACCCGGATCGCAAGACCGCGACGCAACGAAACCCCTTACGGATTTCGGGCGAAGACAGGCAGACGGGTACAGTTCAGGACAAACACCGAGCCTGCCCTCATTCTGCGGGGTCAAACATCATCCGCCAAAAAGCGGATAGAAAAGCTCGATAACATCTAAAAAAGTGACTATTCTCAGGTTAACATGGAATTAATTTGAAAATATAACTTCGGTGAAGCAAAATCATCGTTATTAATATGAATATTTCAATTTTGAAACATTAAGCATCAATCGTTTGCATTACTCAAAATCATATATTTACTCACTGAAAACCATCCAATCATTACACGTCGAAAACATATACATCACGGTTTCGCCCCATTTTTGCGGAATGACGAACCTCAGGGCGCGCCTTTGATTCCGGCC
>JASGGL010000173.1:0-6157 GCA_047605065.1 Asticcacaulis sp.
TGCGCTTTGATGCGATGCGGAAGTCTTCCTGACGCAGAGCATGAAAAAAGCCCCCGTTGCCGGGGGCTTTATTTGCGTCATCTGTTCTCGGCCTAGTTTTTAAGCGTAGCCTGCGGCTTGACCGTCTGAGCGAGGGCTTCGGCGTCGGTGGCGTGGACCTGCGTCTGAAGCGTTACGGCCTTTACCGCGGTGTCTTTGCCAGCGTGGCTCAGGGCCTCGTTGAGGCGGGCGTCCGGTGTGGGCTGGGCCGGGGCTTCGATAGCGACCTTTTCAACCGCCGTCTGGGCCGTGGCCTGCGGATCGGACGGGCGAACCTGATCGGCGGCGGCCAGCGCCTGAGCATTGCGGCCGAGGAACTGATAGAAGGCGTGGTTGCCGATGGTGGCGGTGCGCAGCATGCGACCGGACCAGTCGGGTGAAATGTTCAGGACGTGGAAGTGGGTCGACGAGCCGACCGCCTTCATCACATAGCCGTCCAGCGCGTCTTCGGCGACGCTGCGTGCACGCTTCCATGCCCAGTTTTCCACGCGGTTCGACATGACGCCGTTACAGGTGAAGCTGAACTGGCAGCCGACGCCGCGCATTGCGCCCTGATAGACGACGTTGCAGATCGTCTTGGGGTAGGCGGGGTGGCGCACACGGTTGAGGATGACCTGAGCCACGGCGCGCTGACCGGCATCGGTCTCACCACGGGCTTCGTAATAGACAGCCTGAGTCAGGCAGTCGATATCCGAGGTCGAGCGGTTGCGCAGCGCGAAGGGCTGAGCAGGGGCAGGCGACGAAAACGGCGTCTTGCTCATCAGGCCCAGATCGAGCCCGGCCTTGACGATCGGCGCGTCGCCGGCGGCGGCCTTACGGGCGCGGGCCGGGCTGACCAGAGCGGCGAACAGGCTCGAGCGTTGGCGATCCTGACGGATGCGCATGACTTCGACGGGCGAGCTGTAGGAATCGTGGCGCATGACAAGGGCGATGGCGCGACGGTCCAGATCGTCCTGTACGGCGGTAAGGTGACGTTCGCCGTTCATCTGACGCAGGCGGTCGGCACCGTAGGAATGGTCATTGAGGCTCATCAGGCTTTCGGCCTGCGCGCGCACCTGAGCATCCCGCGTCAGTGTGCCGCCCAGCCAGGCCGCTCCGATGGCAGCGCCCAGCATCAGCCCCGAACCACCCGCGGCGGTCAACAGGCGCATCTGGCGGCGCGTAAGGTTAAGGTTCAAACCCAAGGGTTTCTCGTCCTCAGTGGCGAGAGCGCTCAGCGCTCCCCGACAAGGCGGCCTTTCCGAAGCCTAACGTGCTTCGCCGGAAACGCCAATGCCGCCGTGACAGGTATAAAATTGTCATAGCGATGGGCCGTCTTATATCAATCATTGTGGCGAAAATGTGTTTTTTGAAAATGTGCCCTAATTCAGCATGAGATTTGTCCTCTGTATTTGCGATTTTTTCTCAATCGGATGTAAATTTTACATATAGATTTTAGACGGTATACTAACTCATTTTCCATAGTATTCGTAAGATAAGCTTGTGCGATTTTTTCTTGCGCTATTCATTGAATGCCGTTTGGTGTTTTTGGGGATTACAATTTAGCAAAGGTTGCTGTCGGCACCGTCAAGGTTAAGAGCGGGGCAGGGAGTGTATAGAACGCCGTTACGCCGAATGCGGGCGGCCAAGGCTCTGGAATCCCGAATGAATCGCCCGACAGGCGAACGCGGCGAACACTTGTGGTCTGGCAGAGGTGCGCCTAAGGGCCATATAGGCAGGGGCGACAAAAAGACCGTTTCGTCCTCTTTTCTTTTTTTTACGTCGCGCTATGGTGTGTTCATGACATGTTCTCATCTGTCCCGCCTTATTCGCGGCGATGTCCGCCTGAACGCGCCGGAATTCGGCGCGCAGGATTTTCCGCTGGCCTTATGGACACCGCACCGTCCGGAGCGGCCGGAAAAGTCCGAAGGCGGGCGGCGCTTCGTGCTGCATTCGGCCTATGAGCCTGCCGGGGATCAGCCGGCGGCGATTGCCGAACTGGTCGACGGGGTAGAGGCACATGAGCGCGATCAGGTGCTTCTGGGCGTCACCGGGTCGGGTAAGACCTTCACCATGGCCAAGGTGATCGAGGCGACTCAGCGTCCGGCGCTCATTCTGGCGCACAACAAGACGCTGGCAGCGCAGCTCTATAGCGAGTTCAAGGCCTTTTTCCCGGAAAATGCCGTCGAATATTTCGTCTCCTACTACGACTATTATCAGCCCGAAGCCTATGTGCCGCGCACGGACACCTACATAGAGAAGGACTCGTCGATCAACGAGCAGATCGACCGTATGCGCCACGCCGCGACGCGCGCCATCCTTGAGCGCGACGACGTGATCGTGGTGGCTTCGGTGTCATGCATCTATGGCATCGGTTCGGTCGAGACCTATACGGCCATGACCTTCGAATTGAAGGTGGGGCAGATGATCGATGAGGCGCAGTTGCGCGCCGACCTTGTGGCGCTTCAGTATAAGCGCAACGACGCGGCGTTCGAGCGCGGCACTTTCCGCCGCCGCGGCGACGTCATCGAAATCTTCCCTGCCCACTATGAAGACCGTGCCTGGCGCATTTCACTGTTCGGCGATGAGATCGAGGCCCTGACCGAGTTCGACCCGCTGACCGGTAAGAAGACCGCTGAGCTGAAGGACCTTAAGGTCTATGCCGCCAGCCACTACGTCACGCCGCGTCCGACGCTGCGTCAGGCCATCGACCGTATCAAGGCCGAACTGAAGCTGCGGCTGGATCAGTTGCATGCCGAGGGCAAGCTTCTGGAGGCGCAGCGCCTTGAGCAGCGCACCACCTTCGACCTTGAGATGATGGAGGCTACGGGGGCCTGCGCCGGGATCGAAAACTATTCGCGCTATCTGACCGGGCGCGGTGCGGGCGCGCCGCCACCGACCTTCTTTGAGTACCTGCCCGACAATGCCCTGCTGTTCGTCGATGAAAGCCACGTCACCGTGTCGCAGATCGGCGGCATGTATCGCGGCGACTTCGCGCGTAAATCGGTGCTGGCCGAATATGGCTTCCGGTTGCCGTCGTGTATGGATAACCGCCCGCTCAAGTTCGAGGAGTGGGAGGCTATGCGGCCGCAGACCGTTCATGTGTCGGCGACCCCCGGCAAGTGGGAGATGGCGCAGACCAGTGGCGTCTTTACCGAGCAGGTCATCCGTCCGACCGGCCTGATCGATCCGCCGGTCGAAATCAGACCGGTGTCGAAGGATGGCGCCAATCAGGTCGATGACGTCATCGCCGAAGTGCGCGAGACGGCGAAGAACGGCTATCGCTCACTGGTCACTGTCCTGACCAAGAAGATGGCCGAGAACCTGACCGAATATATGCACGAGCAGGGCATCCGTGTGCGCTACATGCACTCGGATATCGACACGCTGGAGCGGATCGAGATTATCCGCGACCTCCGGCTGGGGGCGTTTGACGTGCTGGTTGGGATCAACCTGTTGCGGGAAGGGCTGGACATCCCTGAATGTGGCTTCGTGGCCATACTGGACGCCGATAAGGAGGGCTTCCTGCGGTCCGAAACCTCGCTGATTCAGACCATCGGTCGGGCGGCGCGAAACGTCGATGGCCGGGTCATTCTCTATGCCGACCGCACCACGGGTTCGATGGAGCGGGCGCTGGCTGAAACCAGCCGCCGCCGTGAAAAGCAACTCGCCTATAATATCGAGCATGGCATCACGCCGGAAAGCGTCAAGCGCGGTATTTCCGACATCCTTGACAGTCCGTATGAAAAGGCCGACCGCGTTCAGGTGCCGGTGGGTGTGGCGGCCAAGGACGCCAAGCCCTTCCTTGGCTCCAACTTCCAGGCAACGCTTAAGGATCTTGAGGCACGCATGCGTGAGGCGGCAGGCAATCTGGAGTTCGAGGAGGCGGCGCGCCTGCGGGACGAGGTTAAGCGGCTTAAGCTGCTGGATCTGGAATTTGCCCGCGATATGATTGGCGGCGAGGAAGGCTGAGGGGACGTTTGAGGGGCTTGCCTTGGTGGTCCGGGCGGCAAAATCGTGCCGCAAAACCCACTGCGGCGCTGATGTCACGGGGCTGTTACGAAAATGTGCCAGTTTGGTACGCCTCTGAGGCGTATTCCGCTGGATTTTTGCGGCGAAATGCCTCACCCTTTGGTCCGTCCTGTGCATAAACCGGGCTGTGAGGCCCTGCCGTGTATCAGATCGGCTGTTCATTCGGGAAGTCAGGGCGCGTATAAGAACCGGGGTATTTATATGCGTAGAACAAGGTTGAATGTGGTGCCTCCGTCGGCCAAGGGACTGACGAACGGGGCGGGCGGCGTGATTGATGGTGACGCGAGCGAAGTGATCAATGTCGTGCCGGTCTCACTCAATCCGTCCAACAGCCTGCAATCGCTGGTCGACGCCACGGTCTCGGCGCGCGAAAGCCGCACCCAGCGCGTCCGCCGCCTTCAGGAAGAGGCTAAGTCGCTGGCGCGCGAGCAGATTGCCGAGCTGGAAATCCTGATCGATGCCACGGCCAAGATGGCGCATGAGATTGCCGAAGGTGGCGAAGCCTATCCGGTGGGCGCGCGCGAACTGAGCCGTCGTCTGGCCGAAGAACTGCCCCGTACCCTGCAAACCCTGCGTATCGTTACCCGCAAGAGCCTCTGAGCGCCTGAACAGGGCGTTTTTTGACGCTTTGCACCGGCTAAGGCCGTTTTCGACTCGCGCATCAGGCGTTTTGCCCCTACACCTGTCCGACTATAAAGTCGGCAAGGGACATCCGGTCATGCGTGTACGCTCTGGCGTGCGGTTTCAGACGATTACGGCGCTTGCGCTTGTGACCCTTGTGGGGGCGTGTGGCAAAAAGGAAGAACCGCCCGCACCTGAGCCGGAACCGGCCTCCGCCGTGGCTCCGCCGCCTAAGCCCATGGAAGAACTGCCGACGCGTTTGCCGGGGCTCTGGGAAATGACCATGAGCGAAGAGGGTTCGGAAACCGAATCCCAGACCATGCGCATCTGCATCGACGCTTCGACCGAAAAACAGCTGGGCATTACCGGCACCGATCTCAATGGCGACCGTTGCCAGAAGACCGCCGTCAGCCATCTTGAAGGCGGGGCGTGGGGACTTCTGGCCGAATGCAATATGGGCACCGGCGGCACGATGGAGATTTCGGGCAAGATTGAAGGCGACTATACGCGCGACTACACCATGACGCTGCGTACCCAGACGACCGGTGCGGCGCTCGAGCACATGAACCGCGTGGCCAATATGACGATCAAGTCGAAGCGCATATCGGCGTGTACCGGCGATCAGAAGCCGGGCGATGTGACCCTGCCCGGCGACGTCAGCTTCAATCTGTTCGATATGGCGGGCAAGGAACCGGGCAAGTAGGGTTCCCGCGCCGGATCAGACCAGCCAGCTTTTGGGGTTGGGGTAGGCGCGCTTGTGCAGGATGTGGTTGAAGCCCATCACGCTGCGCCCGATGGTCCAGAAGAAGACGGCGGTGAAGCCAGCCCAGACCAGAACCGTGGTGGCGATATGCGGCACATTGCGCCCGACGCCGGTCAGCACGAAGAGGGTGATAACCGCAGCGACGCCGATCCAGAAGGTGCGGGCCTGAAACTGATAATGGGTCTTAAGCCAGTCCGGCGCATCGTCGCGGAAAAGATAGACCAGCACGATGGCCAGAATACCGCTCAGTCCGCCGGTCATAAGAAACACGAAGAACAGCAGATAATTGATGATCGGAACGACCGGTTTGTCGCTGATCTTTTCGCGGGTCGTGGCGGGCGTGGTCATTGCGTGTCGGTATCCAGTTCAGGCACCAATAGGTGCACGTCCGTTGCGCCTATATCAAGCCCCATCTGCGACAACAGGGTGGTGATCTGTCCCCTGTGGTGGGTCTGGTGGTTGAAAACATGGCTGAGCGTCAGCCCCAGAGGCTTGATATGGGCGTCGCCATTGGCACGGTTATAGCGCAGGGCCGAGCCCAGATCGCTTTCGCTGAGGGTCTCGATATAGGTGATAAACAGCGCATCGAGCGTCCGGCGCGCCGGGGCATAGCTTGCGTAATCCGCATAAAGCCGGTCGTTGAGCGCTGCGGGTTTGGGCAGGTCGCGCACGGGGCTGAGGATGTCGCCCGTGGGGTGCCGGTTAAGGCGCGTCATCCACATG
>JASGGL010000174.1:0-6156 GCA_047605065.1 Asticcacaulis sp.
ACGCACCTCTTATCTATGGTGAGGCATGAAGATGTTCCTGAGCGCACTCGTCCTGACGCTGATCGCCTTTGCGGTGATCGACGCGCTGTGGCTGAGTCTGACCGCCGGACCGGTCTATAAGCCGCTGATGGGGGACCTGATGGCCCCGCGCATCAACATGGCCGCCGCCGTGGCCTTTTATGCGCTTTATGCCTTCGGGGCGACCTGGTTCCTGACCTTTCCGGCCCTGTCGGGACAGTTGCCCGCGTACGGCCTGCCCGCCGGGTGGTCACTGACGGTGAGCGCGGCCCTGCTGGGTCTGGTGGCCTACGGCACCTATAACCTGACGGCGCTGGCCGTACTGCGCGACTGGTCCCCCAGGCTGGTGCTGATCGACATGGTGTGGGGCGCTGTCCTGACGGTCAGCGCCACGCACCTTGTCGTTTTCGCAGGCCGCCTGCTTAAGGTTTGATGGCCTCCTGTCCGCGATGCGCGTCAGGCCGACTCATGGTGTGACAATGGCGAAGGTGGGATCAGGCTTGTCCAGCCAGTTGACGAGGGAGAGGAACGCCGTGCTGTTGCCGCTGATGCTGGCTTCGCCGCTCATCACCTTCGGGGCCAGAGGCACCCCACCCAGCAGGGCGGCGATCAGATCGCTGCGTTTCACGGTCAGGGTGGCATCGAGCTTCTGCGCCAGTCCGCTGCGGTGGGTCAGGACGCCGTTGGCGATGCTCACCGTCACCTGCTCGTTGCGGTCGGGGAAGACGAAACCCAGCCGGACGCTGGCCTTGCCCGCCTTGTCAGGGTCGAGCCGCGTGGCCAGCACGTCGAACAGGGCAGTTGTCGGCATGGCCGTGACAAGGCCGCCACCGGAGGTGAGGGACGCCGTTTTCACCCCGTTACGCAGTTCGCTGGCCCCCGTGAGGTAGATATTGCGCCAGACGGCATTTTCGCTTTGCCAGCCCAACTGATCATAGGTGCGCGCCAGCAGATCGCGCGCGGCCTTGTCATTTTTATCGGCAAATACCGCCTGATCGAGCAGTTCCGCCGCCCAGACGTAATCGCCCTTGTCGTAGGCAACCTGAGCCAGAGCCTTCACCTTTGCTGCACCGCCAAGGGCATCGACATAGCGGCGGGCGCGGTCTTCACGGGGCAGGGGAGCGAGGTGGACCGGATTGGCGTCATACCAGCCCATATAATACTGATAGACGGCGCGGGCATTGAAGCTCAGCGAGCCGTAATAGGAACGGTTATACCATTCCTTTTCCAGCGTGGCAGGCAGTTTGAGCCGCGCGCCAATCTCTTCGCCGGTCAGGCCCTGATTCATCAGGCGCACCGTCTGGTCGTGCAGGAAGGCGTAGGCGTCACGATGCTTGCCAATAAAATCCGCGACCTCCGCCGCGCCGAACCGTGGCCAGCCGTGACTGGTGATCAGCACCTCATAGCCTTCGGATTCGGCCAGAGCCTCGCTCAGGCCATTGGCCCAGCCCTTGGCGTCGCGGATCACCGCCCCGCGTGGGGTGAGGATATTGTGCAGGGTCGGGTTGGCGTTTTCGGCAAGGTCGATCACCTTCCAGTCGGGGAAGGCGATGTTCATTTCCGCCGGAGCCTCGGTACCGGGGGTGAGCTGGAATTTCAGGCGAACCCCGTCGATCAGCAACTCCGTGCCATTGGTCTCGATATCGCGGTTGGGCGCGATCAGCCCTTGCGTGCCTTGCGGAATGGCCGCGCCTATAGCCGAACCCAGCGTGCCCGTGGCGGTTTTGTCCAGCGGGCCGCCGAATTGATAGGCGGCGCGGCGGACCATGGCGGGTCCGGCGAGGACGTTCTCGCTGATGGCGGCGTTCAGGAACCCCTTGGGTGCGATGATCGGCGCGTCCTTGATCAGCGCCTCCTTAAGGCCCGCCGCCCCACCGAAATGGTCGGCATGCGAGTGGGTGTAGACGATGGCCACGACCGGAAACCGGCCCAGCTTTTCGCTGATCAGGTCATAGGCGGCGCGGGCGGTTTCGATACTGGTCAGGGTGTCGATGACGATCCAGCCCGTATCGCCGCGCACAAAGGTGATGTTGGCGATGTCGAAGCCGCGCACCTGATAGATGCGGTCGGTAACGCGGAACAGGCCATGCTTTGCGATCAGTTGCGAATGCCGCCACAGGCTAGGGTTGGCGGTGGCGGGCGCGGCGTCTTTCACGAAATCGAAGGCGCCGAGATCCCAGATCACACGGCCATCGGCCGTACGGATGAGCGGATCGGCGCGCGTCCCCAGAAAGCCGCGTGAGGCGAAATCGAAATCGCGGGTGTCGTCGAACGGCGCCGTGCGCAGGACCTCCTGATTGCGCGCGACCGTATCGCGACTCGGGCCGTTGGCCAGAGACGAGGTTTGGGAAGGGGTTTGGGCGGCGGCCGCGACCGGCAGCAGGCCGAGCATCAGAAGCGTGGACCACAGAGCACGCGGCGAATGAAGAGAAGGGGCAGGCATGAGGACGGGCTCCGGCAGAGTTGGATTTATAATAAAGTTATTTTATAGGAATTTAGACCGCTTATAGGCAAGGGGTTCTGACAGGCCGGGAGATGCTCTCTGGATGAATTATTCTGTGCCTGCGCCTCAGAATAGCTAAATCACATCCGGATTTGCGACATTACACGACTTCTATTTTGATAAAGGCATGCCTCAAGGAAGAGCCGGTGCAGATCGATTTAGATTTCATAAATTCAAAACGCCGGTTTTCTCTCTTGTAAATTCCTACTCAATAAATTTTATAAAGCGCAAAGGTACCCGGCAAGGCGCTTGCGGATCCTCTTCCTCCCCCCATTCGGAATTCACGCCGGGATCGCTCCGAGATCCCTTCATGCACGGCGCGCAGATGCGTCCGTGGAAGGTCACCTATGTTTACGAACACCAAGCAGGCGGGCACGAACCGCCGCCATCTTCTTAATGCCTCCTCCGCCAGCCTGATCCTTGCCGCCGCCTTTGCCGGGGCGTGGGGTGAGGCGCATGCGGCCGATACTCTGGCCGCTGATAACCCGACACCCGTCGCCGATGCGGCCTCTGCCGAAGTGGCTGAAGAGGTCACCATCACCGCCCGCCGCCGCAAGGAGGTTTTGCAGGATGTGCCGCTGGCCGTTACCGCCCTTACGGGCAAGGAACTGAACGATCAGCACCTCGACCGGTTCGCGGACTACGGTCAGAAGGTGCCCAATTTCGGCGCGCTTCAGCAGAACCCGCGCGTCTCTTCGACGGCCATCCGCGGAATCGGCGGCAACGCCAATAATGACGGGGCGGAATCGGGCGTCGGCCTGATCGTCGACAATGTGTTCCAGACCCATATCGGCTTTAGCTGGAATGATTTCACCGACCTTGAGGGCATCGAGGTGGTGCGCGGGCCGCAGGGTACGCTGCTGGGCAAGAACACCACGGTCGGCGCGGTGATCATCAAGACCAAGGGGCCGAGTTTCACCCCGGAAACGCGCATCGACGCCACACTCGGCAATCACGGTCGCAAGACCCTGCGCCTGTCGACCACAGGCCCGCTGATCGAGGACAAGCTGGCCTTCCGCCTCGCTCTGGCCAAGGATAAGGGCGACGGCTGGGTGGACAACCGCGTCGATGGCGAACAATACCTCGATCAGGACCGCTGGTCGCTGCGCGGGCAACTTTTGTGGACGCCCACGGCCAATATCACCAGCCGCCTGATTGTCGATCATCTGGAATCCAAGGAATATAATAACTTCTATCCGGTCGTTGGTGACGCCAACTTCAACTACAATCTCGACGGTTCGGTCTATACGACGACGGCCAACCCGACCGGCGCGCGCGCCAACAGCTGGACCAATGTGCTGAAGACGCGCTTCGGCTATACGCCCGGCTATTACGGGCTCGATCAGGAAACGCCGCAGAATGCCGATCTCAATCAGCAGGAGCGCATCGTTTCAAAGGTCGATGGCCTGTCGAACGAACTGAACTGGACCTTCAATGGCCTGACCCTGACCTCGATCACGGCTTGGCGGAAGTTCTACTTCCGGCCCTATAACGACAGCGACGGTACGCCCTATTCGATCCTGCGCGGGGGCTATGACGTCGATGTCGATCAGTACAGTCAGGAATTCCGTCTGGCCAACAGCGAGAGTGCGGCGCTCGACTGGCAGGTCGGGGCCTTTTACCTGAGGCAGGACCTGTCGAGCCATCTGCACTATCTGTTCGGATCGGACGCCACGACCTTCTTCGTTTCACCCGCCTTGCCGGCGTCCCTGCTCGATGGCGTCGACCTCGGCAAGTGGGGGCGGAGCTGGACGCGCAGTTCGGCGGTCTTCGGTCAGGCGACCTGGCATGTGTCGCCGCGCGTCGATGTGACCGCCGGGGTGCGCTATTCCAGCGAAGACAAGCGCGTCAACGTCATCGGCAGCGTCAATGGCGGCGCAGCGGTAACCGGTACGCTGGCGGCCTATCGCGCGGCGACGCTCGCTTCGTTCAACGGCACCTATGCGGCGCTGGGCGGCGTCTATAATGCACAGGACGCCCGCACGCAGGAGTCCGTATCCTGGCTGATCAACCCGTCGTTCAAACTCACCGACGACATCCTGTTCTACGCCTCGGCCTCTTATGGTGAAAAATCGGGCGCGGCCAATACGACCGCTTCGCCGGTCAGTGCCACCTTCACCCAGCCCCTGATCATCGAGCCCGAAGAGTCGCTGGACTTCGAGGGCGGGTTCAAATCGAGCTGGTTCGCCAAATCGCTGGTGGTCAATCTCAACCTCTATAACAACACCATCAAGAACTATCAGGCGGCGCAGATCAGCCCGACCGTGTCGCTGGCCTCCTATCTCGCCAATGTCGGTAAGGTGCGTCTGCAGGGGGCGGAAATCGAAACCCGCTACACGGCGACCGATAACCTGTCGCTTTATGCCAATGTCGGCGTCAACGACGCGAAATACGTCGCCTACGACAATGCTCCGGCCCCCATCGAGCTTCAGGCCTCGGCAGGCTCGATCCTGTCCTTAAGCGGCAAGCAACTGGTCGGCGCGCCGAAATACACGCTTCAGGCCGGGTTCGATTACAAGCACTCCCTTGGCGATAATCTGGAGCTGTTCGCCTATGGCAACGGCTCGCATCGCACCAAGGCCCCGCTGTACAATCCGCGCTCGCAGTTCGGCTGGCAGGAGGACTTCACCGTCTACAATGGCGGTCTTGGGGTGCGCACCGCCGACAACCGCTACAGCCTGCTGCTGTGGGGCAAGAACCTGTCGGATGAACGCTATTACGTCGGCTACGGCTCGGCCAGCGCCGCCAACGGTTTCATCGGCATCCTCGGCGATCCGCGCACCTTCGGCCTGACCTTTACCGGTCGTTTCTGAACCCGATTTTCCTGAAATTTCCTGAGGGGCAGCACCCGCTGCCCCCTTCCAAGGAGGTCACCCCCATGACCACGCCAACGCCCCCCCTCAGGCGCCAGCTCAAGCTCGGCCTGTTCCTTCAGGCGGTCGGCCATCACGCCGCCGCCTGGCGGTTGCCTCAGGTCAATGCCGAAAACATCTTCGATGCCGACTACTATGTCGATCTGGCCAAAAAGGCCGAGGCCGCGAAGTTCGACACCATCTTCTTCGCCGACGGGCTGGCGCTGGTCGCGCCTTCGGGCGAGGCCTATGCCTATGCGCCACCGGTGCACTATTTCGAGCCGCTGACCCTGCTGTCGCACATCGCGGCGCATACGTCGCGCATCGGCCTGATCTCGACCGTATCGACCACCTATTTGCCGCCCTATCATCTGGCGCGCAAGTTCGCCTCGCTGGATCACCTCTCGAAGGGGCGCGCCGGGTGGAACCTTGTTACATCGGGCACCGATGTCGAAGCCGCCAATTTCGGCCTCGATCAGCAGATCGCCCATGGCGAACGCTATCAGCGCGCGCGCGAGCATATCGAGGTGGTCAAGAAGCTGTGGGACAGCTGGGGTGACACGCCCCGCGTGCTGGACAAGGACACGGGCGTCTTCTTCGACCCGGCTCAGGTGCAGGCCATCAACCACAGCGGAGACTTCTTCAAGGTCAAGGGGCCGTTGCAGTCGGCTCGCCCCGTTCAGGGCCATCCGGTCATCGTTCAGGCCGGATCGTCAGAGGACGGGCAAGCGCTGGCGGCGGAAACCGCCGAAATCGTCTTCACCGCCCAGCAGCATATCGATG
>JASGGL010000175.1:0-6128 GCA_047605065.1 Asticcacaulis sp.
CGGCTTATAGGCCTCGCCGCCGATCTGACACTTGCCGGTCAGCACCGGAGTCTGATCGGCTTTCACGAAGCGGTAATCGACCGTCACCTTGATCTTCTTCTGGCTGGAAAAGACCTTGGTTTCGCGCCCCTGCGAGGTCAGCTTGCTGAAAAAGCTGTAGCCGCCTGCGGAAAACCCCGTCCACAGCAGGCCGGGCTTACCCTCACCCTTGCCGGTTTTGAACGTTTCCACCGGCACAGCATAGGGCGCATCCGGCGTCACGACGACGCTTTCCGCACGGGCAGCGGCACTGCCACCACAGACAAGCCCGCTCAGGATCATGACCGGAACAAGATTACGCATAACGCCCCCTGTGCTGAAATAACCGGCCCCGCGGCCCTTGATGGACGCGAGAGTAGCGCATTTACAGACCCTGTGAAGAGACGAAAAAAGCCACCCGATCGAAACCGGGTGGCGTAAGTTTGCCTCTGCTCAGGAGGGTACGCGGTACTATTCGAACTTGGCGCGGAAACCGATGAAGAAACGACGGCCGCTGTACGAGGTGTCGTAGGTGATCGGGATGGAACCGTCCTTGTTGAACTGGAGGTAGTCGGAGTTGTCGCGGCTGACGACTTCGTTGGTCAGGTTTTTGCCTTCCCAGAACAGTTCGATCGTCTTGTTCACCTTATAGGCGACGCGCGCATCCAGATAACCGGTGTCGCGGCGGAAGATCGGCGAGCCCGGATAGAAGGTCGTGGCGACCGTCGCACCGCCCACTGGCGTCGACGCGGCGGAGTTACGCACGCCGCTGAAGCCGGTGCGGTACTCAGACCGCGCCTGCCAGGCGATACGGGCGTTCAGGCGGCCATCGTCGTACCACAGGTTGACGTTGTAGTAGTATTTCGACTGCGACAGCAGGGGAATATCACGCCCGGTCGTCGGATCGATTTCCGTGGCGCTGCCTGCGATTTCGGACGTGCCGAGGTTGAACCCGCCGCCCGTATATTTCAGCTTCCACGGCAGGTAGGTGAAGGCGGTACGCGCCGCAACTTCATAACCTTCGGTGATGCTGCCCGGACCGTCGATATAGGTCGGGATGTCGTACTTCTTGCCGTTAAAATCGACGTCGTAATAGGTGTAGTAGATCGGTGCGCCGACGATGGTGTTGATGCGGAACACGCCGAAGCTGAGCTGCGTATCCTTGTTCGGATACCATTCCAGCGACAGGTTGGTGGTACGCGCCTGATAGCCCTTCAGCTCAGGATTGCCGATACGCGACGAGCAGGTCGAGTCGATGTCATTGCCATCGGCATCCAGCCAGCTGTCGTACTGCTCACCGACTTCGCGGCAGGTGACGACCGCGCCGCCGGTGACCTGAGCCAGGCTGGGACGCGCCGCAACCTTGGCCAGCGAGTAACGCACCGCCAGCTTATCCTCGATCGGCCAGACCGACAGGTTGAAGCTGGGCAGGACGTCTTCGGTGCTGCGGGTGGTGGTGTTCTTCTTCAGCTCACGCAGGGTATAGGTATAGGTATAGCCACCACTGCCGTTCGAGGTCGGGACCGAGTCTTCGAAACGGACATAGTTGGTACCGGCCACGTCCCACTTGTTATAGCGGACGCCCAGATTGCCCATCACGTTCACACCGAACAGGCTTTGCTCGAAATTGGCCATGAAATAGGCCGTCTTCGATTCTTCCTGACCGGTATAGTGCGGCTGATCGTACATCTTGCCGTCCGAGCCCATGCAGACCTTCAGGCAGTCCATATTGTAGTTGCTGAGGCCGTACCAGCCGCGCATCATCTCGAACGCCTTGTTCACGTCGATGGACGGCCAGGTGACGGGCAACGAGCCACGGCTGGAATAGCCCGACATGAATTCCTTGCCCGGCAGGTCGATCAGCGTGTTGGTGACCAGCGACAGATACTGATCCGGCGTCAGGGTATAGAGGTTGCGCAGCGAGCTGGTGCCGGTGCTGGCCGTCGTACCGTAGACGCACGGCACGGTGGTCGTGGCGTACTGCGTGTAGCAGGTGCGGAAGTTGTCCTGAATGATCGCGGTCGGCACGGTCACGCCGTTGCCCATTTCGGCACCCGGACCGGTCCAATATTCACTTTTGTACTTACGCGCCTGCGCACCGAACTTGATGCTCTTCAGCGGCCCCAGCGAATCGAAGTTCTTGGTAACGTCGATCTGAGCCACGTCTTCGGTCGTTTCGGACTGAGCGGGCGTATAGTCGATACGCACATTGGCCGAATAGGGGTTGCGCGCCGTGCCGGTCCCCGTCGGGGCCACGGCCACCGGCATGTAGGATGCCGGGTTCATGGTGTCCAGCGTCGTCGGCAGGGTATAGGTCCACAGGCCGTTGGTCGGATCCACCTTCCACGAAATCGACGAGATACCCGAGATGGAATAGGAGATGACGTTCTGTTCCATCTCATAGTCGGCTTCGGAGCGTCCGAAGCGACCGGTCACGACCCAGCCGTCCTTCTTGTAGTCGAAGCCGGTTTGCAGATAGCTGGTGCCGGTTTCCTGCATGAAGTCGCGGTTCTGGGTCGTCAGGCCCGCATTAGCGATATCCGCTGACATCAGGAAGTGATTATCGCTGAATGTCATATTGGTCATGCTTGTCTGCACGACACCGGTGGAGACCAGGGTGGTTGACGGGGCTGTCAGGCTGAAATTGTTGTCGTTGGTGCGACGCTCGATCTTGTTCGGGTTGTAGTTGAAGAACAGGCTCAGATTGTCCGTCGCCTTATAGTCGAAGCGCAGTTGCAGCGACTGGCGCGTATCGTAACGCAGCCAGCGGCTGTAGCGCGGCAGGGACGGCACGTAGTCGTTCCACTGGTTATAACAGTTGGCGCGGCTGTTGGTGCCGCCGTTCGACGTGCTGTTGGACAGGGCAGCACAACCGGCCTTGGTGGTTACCGCCGCCGCCGCCGCGTCCCACGACGCCGGGATGGTGTAGGTCTTTTCCGCCGAACCGTCGAGGTCAGCCGTCTGGATATAGCCCTGATTGTTGTTCGAGGTGCGGCCGATGTCGCCGCCATAGGTCGTCTTGTCGTAGCTGTAATTGAACAGCACACCCAGCTTGCCGTCGAGGAACTTGCGCGAGGCCACGATGGTGGCGCGCGGCGTCCAGCCTTCGACCATGCTCATCTGCTGATATTGCAGGTTCAGCTGCACATAGGGCTTTTTGAAATCGAGACCGGTACGCTGTTCGATACGCACCGTGCCGCCGATACCGCCCGACGTCATGTCCGCCGTCTGGCCCTTGACCACGTCGACGCTCTTGATCAGGTCGGACGACAGATCGGTCAGGTTGGCCGCACGACCATCGGTGCCGGTGCCCAGAGTCGACATGCCGTTGACTTCGATACGCACCAGTTCGGCCCCCATGCCGCGGATGCTGATGCCGCCGGTGCCGCCGTCTTCGTTGCGGTCCAGCGCCACACCGGCGATGCGCGAAATCGCTTCGCCGACGTTCTTGTCCGGGAACTGCGCCACGTCGTCCGCAACGATCGAGTCCTGCGTCGTCGCGGCCTTCTTCTTGCGCTGAATGGCCGACTGCTCGGACTTGCGCACGCCGACAACGACGACGTCTGTCACCTCGTCTGCTGCCGCAGACTTGGCCGCAGTTGCCGTCTGCGCCTGTGCCCCACCAGCCAGCACCGCTGCCAGCACCATCAGGCCCGTTCCGGCCATCAAATGTCTGGCGAAAGCCCCCTTCGGTGTGTTTTGCATCCTTATTCCTCCGCTACGCCGCCACGCGGCATGTCCCTAAACGTTACTGGTCGGCGAGACTGAAGGGAGAACGGATCACGGATTCCGGGCGCACGAAGGCATTACCCGCCGAGGCGGGGCAGAAACAGGATAGCCCCGGCGCCCATTTCAGGCGACCCGACGACCCTTATCCAATCCGGAAATCAATAAACTGATTTCACTCCCATGCCCGGCCCCTTTTTGTATGTACGGGGCTTCGGGCTGACAATCTGTCTGACAATTCCGATCACTATTGATCATTATTGAAAACGTCAAGATTCAATTTGAACAAATTTGACCCATTTGTCTTATATTTCGTCATTTAAAGGCGTAATAGTTGCGTAGAAATCACATTTTTTGTATATTTCAATTTTGATTATTTGTGTCAATGTCGAAATAATTCTAGATATATTCTATATTTCAAAATTGAAATACTTTGCCACATTCATATTTCAACTTTGAAATAATGAAAAATTACCCCGAAATATTCCCGGTTTTTCATTCTCCCGCCTCCTTGCATTGCCATATTTTGCCGCGAGCGATGCCCCATGCGCCCGACGCCGCCGTTTCTCGCGCCTGCGAAAATAATCCGCTGCGCAGGGGTGGCGTTGTGACGCGGATTCGGTTATAGAGCGCGCCAATTCCGCATGCGCCGAACCGTTTGGCCTCTCACCTGATCCGCGAGAGGCTTTATTTTTGGCCTGCCCCCTCACCCGGCCCCGAGGCGACTGCCTTCGCGCCACCCCCTCCCGCCAAGGGAGGCGGGCCATAGCCAGAGTTCTTTATGAATCTTCGCAATATCGCCATTATCGCCCACGTTGACCACGGCAAGACGACCCTCGTTGACGCCCTTCTGGCTCAGTCGGGCGTCTTCCGCGCCAACGAAGCCACCGTCGAGCGCGCCATGGACTCCAACGATCAGGAGCGCGAGCGCGGCATCACCATTCTCGCCAAGTGCACCTCGGTCCTGTGGAACGGCAAGGCGGGCGAAACCCGCATCAACATCATCGACACCCCGGGCCACGCCGACTTCGGCGGTGAAGTCGAGCGTATCCTCGGCATGGTGGACGGCTGCGTCATCCTCGTCGACGCCGAAGAAGGCGTCATGCCGCAAACCAAGTTCGTGCTGGGCAAGGCGCTGAAGCTGGGCCTGCGTCCGATCCTCTGTATCAACAAGGTCGACCGCGCCCACGCCGATCCCGACCGCGTCCATAACGAAGCCTTCGACCTGTTCGCCGCCATGGGCGCAACGGACGAGCAGCTGGACTTCCCGCACATCTACGCCTCGGGCCGTTCGGGCTGGGCGACGCTGGACCTCAACACGCCGTCGGAAACCCTGGCCCCGCTGTTCGACCTGATCGTCGACCACGTGCCGCCGCCCGCCGTGCAGGCCAAGGTCAACGAGCCGTTCCAGATGCTGTCGGTGCTGATCGAATCCGATCCGTTCCTGGGCCGCATCCTCACCGGCCGTATCGCGCAGGGCAAGGCCGTCGCCGGTCTGGCCATCAAGGCGCTGAACCGCGATGGTCAGGAAATCGAGCGCGGCCGTATCACCAAGGTTCTGGCCTTCCGCGGCCTGAAGCGTCAGCCGCTGGACGAAGGTTCGGAAGCCGGTGACATCGTCGCCATCGCCGGTCTGTCGAAGGCCACCGTTGCCGACACCCTCTGCGACATGTCGCTCGACACCGCCCTCCCGGCTCAGCCGATCGACCCGCCGACCATCTCGATGACGGTTTCGGTCAACGATTCGCCGCTGGCCGGTCGCGAAGGCTCGAAGGTTCAGTCGCGCGTCATCCGTGACCGCCTGCTCAAGGAAGCCGAATCGAACGTCGCCATCCGCATCACCGAATCGGGTGAAAAGGACGCCTTCGAAGTCGCCGGTCGCGGTGAACTGCAACTGGGCGTGCTGATCGAAAACATGCGCCGCGAAGGCTTCGAAGTCGCCATTTCGCGTCCGCGCGTGGTTTACCAGCAGGACCCGGAAACCGGTGAGCGCATGGAACCCATCGAAGACGTCATGATCGACGTCGACGAAGAATTCACCGGCGTCGTCATCGAAAAGCTGTCGGCCCGTAAGGCCGAACTGAAGGACATGGCACCGTCGGGCGCAGGCAAGACCCGCATCCAGCTCAAGTCGCCGTCGCGCTCGCTGATCGGTTATCAGGGTGAGTTCCTGACCGACACGCGCGGTTCGGGCGTGCTCAACCGCGTCTTCTCGCACTACGAAGCCTATAAGGGCGCGATCGATCAGCAGCGTAAGGGTGTGCTGGTGTCCAACTCGGACGGTGAAACGGCGGCCTACGCCCTGTGGAACCTCGAAGAACGCGGCACCATGTTCGTCGGTGCCGGCGAAAAGACCTATATGGGCATGATCATCGGCGAAAATT
>JASGGL010000176.1:0-6105 GCA_047605065.1 Asticcacaulis sp.
GCCACCTTGGCCGCCGCCTCAATGGCGGCTTAAAGCGGAATGATTCCATTAGAAATCATTCCGCTTTAGCCCTCGACGCTGACGGGCAGTTCGAAACCGTGCGCCTTCAGAAGGGCGTACCGTTGCGCCGTCTTGAGGTCTTCGGCGACCATTTCGGCGCACATCTCCTGAACGGTGATTTCCGGCACCCAACCCAGCTTTTCCTTGGCCTTCGTCGGATCGCCAAGCAGCGTCTCCACTTCCGCTGGACGGAAATAACGCGGATCAATGCGCATGATCACGTCACCGACCTTAAGCGCGGGCGCCTTGTCGCCTTCGATGGCGGTCACCGTCGCGATTTCCTCCACGCCTTCACCGGTAAATTCGAGCGTGACCCCAAGTTCCTTTGCCGACCATGAGATAAACTCACGCACCGAATACTGCACACCCGTGGCGATGACGAAATCTTCCGCCTGCTCCTGCTGCAGCATCATCCACTGCATCCGGACATAGTCCTTGGCATGGCCCCAGTCGCGCAGGGAATCGATGTTCCCCATATAGAGGCATTGTTCATGCCCCTGAGCGATATTGGCCAGGCCCCGCGTAATCTTACGCGTCACGAAGGTTTCCCCACGACGCGGGGATTCGTGGTTAAACAGAATGCCATTGCAGGCGTAAATGCCGTAGGCCTCGCGGTAGTTGACCGTGATCCAGTAGGCGTACATCTTCGCCACCGCATAGGGTGAACGCGGATAGAAGGGCGTGGTTTCACGCTGCGGGATTTCCTGCACCAGTCCGTAAAGTTCGGACGTCGAAGCCTGATAGAAGCGGGTCTTCTTCTCGAGGCCGAGGAAGCGGATAGCCTCCAGAAGGCGCAACGTCCCCACCGCGTCCACATCCGCCGTATACTCAGGCGCTTCGAAGCTCACGGCGACGTGCGACTGTGCCCCCAGATTATAGACCTCATCCGGCTGAACCTCGCGCAATATCCGCGTCAGGTTGGAGGTATCGGTCAGGTCGCCATAATGCAGCTTGAACTTGGCATTGGTAATATGCGGATCCTGATAAATATGATCGACACGCTGGGTATTGAAAAGCGAGGCGCGACGCTTGATCCCGTGGACCTCGTAGCCCTTTTCAAGAAGAAACTCGGCCAGATAGGAACCGTCCTGACCGGTTACGCCGGTTATAAGTGCAACTTTGGACGACATTAAAAATTTCCCATTATTATTCAGCGCCTAAAATGGCAGAATGCCAGTCCCCTCGCGCCGCAAATTCAAGTTTTAGTCTAAGAAACAACAAAACAGAGTCTAATTGTGCCGACGGCAATCAATGCACATTTTTTGCTGCAGTGCACCGTAATTTTTTAACCGAGCCGTCATGCCTGTCAAGCACAGGGAATCCCTTTAATCCGGCCATGTGTCGGCTGACAGAGCCAGCACGTCCCCGGCAAGGTACAGCGAACCACAGATCAGTACCCGCGCCGGGCCTTCGGTGATGCGTGAGACGGCTGCGGTTACATTGTCGGCAACGGTTGCCGTGAAACCGTTTTTTGCGGCGGCCTGCGCCAGTTCCGTGGGCGGAATAACCGCTTCCGATGAAAAGCCCACACAGGTGATCTGCGCATCGAGACCTTTGAAATGCGCAAAAAATTCGGCGGCATCTTTGGTGTTGATCAGGCCGCAGATCAGGTACAGCGGCTTCGCATCGCGTATTTGCAGCGCATCGATATGCGCGCGCAAAGCCCGTGCCGCGTGCGGATTATGGCCGCCATCCAGCCACAACTCGCTGCCCGCGGGCAGTGCCACCACAAGCGGGCCGGACCGCAACCGCTGCATCCGCGCGGGCCATACCGCCGTCTGCAAACCCCGGTCTATAGCTTCCGGCGACCAGCCCATCAGCCGCGAAGCCTTGATGGCCAAGGCGGCATTGTCGACCTGATGCGCACCAGGCAAGCGCGGCAGACTGAGGTCCAGCAGGGCGTCCTCGTCCTGAAACACCAGCCGGCCATTTTCCTCGTAGGCATCAAAGCCCTGCCCCACCGTATGAAGCGGACTACGGGCCTTGAGCGCAGCGCGCTCGATCACGGCCTCTGCCTCATCCTGCTGGCGCGCACTGATCACCGGTGAACCGGGTTTGATAATGCCCGCCTTCTGCTTGGCGATGGTGGTCAGGTCGGACCCCAGAAAGGCCTGATGATCGTAGTCAATCGGCGTGATGATACTGATCTTCGGTGCACGGATGATGTTGGTGGCATCCAGTATTCCGCCCAGCCCGGTTTCCAGCAGCAGGACATCCGCCTCAACCTCTGAAAAAGCCAAAAAAGCCGCTGCCGTGGTGGCTTCGAAAAAAGTCAGCGGCAGGCCGTCATTGGCCTTTTCGACGCGATCCAGCACATCCGCCAGATAATCGTCCGTAATCAGAGTACCGGCCAGTCGGATACGTTCGGCAAAGCGCACCAGATGCGGCGAGGTATAGGCATGAACGCGCAAGCCCTCGGCCTCCGCCATGGCGCGCAGCAGGGCTAGCGTTGAGCCCTTGCCGTTCGTTCCTGCAACATGGATCACGGATGGCAGTTTGTCCTGAGGGTTACCCAGTGCCCCGCACACCCGCCACATACGATCCAGCGTCAGGTCGATCTTTTTGGGATGCAGGGCTTTGAGCCGCTCCAGCGGCGCATCGAAGGGCAAAAGGCGATCGGTCATACCCTCCCTTAGCATCTCCGCCAGTCAGCGGGGAGAGGGCGCACGCATTTATGAGTTACCTCAGTTGTCCTTATCCAGTGCCGTAACCCGAAACGGCAGCGGCAACGCTTTTACCCTATGCGTACCATCGCGGTCAGGACGCCTGACCAGCCAGAGGATCAGGGCGTAGAAGGCCCCAGATCCGGCACCGACCCCCAGCAGGAAGGGTTCGAAATAGAAATCACCGTCATCAATGACCGCAAGGGCAAAGCCATTGAGCAATAATGCCCCCAGGACCGCCCCGGTCAGCATAAGGCTGAACCACTCGACGCGCTTCATGGCCTGTAATATGGCCTGAGCCGGAAGACCTACCACCAGAAGAACGACCAGAGCGACTGTCCCGGCGGAACCAATAAGCTGAGCGTAATCGGGCATAAATCCGCGATTCAGGGTCTGAAGGCCGTAGACGGTAACGATAATGGCCGTACCTACATAGGCGCTGACTACACACGCCAGCACGGATCGCAAAAGCCGCCCCCACAGGTTTTGATCATCCATCTCAGCCCCCTCCACGTCGCTGAAGTCAGGAACGTGCGTCTGATATATCCTTATCCGGTCGGCGGATGAGCCATGCGACCGAGCCCGCCATGAAACCAATGGCGGCGCACAGGCCAGCCGTCATTGCGGACGCCCATTGATTAAATAGTAACAATGAAGACAGTGCGCCTGCGGCTGCCGCCGGAAGGGCATGATACAGGTAACCCGTATAGCCTTCTTTCTGAAGCATGTACTGCGCCGGCAGACCGATGATCAGCATCGGGACCACCGTGCAGACAAAGATAAACAGGAACGGGATCAGGGCCGAAGGTGAGACCAGAAACACCAAAGCGCTTAGCATCTGTTCCGGATCACCTATGCTGTCCGCCGCGCCTGCTAGCGTCATGGCCAGTATACAGCCGAACGCAACCGTGCCCGCCCCTATGATGCAGGCACAGATGGACTTGGTCAAAGGCCAGTAGCGGTTGGACATCACAGGCTCCCCCTCGCCACCCACTCCACGTTATAGGTGCAGGGTCAAAAACGTATTTGGGCCCCTGCCTAGGCCAGCTTACGCTTACCGCCCATCAGCATGGACATCAGCGCCCCCAGCACTTCGGGAAGTTCCGAACGCGGAACAACGCGGTCGACCATACCCTTTTCGACAAGATATTCTGCGCGCTGGAAGCCTTCGGGCAGCTTTTCGCGGATGGTCGTCTCAATGACGCGCGGCCCGGCAAAGCAGATCAGCGCACCCGGCTCGGCCAGATGGATGTCGCCCAGCATAGCATATGAGGCCGAAACGCCGCCCGTGGTCGGGTCGGTCAGAACGACGATATAGGGCAGTTGCGCCGCCTTCAGCTCCTGAATGGCCAGCGTGGTACGCGCCAGCTGCATCAGCGACAGCGTGCCTTCCTGCATACGCGCCCCGCCCGAAGCGGTAATAGCGATCAGCGGCGCCTTGCGCTCAACAGCATAACGGCAGGCCGCGATGAAGGCTTCACCGGCGGCCATGCCAAGCGAGCCACCCATGAAGGTGAAATCCTGCACCAGCACGACGCACGAAACGTCCGACACCTTGCCATAGCCGATCTGCATGGTGTCCTTGGCTCCCGACGCATCGCGGGCCGCTTTCAGGCGCTGAGCATAGGGCTTGCCATCAGAGAAGTGCAGCGGATCTTCGGGCACGGCGGGCGTATCGAGCGCCTCGTATTCGCCGTTGTCGAAGGTAAAGCCCAGGCGCGTCTTCGCATTGATGCGCATATGACGACCGGTCGGGGTCACCCACAGGGCAGCCTCAAGGTCCGGACGATAGATCATCTCGCCCGTATCGGGGTCCTTGACCCACAGATTTTCAGGCGTTTCGCGTTTGGACACAAATTTGGATACGCCAGGGGCGATCTTGGCGAGCCAGCCGCCGGAATCCCGGCGGTCCGTGGGGCGGGCATTATTCGGCAAGGCGCGTCTACTCTTGGCTAGTTTATCGGCAATGGCCATTTACGTCGCTAACTCCGGGTCACTCAAAAAGCTATGCGTTTCTGTGACGTGCGTCGTGCCAATAAAGGGTTAACCCCTTTTTACCACCCGCGCGCCGACGCCTTTTTCTCAGCTTCTTGCGTTGTGGACAGCCTGAGCCAAAAGTCCTGCGGTTTCCAGTACTTTTGTCCTAACAGGCGAATTTTCAGGTAAAGATTTCGCTATCGCGTCGACCAGAACCGAGCCGACCACGCTGCCGTCGGCGATGCGGGCGATGTCGGCGGCGCGCTCAGGCGTCTTGATGCCGAAGCCCACCACGACAGGCAGGCCGGACATTTCACGCACATGGGCGACCGCATCGCGGATGCCATCGGCGTCAGCTTCCTTGACGCCGGTGACGCCCGCCACCGAGACGTAATAGACGAAGCCCTTGGTGCGCTTCACCAGCGTTTTCAGACGCTTGTCATCGCTGGTCGGGGTGATCAGGCGGATCAGCGCCACATCGGCCGCATCGAGCGCATCGGTCAGGCCTTCGGCTTCTTCCGGCGGGCAGTCGACGATGATAACCCCATCGATACCGGCCTTAGCACAGGCCTGCGCGAAGGCGGGATAGCCGAGATTTTCCACCGGGTTCATATAACCCATGAGGATCAGCGGCGTTTCGACGTCCGATTCACGAAAACGTGAAGCCATGGCGAAGACGTCGGCGATCTTCGTGCCGTTCTTCAGCGAACGCTCCGCCGCCAGCTGAATGATCGGCCCTTCGGCCATCGGATCGGAAAACGGAAAGCCCAGTTCGATGATGTCGGCCCCGGCTTCGGCCAGCCCCTTCAGCACCTCGAACGAGGTTTCCAGATCGGGATCGCCCGCCATGATGTAAGAAACGAAGGCGGCCTTGTTTTCCGCCTTCAACTTGGCGAAACGGGCATCAATACGCGCAACGGTCACTTTACAGGTTCCCCATCTGCTGACCGAGCGCCTTGGCGACGGTGAAAATATCCTTGTCGCCGCGGCCCGACAGGTTGAGCACGACGATGCCGCCCTTGCCGACTTCTTTCGCCAGATCGCCGACGCGGGCGATAGCGTGCGAAGATTCGAGCGCCGGAATAATGCCTTCGAGCTTCGAGGTCATCTGGAAGGCTTCCAGCGCCTCTTCATCGGTGGCGTAGACGTAACGGGCGCGGCCCGTAGCGAACAGATGCGCGTGTTCCGGCCCGATGCCGGGATAGTCGAGGCCCGCCGAGATCGAATGGCCTTCGAGGATCTGACCGTCATCGTCCTGAAGCAGGTAGGTGCGGTTGCCGTGCAGCACGCCCGGACGCCCGCCATTAAGCGAGGCGGCGTGACCATTATAGACGTCGAGTCCATGTCCGGCGGCTTCGACGCCGACGATCTTCACGCTGTCGTCATCGATAAAGGGATGGAACAG
>JASGGL010000177.1:0-6041 GCA_047605065.1 Asticcacaulis sp.
GGTGCATCACGTGCAAGGTCAATGAGCGCGTGGCACTGGAAACCGAAGCCGTTAAAAATGCTTTCAAATCGAAAGGTATTGAAGTCGTGCGCGCCGACTGGACCAATGCGGACCCGGCCATCACGCAATGGCTGTCTCAGTTCGGGCGCTCCGGCGTACCTCTGTATGTTTACTACCCTGTGTCAGGTACCCCTGAAGTCCTGCCGCAGGTTCTTACCCCGCAACTGGTTATAGAGAGGACAGGAGGCGTATCATGAAAGCGTTCATACTGGCGGCCAGCCTTGCCGTCGTGTTTCCGGTTACCGCATTCGCGGCCAGACCCGGCGCGCCCGCACCCGAATTTACAGCGACGGACGTCAACGGCAAGGCGGTGAAGCTGTCGTCTTTCAAGGGCAAGACCGTAGTGATCGACTGGGCGAACTATCAATGCCCGTTCGATAAGATGCATTACGAAAGCGGCAATATTCCCGCGCTTCAAAGCGCCTACAAGGCGAAGGGTGTCGTCTGGCTTACCGTCCATTCGTCGGCCCCCGGCAAGCAGGGTTATCATGCGCCTGAGGCGCTGAAGGCGGAAAATGCGCGGGTGAAGAATGCCGCCAGCTACGTCCTGACCGATTACGATGGCAAACTGGCCAGACTGTATGACGCCAAGACCACGCCTCAGATCTATGTGATCGATAAGGCGGGCGTGCTGCAATATAACGGCGCGATCGACTCCGTGCCGTCGTCCAAGCCGGATACCCTGCAAAAGGCCACGCCGCACGCGGCCAATGCTATCGATGCCGTCATGGCGGGTAAGGCCCCGACACCGGCGGCCACGCAGCCCTATGGATGTTCCATCAAGTTTGCGGATTGAGACGATCAGGCCCGGCCCATAGCGGCCGGGTTTTTTATTCGGCCGCCTTCTCAGCATTACGTTTGACGTTTTCGGCGGGCGGCTGGTCCTGTAATTCGTTGGCGGCCTTGTCCACGCCGTTGGGCAGGGCCTCCACGGCGTCGCCCAGCCGTTCGGAACCCGATCTGTGGTCCTGCATCATATAGATGGCAGTGACGGTAATCAGGGCAATCAGCGCCACACCGATCAGAATGGCAAAGCTATTGTTTGAGGGGGATTGTCCGGCCATGAGGCGTCTCCACTTTGGCGCGGCCTGACCTGGATCGGATATGGCTGCGCGTTGCGACAAAAAGCCGGGCAGGGAGGCCTGCCTCAGGCTTACAGGCATCTCATCGCAAGTGTTTGAGAGAGGCAGCAGGGAAAAGCCCCGGAACCTGTAGGAAAGACATAAAAAAAGCCGCCGATCATACGACCGGCGGCTTTTTTGTGTGAGGCTGAACCTGATCAGAACTGGAAGCGTGCGCGCAGCGAGAAGGAGACGTTGTCGTAGGAATCGAACTTCTCGTACTCAGCTTCGACGCCGAAGTAGCTGTATTCGTTCGATGCGGCGATGCGCAGGCCCGCGATCGGACCACCGCCGGTGATGTCGCCGCCTTGCAGCGTGAACGGGTTGCCGGTGCCGAAGCGCGCCACCGTATCCCCGATTTCCGCCGAGAAGTTGTTGCGGTAGCCGACCCACATTTCCGGACGGAACAGGGCGTTCTTATTGTTGCGGCCGATGTTCAGGAGGGCCGTACCGCTGAGGAGGTGGCCGGTACGTTCTTCGATCGCCAGATCATAGGCCGTGCCGCCGCCGGTTTCGGTGTGGGCGTCTTCCTTGAGGCCGAAATAATCAGCGCTGACCATGGGGGTGAGGCTCAGCCAGCCGGCGTCGAAGGCGTAGGAAGCACCGACGCTGCCGGAATAGCTGACGCCCTTCCAGTCGGATTCGGACTTGGCGATGTAAGCAGGCTCCAGAATTTGGCGGTTCGACTCGAACTTGGCATAGCCCGCGCCTGCGCGCGCCCAGCTCTTGAGGCCCGCACCGTTATCGAGACGCCAGTAGACGCCGATGGACAGGTCGGTGGCGCTCAGATCCTCGTCCGGAGAAGCCAGATTATCCGTCGGATTGGTGGAGGTGTAGTTCATGTACAGACCTGCGGCCTGAGTCGAGGTGATCCCGCGCTCTACGCCACCGGCGAAAGCGAAGCCGGTCGATTCGAAGCCGGTGACCTCTTTGCGGTCGCGGTTGATGACGTAGCCGTATTCCTGCGCCCAGTATTGATTGACGCCGGTTTGCGGAATGATCGACTGGCTGGCCAGAGTGCGCGACAGGCCGTCATTGCTCTTGGCGAGGTTCAGCAGGGTTTCGCCGGAATAGTCGGGCAGGAAGGACAAATAGGCCTTTTCGAACGACGTGGCGGTCACCGGATCGAGCAGAGCGCGAGTAGCACCGCTTGAGCCCTGAGCCGCCGTCAGAACGGCATCGAAGGCCGCGAATTCATTGGCCGAAAGCGTGGTTTCGCTTTGGGTGCGCAGGCGGACATCGGCATAAAGCGTGGTCTTGGCCGTGTCGGTCGACAGAGCCGCCTTGTAAAGATACGGCACATTGGCGTCGAGGCTGGCCGTATCCAGCGTTCCCATGCTGATATTGGCGGCAGTCATCAGCGTGTAGCGTGTCGCCGGCTTGACGATGGTGGCCAGACCAAGCTGAACCTTGGCACCTGTAGCGAATACGGCATTGCCGGATGCCGCGATAATCGGCGTTGAGGCCGTAGCGGCATCGGCGATGAAGCGCAGCGTCCCGTCCTTGGTGACGTTCACCGTCGTGGCATTGAGCTTGGAGCCGGCATCGAGGTTCAGTGCGCCGTTGGCGATATTGATGGCCACCGTGCCCGTGCCGGTCATTTTACCGGCGACAATGCCCTTGGTGTCGATGCTCAGGCTGTTGCTGCCCGCACCGAAATCGATATTGCCGAGAACAAAGCCGCCATTGATGTTCAGGACGTCATTGCCGGAACCCAGCTTGATGTCGCCCGAAATGATCGGCGCAGCGATCGTATC
Organism: Asticcacaulis sp.; assembly: GCA_047605065.1. Lineage (GTDB taxonomy): Bacteria > Pseudomonadota > Alphaproteobacteria > Caulobacterales > Caulobacteraceae > Asticcacaulis. Next base: position 2,939 of record JASGGL010000177.1, read on the forward strand.
GTCATCAGGCTTCAGATCTGTCTGGGTCAGGGTCACGCCATTCGTATTGCCGCTCAGATCGATGGCGACGGCACGATTGGTCGTCGCATCGAGAATACCATCGGCATTATCATCGGTAAGCGTGATGGTGCTGGTGATGCTGCCGTTATTGGTCAGGCGAACGAGGCTGTTGGAGGCGTCATAGATGGCGACGGCTTTGGATTTGGAGCCGATCCCGGCGGCGCTGACGGTGCCGGTGATGTTGAATTCCGGCGTTTGCGCGCCGGAGCCAATATAGACGGCGTAGGCGGTTTCATCCTTGGTCGACGAATTTATACCGCGGACGGTCCCGGCGATATTCACCTTGTTGGCGACCGTGCCCGACAAAAGGTTTACGCCGCGCGCTTCGGCAAGGAAAGACGTCGCGCCGACGGTGCCACCCAGCCAGATGCCGTTTTCAAAGGTGACCGTATGGCCGAGGCCGCCGGTTTCGATGGCCTTGGCCACAACGCCTTCGAAAACGCCCGTCGCAGCGATGCTGCCGCGTACCACGAGACCGTAGTTCTGCGACTTATAGGTATCGGTGGCCGTCGTCGCGATATTGATGGCATTGATCGTGATGTCCTGCGTCGAGGAACCGATCTTGAGGGCGGCCGCACCACCGAACTGGCTCAGGTTGGCTGCGCCATCGGAGGTATCGACGACGCCGTTGCCGTCTTCGTCATTATTGCGTTCGGCTTCGGCCTTGGTCGAATCGGTGTCGGCGATGGCCGACTGGATCAGGATACCCTTGGTGACATTGCCGGAAATATTGACCAGCGCCGAAGCCTGAAGCTTGTCATCGGCCTGAAGCTTATCGAGGGTGGCCTGATCGGCAATAGCGGTAAGACGATAGCCCGTGCCGCCCATGGTGCCGTCAAGGATCAGCGCACCGTTGAGATTGCCCGCCAGATTCAGCACGCCCGCGTTCAGGCCCTGAGCCGAAGAGGTACCGCCGATGATGATATTGCCGGTGACGCCGTTTTCGAACGAGAAGGCGCGGACATTGTCACCGGCAAGGCTGACGACGCTGTCGCTGGTGAAATTGCCGGTCAGGGCGTTTTCGAAACGCACACCGTAGGAGTTGTTGCCTTCGACCGTCAGGGTGCTGGTCGAGGTCAGGCTGACATCGCCGATAAAGGGCGAGGTGCCGACCGAATGGATGCCGTAACGGCGCTCGCCCTTGGCGAACGGGCCGTCAGGAATGCCGTCGACGGGGGAATCCGTGTCGGTGGGGGTATAGTCGTCGGTGACGGTGATCTTGCCGGACACCGTAATGCCGCTGGTGCGGCCGCCGTCGATATAGATCGCCGTCGCATCGTCGCCCGAAGCCGACATGTCGATCGAGCCGATGACGTTCACCTTATTGTTCGAATCGACCGTGATAGCCTTTGCGCCTGCGGTCTTGAGCGTGATGACGCCATTGGTATCGAGCTTGATATCGTCAGCCGCGCCAGCCGTGCCCACATTGGAGGTTTTCACCGGGGCCGTGGTTGCCGTGTTGATGGTCGTTTCGGCCTGCGCCCCACCGGAGGCGGCAACAGCCATGACCAGACCCAGGGCGGTGGCGGTGAACAGATGAGATTTGCGCATAGGTTCGCTTTCGCTCGTCGAATATAATGTCTCAGACAGATCGCCGGTTCGCGTCACTAAATTGGCGCGTCTGCCCCCAAAACTGCACGCGCGGTTTATCCGCGTTGATGTCAATGGCGACGTTCTCAGGACGAAAATGGGCTATTCTATGTCATATAAGACATGAGCCAGCCGGAATGCGTCGCCTGTGTCGACCATGTTTCGGTCCAGACATATACGCGAACGCACGGGTTTGCCTACGGCAAACTTGCGCAGGAACGAAAATTGCAAAGATTTAAAGAGAAGAAAGGAAGTGCGGGGCCACCTGAGAGAGCGTATCATCCAGGTGGCGCGAGTGACGGGGCTCGAACCCGCGACCTTCGGCGTGACAGGCCGACACTCTAACCAACTGAGCTACACCCGCATTCCATTCGGGCGACGACGTTTACGAATACAGTCCACTTAACGAGGTAAGTGGCGCGAGTGACGGGGCTCGAACCCGCGACCTTCGGCGTGACAGGCCGACACTCTAACCAACTGAGCTACACCCGCATCCGTATATCGTCGTCATCTTCAAGAGAGCGAAACGCCCCGTGAAGAGGTGCGCTAGATAGTGCGGGGCAGGGCGCGGTGTCAAGCGGCAACTGAGCGAAAACTGTCAAAAAGCGATTTGCCTGTGGACGGTAAGTGTGGCCATGAGAACGCTTCGCAAGTGCAATCATTTTGGCTACATTTTTATTATTTCCCACCTTTTTGGCGTTTGTAGTGTTTGAAGCTTGGCGCGAGGTGGTCTAATAGGCTCATTTGAGTCTGTTGCCTGACTGCTGCGGTGCAGCAAGAGCGGGTGACGTCGAAAAGCGGGATAGCACCAATGGAAGCCCTCCTTATAAAGTACCTGCCGATAGTCATTTTCTTCGGCATCGCCCTCGTCCTCGGGCTTGGGTTCATCATCGCGGCGCTGGTGCTGGCGCCCAAGGCCCCGGATAGCGAAAAGCTTTCGGCCTATGAGTGCGGGTTCAACGCCTTCGACAGCGCCCGTCAGAAATTCGACGTACGTTTCTATCTCGTCTCGATCCTCTTTATCATTTTCGATCTGGAAGTCGCCTTCCTCTTCCCGTGGGCCGTGTCGATGTTCGACCTGCCTCAGGCGGGGATGCAGTTTGCCTTCTGGTCGATGATGGTCTTCCTCGGGGTCCTGACGGTTGGCTTTATCTATGAGTGGAACAAAGGAGCCCTGGAATGGGAGTAATCATTCCTGCCGGTCAGGCTGGCCGCACTACGGTTGAGGGCTATGATCCCAAGGTCCACGACAAGTTCTTTGAGGCCGTGTCCTCGGAACTGAACGAAAAAGGATTTCTGGTCGCTTCGGCGGACGATGTCATCACCTGGGCGCGCACCGGCTCGCTGATGTGGATGACCTTCGGTCTGGCTTGCTGCGCCGTGGAAATGATGCAGGCGTCGATGCCGCGTTATGACATGGAGCGCTTCGGCATGGCCCCGCGCGCCTCACCGC
>JASGGL010000178.1:0-6033 GCA_047605065.1 Asticcacaulis sp.
ACGCCCGCCTGATTCTGGCCGATGAGCCCGTTGCCTCGCTGGACCCCGTCACCGCACGCAAGGTCATGGAGCTTCTGGTGCAGGTCAATGAAGAGCGCGGTGTCGGCGTCATCGTCACCCTGCATCAGGTGGACTATGCCAAACGCTATTGCGACCGCATACTGGCGCTCAAGGGCGGGCGGATCGTCTATGACGGTCCTGCCGATGCGCTTGAGGGCGACGAACTGAAAGATATTTACGGCCCTGAGATCGAGCAGGCCTATTGGGGAGACCCCGCATGAACCTATCACGCAAGGACGTGCTGAGAGGACTGTCGGCAGCGCTGATCGGCCTGCCCGTGGCGGGCCTTTCCGGCTGCGGCAAGGCGGATCAGGCCAAGGGACCGCGCACCGAGATCAATTTTTCGATCCTGTCGACCGAGAACGCCCAAAATATGGAGCCCCTGTGGCGACCGTTTCTGGCCGATATGGAGAAGCAGACCGGCCTGAAGATAAAGCCCTTCTTCGCTTCCAACTACACGGCCCTCATCGAGGCCATGCGCTTCAATCAGGTGCAGGTCGGCTGGTTTTCCAATGCATCGGGCCTTGAGGCCGTGCGTCGTGCCGATGGCGAGGTGTTCGCGCGCTCTTCCGATCCCTCAGGCATCGATGGCTATCAGAGCGTCATCATCGCGCGCGCCGATTCGAAGCTGACCGCCGAGGAACTGCTGAAATGCGACGGTAAGCGCACCTTCGGCATGGGCGATGTCAAATCGACCTCAGGCACGCTGGCGCCGATGACCTACTTCTTTCTGCCGCACAAGATCGATCCGGCCAAGTGCTTCAAAACCGTGCGCTCAGGCAATCACGAATCCAATTTTCAGGCCGTCGCCAACGGGCTGGTCGATGCCGCCACCAATAACAACGCCTCGCTGGAGCGCATGGGGCAGGTGTCTCCGGACAAGCTGAAGATGGTCAAGGTCATCTGGACCTCGCCCACCCTGCCCGAAGACCCGATCGTCTTCCGCAAGGATCTCGATCCGGCCACCAAGGAAAAGATCCGCTCCTTCTTCCTGTCCTACGGCACCGGCACGGATGCCGAGGGACAACGTCAGTTGCGTGTCCTCAACAATCTGCTGTTCGGCGTGTTCAAACCCGCCGACAACTCGCACCTCCTGCCGGTACGCGAGATGGAAGCCGCCGAGGCGCTGATCCGGGCGCAGAACGAAGGCAGTGCAGAAGGTATCAAAAAGGCTGAAACCGAACTCAAGGCCATTTCCAAGGAGGCGGCGCAGGCGCGTACCGCCCCGCAGGCCCGCCCCGACACCCTGTCTTCCAGCGCCCAGTAACCCCCGGTATAGTAATCCTGCATGACCTCTGCCGACGACCGGCTTGCCGCCCTTGAACCGCCGCGTGCCTCGTTGCGCGAGAAGCTCTTCAGCTGGGGCCTGTGGATGGCGCTCGGCCTGCTGCTGGCCTTCAGCTTCAAGGGCGCGCACATTGGCGACCTTTACCTGCTCGGCCAGAAATGGGGCAATACCCGCACCTATCTCAGCGACTATCTCCGTCCGGACTTCTCCAGTCTGGAAACCGTGCGCTACTATATCGAGGAAATGTGGGTGACCATTCAGGTGGCCATCTGGGGCACGGTCATCTCCGTGCTGCTGGCCATCCCCTTCTCACTTTTGTGCGCCACCAATATTGCCCCGTCGTGGATAAGCTTTCCGGTGCGCCGCCTGATGGACCTGCTGCGCTCGGTCAACGAACTGGTCATGGGGACCGCCTTCGTGGTCGCCGTCGGTCTGGGGCCGCTGGCCGGGGTTCTGGCGCTGGCGCTGCACAATACCGGCGTGCTGGCCAAACTGTTTTCCGAAGCGGTCGAAGCCGTCGATCAGGCACCGGTCGAAGGCGTGCGCGCCACCGGCAGCACGCGATTGCAGGAAATCGTCTGGGGCGTCATCCCGCAGGTCGGGCCATTATGGACCTCGTTCGCGCTCTACCGCTTCGAATCCAGCGCGCGCTCGGCGACCGTTCTGGGCCTCATCGGCGCAGGCGGCATTGGTCAGGTGCTGTTCGACAATATGAACAGCTTCAACTACGCCCGCGTCTCAGCCATTTCCATCGTCATCGTCGCGGCTGTCTTCGCCATCGACATGACCTCTTCGGCCATCCGCAGGCGTCTGGTCTGAGCCTGTCGTTAAAACACGTTAACCATTTAATCACCTGAATCAGCATAGAAAGAGGACATGACCACCATCCCGTCCTCCCTCTCCCAGATGCTGCTGGGGCGTCCGTCGCCATCGGCCCAGCCGGCGGCCAGCGATACGGCATCGCGCTTCAATGACGCCCTGTCGGCGCAGAAGGCCTTCTTCAGGCAGGCAACGGGTCAGGTATCACAGGCGGATCAGCCCGCACCGAAACCCGCAGGCACGACTCCGGCCACCTTCCGCGCCGCTGAGATCGCGCAGGGCGTTTCCGCCTCAGACGCGCGCACCCTGCGTCCGGGCAGCCTGCTCAATATCCGGGTTTAATCTTAGAGATCAGTCGCCGCCTCTCAGGCGTCTTCTTTTTCCGCCGCTACGCCGTCATTGACCGCCGGGAACGGCAAGGCTTCCTTGGCCTTTTTGCCGCCCTTCTTGCCTTTTTTCTTCTTGTCGCCCTTCTTCTCACCCTTCGCCTTGCGCGGGGCTTCGACAGCGTCTTCCTCACGCACGGCTGCGATCTTGCGCAGCAGTTTCAGGAAGCTGTCGCGTTTGGGTGGCGACAGAAGCGACAGGATACGTTCGTCCGCGGCGTCGACGCGCGGCCTGATCTCACTGAGCGCGGCGCGGCCTTCCTCGGACAGGCGGACCAGATTGGCGCGGGCGTCGACCGCTGAGCGTTCCCGCTCAAGCAGGCCCTTGGCGATCAGGCGCGCCACCATGTCCGCCAGGGTCGAACGGTCGATGCCCGTCGCCTTGACCAGATCGGTCTGGGTCAGGCCCTCGCTCGAATCCGCAGCCAGCAGCAGGGCATATTGTCGCTGGGTCAGGGCACTGTCGCCGGTTTCTTCGGTATAGATGTCGAGCGCGATCTGAAGCACACGATGCAACAGGTGAGACGGCGAATTTTCCAGCAAGTCCGAACCCTCGAAGTGATTACGCTTATGCTTTTTCATGCGCCGTCCCCATGATGCCGGTCGCGCCCCCTGAAAGACCGGTGTCCGTTCAGAACGAAGCGCGCGAAACAACGCTATGTAATCACGACTATACTACAATTTTGCGACAAATCCATCCGCGTACTGACGGACAGTCGTCAGGAGGCTGACGGCTTTTCGTCCGTCACCATGTTTTTCATCAGAAACGGCGTCAGGATAAGGGTGAACACGACCGGCCCGCCGAACAGGGACGCCATTTTCCAGATGACCCAGATATCGTCCGTCTGGGTGCGCCAGACGATTTCGTTGGCGACGGCCATGACGGCGTAAAAAGCGATCCACATCCACGTCAGTTGCGGCCACGCCGTCTCCTTAAGCTTCAGCGCCTCACCGAACAGGTTTTTGAGCGGGTATTTCCCCATCAGGGCCGCCACCGCCAGAATGCCGCCGATCAGCACATTCACAATGGTCACCTTGACCTTGATGAAAACCGGATCATGGAAAAAGATGGTCATCAGGCCCATAGGGATGGCGAACAGGGTGGCCACCAGCGGTATCCACGCCACGCGCTTTTCGATGACATAGGCCGCGATCAGGGCAATGATGGAAATGACGATCAGTACGGCACTGGCCCCGATCATCGGTGCGGTGGCGTCTGCGCCGCCGACCTTCAGGGCGCGGAACAAGAAGAAGCTCACGCCGAAGCCCACGACCGGACCGAAATCGATAGCGGCCTTGACCCAGTTGGTCGCCGCAGGTTCCGGCGCGTCGGGGACAAGGGCCTCAGGCAGGGCCTGTTCCTGCGCCTCGGTGATCTCGATGCGCGGGTCTTCCTTGGGGGCGGTCATCTTACTCTCCGAGAGGTTCAAGCCCAACCATCGATCGGGCAAAGGCATTGGCGCGGAAGGGCTGAAGGTCTTCGATGTCTTCACCGACCCCGATCAGCTTGATGGGGGCGTCGGAGGCCTTGGCGATAGGCACAAGGATGCCGCCACGCGCCGTACCGTCCAGCTTGGTCATGACAAGGCCCGAGACAAAGGCCTGACGACCGAAAATCTGTTCCTGACTGAGGGCGTTACGCCCCACCGTCGCATCGAGCACCAGAAGCGTCTCGTGAGGGGCCTCAGGGTCGACCTTCTTGATGACCCGGACGATCTTGAGCAGTTCGTCCATGAGCTGCTGCTTGTTCTGAAGGCGGCCCGCCGTGTCGATCAGCACGACATCGTAACCCTCTTCCTTGGCGCGCACGGTAGCGTCATAGGCCAGACCCGCCGCATCGGCACCGGTCTTGCGCCCCATGAAGTCGGCTCTGGCGCGTTCGGCCCAGACCTTGAGCTGCTCGACAGCCGCCGCACGGAAGGTGTCGCCGGCAACGATCAGCACCTTCGCGCCCTTTGCGGTCAGCGAGGCGGCAATCTTACCCAGCGTCGTCGTCTTGCCCGATCCGTTCACCCCGACGAACAAAACGATATAGGGCTTGGGACCGGACAGGGGGTCGAAACTGTCTTCCCGGCCTTTCAGTTCTTCGGCAATGGCTTCGGCCAGCGCTTCCTTGACGGCACGCTCATCGGTCGAAGCGAATTTCTTCTCCGCCATTTTCCCGGCGATGCTGGCGGCGATGTGCGGACCGAAATCGCTTTCGATCAGCATGTCCTCCAGTTCTTCGAGGGCGGCCGCATCCAGAGTCTTGTTGGCGACGAAGACGCTCGTCACCTGCTCGGTCAGTTGCTGAGAGGTTTTCGACAGGCCCTGCGTCAGGCGCGAAAACCAGCCGGGTTTTTTCTCGGTCATGGCGATCCTAATTAAACCCCCTCTCCCTTGAGGGAGAGGGTTGGGGTGAGGGGGATTAACCAGCGAAAGTCATTGACTCCCCCCTCATCCGGCCTATCGGCCACCTTCTCCCTCAAGGGAGAAGGACACTGGCGACGGCGCGTTTACCGTCATGGCCGGTAATGCGCAAAGAGGCAATACCCCCAATAGCCGCATCACCTTCGAACAGCACCTCGGTAAAGTCCGCCGCGCGGGCGAAGCCGGGCTTTTCGACAACCGCCGACACCACACGCCCGACCTGCTTGTCCAGATGCCGGATCAGCGCCTCACCGGCCTTTCCGCGCAGCCGTGCCGCACGATCCTTGATCAGCGGACGCGGCAGTTGCGGGATTTTCGCTGCCGGGGTCTGCGGACGCGGGCTGTAGGGAAAGACGTGCAGGAAGGCCAGATCGCATTCATCGACCAGCGCCATCGAATTGGCGAAGTGTTCCTCGGTCTCGGTCGGGAAGCCCGCAATCATGTCTGCCCCGAAGGCAACATCGGGCCTAAGGCTGCGCACCTGCTGCACCAGTTTAATGGCATCGGCGCGCAGATGGCGACGCTTCATACGCTTGAGGATCAGGTCATCGCCGTGTTGCAGGCTGAGGTGCAGATAGGGCGCCAGACGCTCTTCCTCGGCAAACAGACGCAGCAGGCTGTCGTCGATTTCCGCCGCATCGATGGACGACAGACGCAAACGCTTGAGGTCCGGTACATGCTTGAGGATGCGCCCGACCAGATTGCCCAGTTGCGGCGTCCCAGGCAGGTCGTTACCCCACGAAGTCAGGTCCACCCCGGTCAGCACCACCTCGTTATAGCCTTCGGCCACCAGCCGCGAAATCTGCCCCACCACGTCACCAGCGGCCGCCGAGCGCGAATTGCCACGGCCATAGGGGATGATGCAGAAGGTACAGCGGTGATCGCAGCCGTTCTGCACCTCGACATAGGCGCGGGCGCGGTCTTTCAGCCCGTCGATCAGATGACCGGCGGTTTCACGCACCGAAAAGATGTCGTTGACGGCGATGCGCGCCGAGTCGGGGTTTAGCGCATAGGCCCCGGCCTTGGCCTTGTCGCCATTGCCGATGATGAAATCGACCTCGCCCATATTGG
>JASGGL010000179.1:0-6030 GCA_047605065.1 Asticcacaulis sp.
GCGGCAATACGGCCTCGATCGTCAGCAGTTCGGGCGGCCTCTGGCGCAGACGCAGTTGTTCCAGAAGAAGCTGGCCGACATGCAGACCGAGATCACGCTTGGGCTTCAGGCGGCTCTGCGCGTCGGGCAGTTGTTCGATGCGGGGCAGATGCAGCCGGAAATGATCAGCCTGATCAAGCGCAACAACTGCGGTAAGGCGCTCGAAGTAGCGCGACATGCGCGTGATATGCACGGCGGCAACGGCATCCACGAAGAGTTCCACGTCATGCGCCATGCGCAGAACCTTGAGACGGTCAATACGTATGAGGGCACGCACGATGTCCACGCGCTGATCCTCGGTCGCGCGCAGACAGGCTTGCAGGCGTTTTATTAACCGCATTAAAAAGTTGCCCTACGGGTACTTTTTAGTGGCTCATATCGGCGAACCAAAGCTCGGGGCGGCCCTTCGCTTTGGTTCGACATTTCAGGCTTTTCGATGCGTAGACACACGGGCATTCAAAGTAAAAGCGCCTCTCCTGATTTCAGGGGAGAGGCGAGCCAATGAAACCCCTTTCCGGCCTAAAGGTTCTCGAACTGGCGCGTATCCTCGCAGGGCCGTGGGCGGGTCAGATTCTGGCCGATCTGGGCGCCACGGTGGTCAAGGTCGAGCGTCCCGGCACGGGCGATGATACGCGCGGCTGGGGCCCGCCCTTTATCGGGGAGGCGGCGGCCTATTTCCACGCCTGCAATCGTGGCAAGTCTTCGGTGGCGCTCGATATGACGACGCCGCAAGGGCAGGCGGCGATCCGCGAACTGGCGATGCAGTCCGATGTGCTGATCGAAAATTTCAAGGTCGGTGGCTTAAGCAAATACGGCCTCGACTACGACGCCCTGAAGGCCATCAATCCGCGCCTGATCTATGTTTCGATCACCGGCTTCGGGCAGGACGGCCCCTATGCCCAGCGCGCCGGTTACGACTATATCATTCAGGGGATGTCGGGCCTGATGGACATTACCGGCGACCCGGACGGCGAGCCGCAGAAGGTCGGGGTGGCGGTGATCGATCTGTTCACCGGGGTCTATACCTCGACCGCCGTACTGGCGGCCTTGCGGCAACGCGACGTGACGGGGGAGGGCTGTTATATCGACATGGCCCTGTTCGACGTGGCGACCGCCATGCTGGCCAATCAGGCGATGAACTATCTGGCCTCCGGTGTGTCGCCGACGCGTATGGGCAATGCCCATCCCAATATCGCCCCCTATCAGGTCTTTGCGGTAAAGGACGGTCACGTCATCGTCGCGGTGGGTAACGATCAGCAGTTCGTGCGCTTTTGCGAGGGGCTGGGGGCCGGTCATCTGAGTCAGAATCCGGCCTATGCGACCAATGCCGGGCGGGTGGCGGCGCGGCAGGCACTGCAGGCCGAGCTTGAGCCTTTTTTGCGCAGCATAGGCCGTGCGGATGTACTGACTGTGCTTGAGGCCGCAGGCGTTCCGGCGGGGCCGATCAACCGCATCGAAGACGTGTTCAACGACCCTCAGATCGTCCATCGCGGGATGCGGCTTGAGATCGACGGCGTCCCCGGCGTGGCCTCGCCGATTGTTATCAATGGCGTGCGGATGAATGCGGAAACGGCGTCGCCGAAGTTGACCCGATAGTCTCCCTCTCCCTTGAGGGAGAGGGCTGGGGTGAGGGGGAGCCACAAACGGCGGCCACTTGCCCCCTCACCCGGCGCTGACGCGCCACCCTCTCCCTCAAGGGAGAGGGGAGATGCAGAGATACACCATGCGCACCGGCGGACAGATCTTAGTCGATCAACTGAAACTCAATGGCGTGGAGCGCCTGACCTGCGTGCCGGGGGAGTCCTATCTGGCGGCGCTCGACGCCATGTACGACGCCGATATCGACGTGCTGATCTGTCGGCACGAAGGCGGGGCGGCGATGATGGCCGAAGCCTATGGCAAGCTGACCGGGCGACCGGGAATCTGCTTCGTCACGCGCGGGCCGGGGGCGACCAATGCCGCGCACGGTGTGCACATCGCGCAGCACGATTCAACACCGATGATCCTTTTTGTGGGGCAGGTTGAACGCGCTTTTCTGGGGCGCGGGGCGTTTCAGGAACTGGATTACGTCGCGGCCTTCGGCGGTATCGCCAAGTGGGTGGTGGAAATTTCCGACCCGAAGCGCATCCCGGAAATCGTCGCCCGCGCCTTCCGCGTCGCCATGCAGGGTCGCCCCGGTCCGGTGGTTATTTCGTTACCCGAAGACATACTGACCGAGATGGCCGATGTCGCCGATGCGCCGCGCGTCGAGGCGGTGGAGGCCGCGCCGTCTCCCGCTGAACTGGCCGCTTTTGCGGATATGCTGTGCGCAGCAAAACAGCCATTGATGATCCTCGGTGGCTCGCGCTGGACGGAGGAAGGCTGCGCGGTGGTGGCCGATTTCGCCGCGCGGTTTGATGTGCCGGTGGCGACCGAGTTCCGTCGCACGTCGCTGTTTCCGGCGCACCATCCCTGCTATGCCGGTGATCTGGGTTTCGGGCAGAATCCGGCCCTGTCGCAACGGGTTAAAGACGCCGATCTGCTGATCCTGCTGGGCGCGCGCATGGCTGAGGTGCCGTCAAATGGGTACACGCTTATTGGCGCGCAAACGCTGGTGCATGTGTTCCCCGAAGCGGACGAGATCGGGCGGGTTTATCAGCCCGCTCTGGGTATCGTCAGCACGCCGGATGCCTTTGCGAAGGCGTTGACGGGATTGGCCCCCTCACCCGACCTCTCTCCCCAAGAAAGTGAAAATGGGGGGAGAGGGGAAAAAGCGCATGCTGATTGGCAAAAGTGGACGGAAAAGCCCGCGCAAATCCCCGGCGATTTTCAGTATGGCGAGGTCATGGTCTGGCTGCGCGACAACCTGCCGCCGGAGACGATTATCACCAATGGGGCAGGCAATTATGCCATCTGGGTGCATCGTTACTGGCGTCATGAAAAGCCCTTTACGCAGGTGGCTCCGACGTCTGGCAGCGTCGGCTATTCGGTCCCGGCGGGCGTCATGGCCAGGCGTCAGTGTCCCGATGCGCCGGTGGTGACCTTTGCCGGGGACGGCTGCTTCCTGATGAACGGCAACGAATTCGCCACGGCGGTGCAGTACGACATTCCGCTGATCGTTATCGTCATCGACAACGGCATGTGGGGCACGATCCGCATGCATCAGGAGCGCGAATACCCGCATCGTCCCATCGGCACCGACCTGAAAAATCCGGACTTCGCAGCTTATGCTAAGGCGTTTGGCGGACATGGCGAAACCGTGCGCACCACGGCGGAGTTTGCCCCGGCGTTTGAGCGCGCGGGGGCGTCGGGAAAGCCTGCCATCCTGCACTGCCTGATCGACCCTCAGGCCATCACCCCCGCCAAAACGCTCGATCAGGTGTCGCGCGGGGAGTAGGAATGCCCCTCCGCCTCGACACGCTTCGCTTGCTCGGCACCTCCCCCGCTTTGCAGGGGAGGATGTCAGACAGAAGGTGACGGTTCGCGCTGTAATCCTCCTCCCTGTGCTGAAGGCATGGGGAGGTGGCGCGAAGCGCCGGAGGGGGATGACACGGACGCGTTTTCAGCTTCTGACCTTGGCCCGTGCGTACCTCCAAAGTACCGCCTTGGTGGCGGCTTATTGCGCTATCCCCCTCCGTCACGCCTTCGGCGCGCCACCTCCCCATTGCTACGCAACAGGGAGGAGAGGGAGTGGAGATTTTAGACCGACGGTGACGGTTCGCGCTTGAGACGCCTCAGGCAAAAGGTCGAGCGCGTGTGGCGGATGCCGGGGAATTTCAGCAGCTTCTTGCGCAGGAACTGCTCATAGCCTTCGGTGCCGTCGACGGCGGCGATCAGCACGTAATCGAACTCTCCGGTGGTCAGATAGGCGTCGGTCACTTCGGGCAGGCCGCCGACATATTTGGCGAAGGCTTCGATGCGTTCGTCATCGTGCGATTCGATGTTGATTTCGACGATCACCGTATCGGGTTTGCCCACCTGCTCCGGATCGAGCAGGGCGACATAGCCGGTGATGACCCCGGCCTCTTCCATACGTTTGATCCGCGACCAGCACGGGGTGGGCGACAGGCCTACCTGATCGGCTATTTCCTGCGTCGTCAGACGGCAATTGCTGCGCAGCAAACGCAGGATTTTACGATCGGTATCGTCGAGGCTGCGCACGTCGTGATGACGGTTCATGGCGGCTCCCCTGAGGTTTATCCCTGAATGGTTTTATGAATTTTTCTTATGGCGGCATCCCATTCTGCGACAGGACGCCGCAACGGAATGCCATTTTGTCTATGCCCGTAATAGCACGAATTTCGAAAATTCATTCTCAGAATTTCGTGTCATCCTGCAAAAAAATTCCGCGACAGACGGAATACATAGCAGGAATTAACGCCAGGGATAAGCGCATGACCGCAGATGAGCTCCACCGGGTTGCCCTAAACGACAAGTACGTGCTCGAAGACGGGCGCGCCTTTATGAGCGGGGTTCAGGCCCTTGTCCGGTTGCCCCTGATGATCGCGCGGCGCGACCGGCGCGCCGGGCTGAACACGGCGGGTTACATCTCCGGTTACCGCGGTTCGCCGCTGGGTAATTACGATCAGCAACTGGCGCAAGCCAAAGCCCTGCTCGATCCGCTCAATATCATCGCGCAACCGGCCATCAATGAGGATTTGGGCGCGACCGCCGTGTGGGGGACGCAGCACGTGCCCCTGTTCGACGGGGCGCGCTTCGACGGCGTGTTCGGCATCTGGTACGGTAAGGGGCCGGGGGTGGATCGTTCGGGCGATGTGCTCAAACACGCCAATATGGCAGGCACCACGGCTCTGGGTGGCGTGCTGGCCGTCGTGGGTGACGATCACGGCTGTAAGTCGTCGACCCTGCCCAATCAGTCTGAACTGGCCTTTATCGACGCCGAAATCCCGGTGCTTAGCCCGGCCACCATCGCCGAAGTGCTGGAATACGGCGTCAAGGGTATCGCCCTGTCGCGTTTTTACGGCGGATGGGTGGCGCTGAAGACCATTTCCGACCTGATGGATGCCTCGGCCTCGGTCGACCTGAGCGACACCTTCGATACACGCCTGCCGGTCTTCGACCCGCCTCCGGGAGGCCTGCATATCCGCGCCAAGGACACGCCTGCCGAAAAAGAGGCGCGTCACCGTCACTTCCGCCTGCCCGCCGCCACGGCCTTTGCCCGCGTCAACGGCTTTGACCGCATCGTCTGGGACTCGCCGGAACGCCGCATCGGTATCGCCACGGCGGGCAAGGCCTTTACGCAGGTGATGGAGGCCTTAAGCCTGCTCGGCATTACTGAGGCCGAAGCCCGCGATCTGGGCTTAAGCGTCTGGAAGGTCGGCATGGTCTGGCCGCTGGATGCGCAAGGGGCGCGCCATTTCGCGGCGGGGCTCGAAAAGCTTCTGGTGGTCGAAGAGCGGCGTGAGGTGATCGAGCCGCAACTGCGCTCGGCCCTTTACGGCCTCCCCGATGGCCGTCGTCCGCTGATTTTGGGAAAGCGCGGCGTCAGCGGTGAGCCGCTGATCTCGGACGTGCTGGAACTCGATACGCTTCAGGTGGCACTGGCCATCTACGAACTGCTGCCGGATCAGGCGCGCACACGGGCGCGACGCGAACGCACCGACAGCTACCGCAGCCGTCTGGGGGCCAAGGAAGGCCTGAAACCCGAACACACCCGTGCGCCGTTTTTTTGCGCCGGCTGTCCGCACAATACATCGACCGTCATCCCCGAAGGCTCGCGCGGGCTGGCCGGGATCGGCTGTCACTACATGGCGACCTTCATGCCGCGCCGCACCGATATCTGCACCCATATGGGCGGTGAGGGCGTGACGTGGATGGGGCAGGCCCCCTTCACGGAGGAGGCGCACGTATTCACCAATCTGGGTGACGGTACCTATTTCCACTCGGGGATTCTGGCCATTCGTCAGGCGGTGGCGGCCGGGCTGAACATCACCTACAAGATCCTCTATAACGACGTGGTGGCCATGACCGGCGGGCAGTCGGTGGACGGTC
>JASGGL010000180.1:0-6016 GCA_047605065.1 Asticcacaulis sp.
GATCTCGACCGTGGCGATGTCCTTGTTGTGCGCCAGGAAGTCGATCTCTTCGGCGGTGGTGACGTGCAGGACGTGGATGCGTTTGCCCGCCTCGCGCGCCAGTCGCACCAGACGATGGGTCGACTGGATTGCCGACTGAGCGTCACGCACGAAGTCATGGCTGGTCCAGTCGCCTTCACGGGCCAGTGCCCGGCGTTCGGCCAGACGGTATTCGTCTTCGGAATGGAAGGTGGCGCGGCGGTTGACGCTGCCCAGCACCTTGGCCACGCCTTCGTCATCGGCGATCAGCAATGTCCCCGTCGATGCCCCCATGAACACCTTGACGCCGCAACAGCCCTTCATACGCTCAAGCTCACCCAGATGCGCCGCGTTCTCATGCGTACCGCCGACATAGAAGGCGTGGTCACAATGCATGCGGTGATGGGCGCGCTTCAGCTTGTCTTCGAAGGTCGCCGGATCGGTGGTGTTGGGATTGGTGTTCGGCATTTCGAACACCGCGACCACGCCACCCATGACAGCGGCCTGAGAGCCGGTTTCGAGGTCCTCTTTCCACTCCAGCCCCGGTTCGCGGAAGTGAACCTGCGTGTCGATGACCCCCGGCATGGCCAGAAGGCCGGTCGCATCGAACACCTCAGCCGCCGAGGCCTGCGACAGGTCGCCAAAGGCAGCGAATTTCCCGTCACGGATGCCGATATCACCCTGCCCGCGTCCGGCGTGGTTGATGATGTCGGCGTTGCGGATAATGAGGTCGTAGGTCGGCATGGATAGCTCCTTCTTTGCCCTCACCCCTTTAGGGAGAGCGGGTTTAGGAAGCGCTTAGCGTCTTCTGAACGGCCTCATACACCCGGTTGACGCTGAGGTCGAGCATATGACACACGGCCTGATCCAGATTCGGATCGAGGGTACGGATTTCCTCGAAACGACGGGGCGTGCGAAGGACCCGCACATTATTGCCCAGAGGCGCTTCGATCCGGTCATCAGACGGACCATAGAGACCAAAGCTCAGGACATTGGCCGCTGCCGCCAGATGCAGCCAGATATCGTCATTGCCGATGAACACGCTGACCTGCCTCAGGCAGGCATAGGCCGTCAGCGGGTCAAGCTTTCCCGTCAGTTCGATGACACGCGCCTTGGGCGCAGCCATGCGCACCGCCGTCGCCGCCTCACGGTCGTTTTCCCCGCCCAGGATCAGCAGACGCGCGCCCTTGAGCGGCCCCTCCTCATTCATCAGACGCGTCGCCAGTACCGAGAACCGCTCCGCAGGCCATTGCGCCCCCTGCCATGACGCGCCCGGCGCAATCGCCAGAAGCGGCCCTTCGGCATCGGAATCCGTGTCGAGAAACATGGCAGCCCCGGCGGTGCGGGCCTCAGATACATGCAGCCAGGGCAATTCCGGACTATCCAGCTTCAGAAGGCGCGAGGCGGTGATCACCGGATGTTCTTCGGCGTGGTGCGATGGCGCAACCGCCCGCGTCTTCGCACTCAGAAAACGCGACCAAAGGACAGGGCCGGTATCAAGCAGAAGCCCCCACTGCTGTTTGCGCAACTGCGCCCACAGTTTAAACCCGGCCCACGACAACGGTGCCCCTTCAAAAGGGATCATAGTCCCGACCTGAGCGAAATCGGCGAAAAGAGGCGCGCTGTCCGGACGCGTAACCAGCGTAATGGCGGCATTCGGCACTTCTTGCACAAGGCGGCCCAGAACCCCACCTAGGGCAAGCGCCCTTTTCGGTTCATCAAGTGCAAAGATCAGGATCGGAAACGGACGGCTCATGCTAAACACCTTACTCCGAATCCATCGCCCGCTTCAAACATGTCCTCACGCATTGCCCTGCCTAATCGCGCCCTGATCGCTCTGACCGGTCCCGACTGGGGCAAATTCCTCAACGGGCAGACAACGATTGACGCCGAGAAAATCTTCGACGCCGTTGCTGCCGGTGCACACAATTCCCTCTATTACGGGGCCTTTCTGACGCCTCAGGGTAAGCTGAGCGGGGATGTGTTTCTTTGCCCGCGCGACGCCGACACCGTATGGATCGATGTCGATGCCGGCCTGCGCGATGAGCTTTTCACCAAACTCAACCTGTTCAAACTGCGCGCGAAGGTCACCCTGTCCAGGCCCGATGCGCAGGTTTACGCAGACCTCGAAGACGGCCTGCCCGACCCGCGCCATTCAGGCCTGTTCCGTTTCTATGGCACAGATGACGCTCGTGGGAACTTAAGCGACTATACGCGTTTTCGCCTGACTCAGGGACTGGCCGAACCGGGGCTCGACTTCCCCAAGGACTACCTCTACCCCATCGATATCAATCTTGATGTCCTTGGGGCCATCGATTTCAAGAAGGGCTGTTTCGTCGGGCAGGAAACCACGTCGCGTATGAAACGCCGCGGCACGATAAAGAACCGGCTCATCCCGCTGATCCACGCCGCTGCGACCCTCAGCCCCGGCGCGGAAATCCTGAGCGGCGAGCGCCGCGCCGGTGAAGTGCTGGCGTCCGCAGAGGGCCGTTCACTGGGACTGATGCGGCTTGACCGGCTGGCTTCGCCGCTGACCTGCGACGGCGAAGCGCTTACCCTGTCGCCGCCCGAATGGCTCGCCCCCTTCGTCACGCCGCTTGAGGCATAACGATTAACGCGACTTTCGTTTGCCATGCCTGTACCCAGCGGCTAGACTTTTAAGCCTGCCGGCAGGCGCCGGGTCGCATACAGAGAGGGTTCAGGGATGTTCAGCTTTGAATTGATGTTTCAGCCGCTTAAGCGCTATTTCGATTTTCAGGGCCGCGCCCGCCGTTCGGAATACTGGCTGTTTTACCTCTTCCAACTGGTCGTCAGCCTGTTCTTGAGCATCCTGCAATCGGCAGGCGGAATCGTCGCGGGTCTGGCGGCGGGTATCAACTTTATCTTCGCGCTCGGTATACTGTTTCCGTCCATCGCCGTCGGTGTGCGCCGTTTCCACGATACCAACCGCACCGGCCTGTGGACCCTGTTCTATCCGATGGTCATGATCGTCGCCACGATCCTCACCATGGTTTTCGCCCGCGATGCCGTGGCCGCAATGGGCGCGAACTTCCAGAATATCGATCAGGCAACCGTCGAAGCCGGTGGTGTGGCTGCCAACATGGCCGTCTATTCCGCCATGGCCCCCATCGCGCCCTATATTCTGCTGCCGACCTGGCTCGCCAGTCTGGTGACCCTGTTCTTTCAGGTTCAGGACGGCACGCCCGGCCTCAACCGCTTCGGCTACGACCCTAAGGGCCGTGGCGAAGCCGAGCAGGTGTCGGCCACCTTCGGCTAATCCGCATCAACGAACAGGGGGGAAACGATCATGGCCTTGCCGATGGCTTTGCAACCGCTGGCGCGCTATGCCGACTTCACAGGCCGTTCCCGTCGCCGGGAATTCTGGATGTTCTGGCTGGCGCGCACCGCCCTGTTCGTGTCGATCTGTGCCCTGTTCTATGTACTGGGGACGGCTATCGGGGCCGGAGGGGCCTCAGGCGAATATTCCGATGTGCTTGTACTGAGTATAATTGTCCTGAGCCTCGTTTGGGTGGCCGCGGCGCTTGGGCTCTTCATACCCACTCTGGCCTCAGGCGTGCGACGCCTGCACGACAGCAACAAGTCAGGCTGGTGGCTGGCCCTGCCGCCGCTTCTGGCCATAGCGGGCTTCATTCTGCTGTCGATACTGCACGCCGACGCTTTCGCGGCCCTGCGTGATCCCGAACGCGACTGGATATCCGAGGACGGTGTGCCACCCGTGCTCAGACTGATTTCCAACGGCATCCTTCTGGTGTGGCTGCCGCATTTTTTCGGTTCGGTGCTTCTGTTCGTGTTCAACCTGTTGGACGGTACCCCGCGACCGAACCGATTTGGCCCTGACCCCAAGGGCCGCGGCAGTGACGAAGCCGCCGCACAAACCTTTGCATAGCCATAATTGGGGTAACAAAGCTCCGAATTAACTTTATTCCTTAGGCGGGTTTTCAATCTTTGCGGGCAAAGTGTTACCGACACTTCTTAGAGCACCGATCTGGTTGGACCAGATCGATGCTCTAAGGTTTTGCGACAACGCGCTTCTCTTCCGTAAAGTGGTATCCACTTTATCGGGAAGCGCTCTAAGCAACGGACCCCGCCATGCTGTTCATACGCCCGCTTATTCGCTACGCCGACTTTCAGGGGCGCGCGAGCCGTGCCGAGTACTGGCAGTTCACCTTTCTGCAATTAGCCGTCTATGTTCTACTGACATTGCTCGTGTTCGGGGCGTTCACCTCCGGCGATCCGATGAAAGTCGCCGCAAGCTTTACCATTGGTTTGCTGGCGTTCTGCGCCGTGTCGCTGGGGTGCTTTCTGCCCAATCTGGCGGTGACTGTTCGCCGCCTGCACGACAGCGGTAAATCCGGTTGGTGGCTGCTGCTCAAACTGCCTGAGTTTCTGGCCAGTTTATTCGTGATGCAGGCTAACAATTCCGTAGCCCAGAGCCTCACCGGCATGCGCGGTCCGGCTGTACATTCACCTGATGTACTGCAAAGCCTCGACGTGCCTTTCGTTATCCTCAGCCTGACCTCTATCTTCTGCAATCTGGTGATGTTTGTCTTCATGGTCTGGTCAGGTGATGCAGGCGGCAATCGCTTCGGTCCCAACCCTAAGAACAGCGGCCCCGACGTCAGCGTCTTCGATGACGAACGCACGGATCAGCGCATCGAAGAGGCCATCGCCCGTGCCAAGGCCGAAGCCGAGGCGACGGAAAAACCTCACAAGCCCGTCTTCGACTTCGGTCCCGGCGCGACCGGTCCGATGATCAATAGCTACGGCCGTGACGCCGCACCGCTCTCCGCGCCTGCCCCCACAGGCGCATGGGGAAAGCCTCAGCCCTCTACGACCAGCCCCCCGCGCAAATCATTCGGCCGTCGATAAGCCTGCCGGAATCGGTATAGTCTCAGGCCATGCCTGATTTTTTCCATGAATCCCTGATCAACGGACCGGTTTGCGGCGTGGACGAAGCCGGACGCGGCCCGTGCGCCGGCCCCCTCTGCGTCGCGGCGGTCATTCTGGATCCCGCCAACCTGCCCGAAGGCATAGCTGATTCCAAAAAACTGAGCGAAAAGCAGCGGTTCGCGCTGGAACCTCAGATCAAGGCCGCCGCACTCGCCTGGTCGGTCATCGAAATCTCTCCGGCCGAAATCGACGTGCTCAACATATTGAGGGCCACCCTGACCGGCATGGCGCGCGCCGTGGAAGGCCTGAGCCTTGCCCCCGTTCATGCCCTGATCGACGGCAATCGCTGCCCGGACCTGACCATCCCGTCGACCGCCATCGTCAAGGGTGACGACAAGTCGCTGTCGATCGCCGCCGCATCGATCCTCGCCAAGACCGCGCGCGACCGCATCATGATCGAAATGGATGCCCTCTACCCGGTTTACGGCTTCAAAAAGCATAAGGGTTATCAGGCCGAGGCCCATATCCGCGCCATCCGAGAGCACGGCCCTTCGCCCATCCACCGCCTGAGCTGGGCGACCATCCGGGCGGTCGCCGCCGAATAGACAGGAGCGCGTACATGGCGAACTTCATCCGCATCACGCCGTTCATCCATGTGCCCGACCTTAAGGCCGCCGTTTTCTTCTTCGTAGACCTTCTGGGTTTCAAACAGTGGCCATTGCCCTATGGCGACTATGCCTATGTTTACCGCGAAACGGTTGGTGTGCGCCTGTTGCAGAACCATGGCGACGACGGCGCGCCTCCGGGTAACCGGCGCTTCGCCTACTATATCGACGTCGAAGACCTCGACCGGCTCTACGACGAGCTTAAGCCCCGCCTTGATGCCCTGCCCGCAGGCGAGGTGCACGGCCCTGTCGATCAGGTCTATGGCCAGCGCGAACTGATGATCGTCGCGCCCGATGGCAACCTTATTGTTTTCGGGCAGGAAATCCGCGACATGACGGTACGCCCTCAGCCTGAGGCTTAAGAGACTGTTTTGAAAGTCTTCGGGTCGCCTTCGCGGGTCTTTATTTCCGCCCGCTATGTT
>JASGGL010000181.1:0-5981 GCA_047605065.1 Asticcacaulis sp.
ACACTCTTTCCCTACACGACGCTCTTCCGATTGGTTCTGTCCGATCCGTCTACGGCTCTGGGGGTGGGTCTAAGCCTGCCCTTCCTGAATTTCGCGCAGAACGACATCACGGTGAAATCGGCCCGTAAGGACTATGAGATCGCCGTGGTCGAGTTCCGTCAGACCCTGCTCGAATCCTTCGCCGATGTCGACAATGTCTTGTCGGCGCACACGCGGCTGGCCGAACAGGGGGCGAAACTCGACGCCAGCCTGAGCGCCGCCGAACGCAGCGAACAGCTCTATGCCCTGCGCTATCGCACCGGGGCCGTTGCGCTGCGCGTGTGGCTCGATGCGCAGGAACAGGCGCGAACGGCGCGCCTGTCGCGCGACAATAACCGCCTGTCGCGTCTGATCAATCAGGTCACCCTCTATCAGGCTCTGGGCGGCTCGGCGACGCAATAGGGGCGGGATGGCGGTTTACGTCAGGTCTCTGGCGCGTTGCAGCACCAGCCGCAGCAGTTCGGGATTGAAAGGTTTGGGGACGTAATCGTCCATGCCTGCCGCAAGGCAGCGTTCCCGGTCTCCGGCCAGTGCGTGCGCGGTCATACCGATGATCGGCACGCGCGGGCGGTTGTGCTGGGCTTCGTAGGCGCGGATATTCTGGGTGGCGTCCAGCCCGTTCATACCGTGCATCTGAACATCCATCAGGACGGCGGCGTAATCGACCGATGTGACCTTCTCGAACGCTTCGAGCCCGTTTTCGGCGGTGTCCACCGCATAGCCGAACTCATCGAGGAAGGCCGAGGCGACAAGGACATTGGGCTCATAGTCTTCGACCACCAGAACGGTCGGACGCATCGCTTGTGGAGGGACCATATCGCTGTCCGCCGCCAGCGGGACCGGCGGCAGGCTTTGCTGATCGGACAGGCGAAGCGGCAGGCAGACCGTGAAGACCGAACCCTTGCCCGGTTCGCTGGTGACGCCGATGGTCCCGCCCATCACCTCGGTCAGGGTACGGGTGATGGCCAGCCCCAGTCCCGTGCCGCCGAAGCGCCGGGTGATACTGGTATCGGCCTGGGTGAATTTCTGAAAGATGCTCTCCAGCTTGTCTGAAGGAATGCCGACCCCGGTATCGCTGACGGCGATGCACACGGTTTCGGTATCGGGGAGATGGTGCGGCTGGCAGGTGATTGCGACGTGCACGCGTCCGGCGTCGGTGAACTTGATGGCGTTGGAGCAGAGGTTGGCGATGATCTGACGGATGCGCATCGGGTCGCCGAGGAAGGTGCGGTTCTCGACGCATTCGCCGTGGCCGGTGAAGCGCAGGCCCTTTTCGCGCACCCGTACGGCCATCATGCTGGCGACTTCGTGGACGATGGTGGTGAGATTAAAGGGAATGGCTTCAAGTTCGACCGAACGGGCCTCGATCTTGGAAATATCCAAAAGGTCATTGATCAGCGCCATCATCGAATCGGCGCTGGTCTGAAGCGTGGCGACGAACTGCTTCTGTTTGGGGGTCAGAGGCTGGGTCAGGCTGAGCAGGTTGGACAGGCCCACTATGGCGTTCATCGGCGTACGAATTTCATGGCTCATATTGGCCAGAAACTCGGTCTTGGCGATATTGGCGACTTCGGCGGCGTCGCGCGCCGCGACAAGCGCATCATGGGCCAGCCGCTCGGCGGTCATGTCGCGGGCGATCTTGGTGAAACCGCTCAGTCGGCCCGCGCCGTCGAACATGGCCGAGGTGATGCCGTTGGCGTAGAAACGCCTTCCGTCGACGCGCTGATGCCAGCGCTGGTCGATGAAGCGCCCATCGGCGGCGGCGGTCTTCAGCTCACGGGCGGCCACACCGGCGTCGCGGTCTTCCGGAACGAACAGACTGTCGAAAGGCGTGCCGATCATGTCGGACGGCGCACCGCCGAAGAGGCGGCTGGCGCCTTCGTTCCAACTGGTGATCAGGCCGTCCGGAGAGACGGAAAGAATGGCGTATTCCTGCGCGCTTTCGACCATCAGGGCCAGATGGGTCTGACTCTCCATCAGGTCGACCTCGGCGCGCCTTCGGTCGGTGACGTCCTGAACAATGCCGATCATCTGAACGGGATGGCCCGTCTCGTCATAGATGAACTGCCCACGCCGGGCGATCCAGCGCAGCGCGCCGTCGCTTTTGCGGTGCAGGCGATAGGTGACGTCCAGCGGCGCACTGGCATTATCGCGCGTTTCGGCGGTGGAGTGCACGCCCCGGTCTTCGGAGATCATCAGCGCCTGCACTTCGGACGCCGAAAGGACCGGCTGAGCCTCATAGCCGAAGATACGGCACGCTTCGGGCGATACGACCAGATCGTCGGTGCCTGTGGCGATGGAGAAGATGCCGATGCCCCCGGCGATCTGAGCCAGTTCCAGTTGCTCCTTGGCGTTTTCGAGCTGGATTTCGGTACGCTTGCGCCGGTCGATGTCGATCAGGACGCCGGGGAAGCGCTGGGTTACCCCTGCCTCGTCCTTTTCCACCCGCCCGCTCGCTTCGATCCACGCCCAGCCGTCGCCGCGCCGGACGCGGTATTGCGCCGCATAAGACCCGCCGCGTTCGATCGCCTGACGGACCAGCTCGTCGACACGGCCGGCGTCTTCCGGATGGATCGACTGCACCACCTCGGCCAGAGGCAGGCCCGCGCGAAGCCGGGCCGCATCGAGCGAAAAGGTACGCGCGAAGCGGTCGTCGCCCGTAAAGCGGTTTTCGGTGACATCCCACACCCAGGTGCCGAGAATGGTGCCGGAGTCCAGCGCCAGTTCGATGCGCTCAGCGGCTTCCTTGGCTTCGGTCACGTCGTAGCCGCCGACAAAAATCCCGGTGACGGCGCCGGCTTCATTGCGGATGGGCTGATAGATAAAGTCCAGATAGCTGACCTTCACCGCCCCGCCGAAAGCGATCGGGCGTGCCCGTGCCGTAAAGGGCGTGCCGCTACGGTATACGTCGTCCAGCAATTCGAAGACGCCCTGACGGCTCAGGTCGGGAAAGGCCTCGCGCACGCTCAGTCCGATCAGATTTCGATGCTGGACGATCGCCCTGTAGGCGTCATTGACGTAGGTGAAAATGTGGTCCGGGCCGGTCAGGACGGCGGCGAAGCCCGGCATATGCTGAAGCATGGCCTCCTGACGGTGACGCTCTTCGGCGGCGCGACGGTCCGCAAGGACGCGCTCGGTCGTCTCCACCACGATGGCGATAACCCCGGCGGGACGTCCGTCTTCTCCGGGCACGGGCGAATAGTCGAGATTGACCCAGAGCTGTTCGGCGCGGCCATGCCGGTAAAGGGTCAGTTCCTGATCCTGATAGGCCAGCGTGCCGCCATTCAGTCCGACCCTCATGACATTATCGTTGAATTCGGCGACTTCGGGCCAGCCTTCGCGCACCTTCGAGCCGAGAAGCTGCGGGTGGCGTCCCCCGGCGAACACCGAATAGGCGTCGTTATAGAGCATGACGCCGTCTTCGTTCCACAACATGACGATGGGGATGGGTGAGCGCAAAAGGATGCCGAGCGCGGTGCGTAACGACGGCCCCCATTGGCTGATTGGGCCGATGGAAGACGCCGACCAGTCGTGATCGGCGATCAGTTGTCCCGTCGCGCCGCCGTAACGGCGCAGGCTGTCGATATAATTCGCGGTCGCGTCATTATCAGTGGTGTCGGCGTCGTCAGGCATCGCGCTTCCCGCGAACTAAAGTGACATGCCGAAAAATGCGAAGCGGCTTTCGGCATGTCGCGCATAATCAAAAATTCAGGCCGGGATGGCGATTGTACCTAAAGACATCCCGTTCCAGAGACCCTTCCGGCACCCGCGCACCTTCAAACCGCCTCCCTTTGTTTCGACTAATCGGGAATCCGATAAGTTTCCAATGAGGAAGAACAGTGCGGTCAGCGGTGAGACAGGGTAAGGCGTATGCTGCGACGCAACCATGACCTTACGTATCGTCAACCTTTCCTGACTGCTTTTTGATAGGGCCGCGCGTCATGGTGAACCTCAGCGAACCGGCCTTCCCGTTTCTGTTTCATCGTTTCCCCATTTTCCAGTTCTGATCTTCCGACGGCATATCCGTCGGGCTGGCCGCCAGACAACCGTCTTCATTCGAGGGATCAGCCGTGCTTCAGGATAAGCGTTTTACCGTCGAAACCGAGGCTCACAGCCTTGAGGATATTCTCGGTCGTCTTGCACCCGTCGTGCCTGTCAACGGTGTGCCTGCAAACGGGCATTTGTCGCACATCGCCGTTATTGGCAATTTTCCACCGCGTCAGTGCGGTCTGGCCACCTTTACCCGCGATATCTACAAATGCCTGAATGCGGCGCTCCCGCAGGCGCGGTTCGAGGTCGTTGCCATGAACGATCACGCCGGCCCCTATGCCTACCCTTCCGAAGTCACGCGGCAACTGCCTCAGGATGACCTCATCGCCTATCGACGGCTGGCCGACGACCTCAATACGGCCCGCGTAGACGCTGTCTTTGTGCAGCACGAATTCGGCATCTATGGCGGCCCGTCGGGCGAATATCTGCTGACCTGCCTTGAACGCCTGACCATGCCTGTGGTGACGACGCTTCACACTGTTCTGGAGCACCCCAACCCCGATCAGCGCCGCGTCATGGACGGGCTTATCCGTCATTCGGCGACCCTGATTACCATGGCACATAAGGGGGCGGACATTCTTCGCCGCGTTTACGGCGTTCCGGTCGCGCAAATCCTGGTCGTGCCGCACGGCGCGCCTGCGCGGCCTCTGAGCGCGACCGAAGCGTTCAAACCGGCGCTGAACGCCGCCGGGCGGCGTGTCCTGTCGACCTTCGGGCTCCTGTCACCCAACAAAGGTATCGAGACCCTTATCGAGGCCCTTCCGGCCATCTCTGCCGCCTGTCCGGACGTTCTTTATCTGGTCGTCGGCGCGACGCATCCCAATCTGATCCTGAACGAAGGCGAAACCTATCGCGAAGGCTTGATGGCGCGCGTCGCCGAACTGGGTGTCGGGGACCATATCCGTTTTCTCAACCGCTATATGAGCGATGACGACCTGATCGACGTGCTTCAGGCCAGCGACGTCTACGTTACGCCCTACCTGACCGAAACCCAGATTACTTCCGGTACGCTCAGCTACGCTCTGGCGGTGGGTAAGCCGGTCGTTTCCGCCCCGTACTGGCATGCCGTTGAGGCGCTGGCCGACGGTGTGGGCGTGATCTGTCCTTTCCGCGATAGTGACGCCTTCGCGGCGGCGATCATCGATCTGCTTACCGATGACGATCGTCGCGCGCAAATGGCCGGACGTGCCCATCAGGCGGCGTTGCCGTCGCGCTGGAGCGCCGTCGCTGAGGCCTATATCGACCGTGCCGAAGCCGACATCCGGCGTCAGACGGCGCGTCAGGCGCCCGTCATGCCTTTGCGCCCGCTGCCTCTGGTCGGGCCGTCCCCGGCGTGGCGCGCCGTATTGCGTCTGTCCGACGATTGCGGCATGGCGCAGCACGGCCGCTACCGCCTGCCGGACCGTCGGCATGGCTACTGCACCGACGACAATGCCCGTGCCCTGATGCTGATGGCGCGTCGTGCGCGGTTTGAGCGGTTCGACGAAGGCCGGATCGATCTGGCCTATCGCTACGCAGGCTTCGTCAATGACGCGTGGAACCCTGAGACGGCGCGCTTTCGCAACTTCATGAGCTTTTCGCGCGTCTGGCTGGATGAGGGCGGTTCGGACGATTGCTGTACGCGGGCACTGGAAGCCCTGATCGAGGTGACGCGTTCCTCCCTGCCTGAGGACCTGAGGCTGTGGGCGAGAGAGCTGACACAGCGCGTCCTGCCGCATGTCGAAGACTGGGCGTCGCAACGCGCCCGCGCTATCGCGCTGCGCGCACTGGATGCGGCTTTCGGCCATGTGAGCGACGCTGTGACGCTGCGGGCCTCGATGTTGCGTCTGTCGCGGCACCTTTATGACGGTTATTGCACGCATGCTCAGGCGCACGGCTGGTTTGAACCCGCC
>JASGGL010000182.1:0-5958 GCA_047605065.1 Asticcacaulis sp.
TTATCCAGCAATCCAAAGGACTTTTCGATGTCCATAGTTGCGAAGGACAAGGCACCGTCATCCGCCTGACCTTCCCGGCCGAAACCACGAGTGCGCTCAGTAGCGACAAGCGCCCGGAACCGGAGGGTGCGACATCCGGCAAGGGCGAGTGCATTCTGGTGGTCGAAGACAACAAGGAGGTGCGGGAACTCGCCTGCATGATCCTGGAGGGACAAGGCTATCATGTGCAGGAAGCCGAAACCGCTGCCCACGGCCTCGCCCTGTTCATGGCTAAGCCAGAGGCCTTCGACATGGTGTTCACCGATATCATCATGCCGGGACAGATGAACGGTGTGGCGCTCGCCAAGGAAGTCCGCAAGGCACGGCCCGACGTCTCCGTTCTGATCACGACAGGGTTCGCACAAGACCTGCACGGCCATACCAACTCCTCGGAGTTCGAGACCCTGTATAAGCCCTATCTGCCTGATGAATTATCGGACAAGGTGCGCGATATCCTCAATAGGCAACTCGATCATCGTGGTTGAAGCGTACGGTATAAGACGCTGCGATCATCAGAGTGCCATATAGGCATCAACTGACCCCGCCTATTTTACTCAGGCGCCTCAATATTGATCGAGGAGGGTTCTTGCTTTTACGGCCAGATCGTCGATAGCGAACGGTTTGCCTATCAGTTCGACGCCTCGATCCACCACGCCGTTACGCACCACGGCATCGCGTGTATAGCCCGTGGTGTAGAGCACTTTCAGACCGGGGCGCATCACGCGCGCCATGTCGGCCAGCTTGCGGCCATTAACGTCAGGCATGACGATGTCGGTGAACAGAAGCGCGATGTCCGGATAGTCCGACAACACTTGCAAGGCGGTGCGCGCGCTGTCGGCGCTCAGCACCTTGTAGCCCAGTTCCTCGAACGCCGCGACGCTGAACGCCCTGACCGCGGGCTCATCATCGACCACCAACACCACCTCCCGCTTATCGCCCAACGGCACGGTCGGCGCGTCGGGTTCAATCGCTTCGGCCTGCCCGATCTCACTGTCGCGAGGGAGGTAGATTTTGATCGTCGTCCCCTGCCCGATCGTCGAATATATCTTGATGTGCCCACCGGACTGATTGACGAACCCATAGACCTGGCTCAATCCCAGACCGGTGCCCTTGCCTACCTCTTTAGTGGTGAAAAAGGGGTCGAAGGCTTTGGCGATCACGTCGGCAGGCATACCTGAGCCGGTATCGCTGACGGCCATGAGTACATAGGGTCCGGCCGCGATACCCTCACTGGCGGCATAGCGTTCATCGATCTGCGCGTTTTGTGTCTCGATCGTCAAACGGCCACCGTCCGCCATGGCGTCGCGCGCATTGACACTCAGATTGAGGATAACGTTCTCCATCTGGTTTGGATCGATATGCACCCTTGATACGTCGGCGGCCAGTATCGTCTCCAGTCGCACCTCAGCGCCAAGCGAATGGCGCAGAAGGTCCGACATCCCCGATACGAGTTGATTGATGTCGATGGTTTCCGGCTGAAGGGGTTGCTGACGCGAAAACGCCAGAAGCCGCTGCGTCAGGTTGGCCGCGCGCCTGGCGCTATCGGAGGCCGACGCGACCAGATATTTGTTGCGCGCATCCTCCTCCGGTAGCCGTCGGTTGAGCAATTCGAGCGATCCCATGACGACCGCCAGCATATTGTTGAAATCGTGGGCGATACCGCCGGTAAGCTGGCCAACCGCCTCCATCTTCTGGGCCTGTCGGAGCGCCTCATGCGCGTCGTTAAGGGCCTGCGTGCGTTCTACGACACGCTGCTCCAGGGTTTCATTCGCTGTCTGCACGGCCTTGAACAGAAGCGTATTGTCGATGGCGATAGCGGCCTGCGCCGCCAGACCAATCATGCGGGCCTCATGCTCCTCCGTAAATTGCCCCACTTCCGGATGGCCGAAAAACAGACCGCCCAGAACCTCGCCACCGCGTGACTTGACCGGCGCGGCGAGATAGCTGCGTACGGGCAAATGACCTTTCGGCATGCCGGCGTGCGGCGCATTCTGGCCGTATCGGGGATCGCTCCTGATGTCGTCGGAGCGAATGACGCCCTGCCCCGAAAAGGTCGGCGCGAAAATCTGCGTATTCCGCGGCATGGGAAAGCCGTCGAAGGTTTCCTTCGGCACGCCTGACAGAGCGTAGAGCATGTAGCTTTCGCCCGCGTCGTCGGTGACATTGTAGAAGAAGGCTCCAAACGCGGCACCAGACAGCTCGACCCCGGCATCCGTCACGGTCTGCACGACGTCGCCCAGATCTTTTTCCAATGCCGTCGTGGCCGCTGTACGATTGAGCGCTTCCAGCGCCATGGTCTGGTCTTGCGAGCGCGCCTGGCTTTGGCGCAGGGACTCGACCAGCAAGGCATTGGTCAACCCGGTCGTGGCCTGGGTCGCACTCACGTCCAGCAGAAGATGATCGAGCGACGTCGGCCCCTGACCGGGGGCAAAACCCGCAGCGATAAATCCCAGTTCTGCATTATGGCCGAGTTGTCGGCAGGAAATACGCATCGGCCCGTCTGTGCCTGCCGCATTATACGGATAAAGCTCATGCGGATCACGTGTGCGCGTCCATTGGAGCAGCGCCTCGTCCAGGTCACCGTCGAGGGAGACTGACGACTGGTTATGGCCGGTTCTGGCAATTCTGGCCAGAGACTGTCCCGAGGCGTCGGTGAGGACCACATGCACCAGCTTGGCACCGAGCATCGAATAGAGCGCCGACCCCAGGCTTTCGGCAATGCGCAAAGGCTTGGCCCCTGACCACACGGCGGTCAGGGTCGACAGGGCCACGATGTCGCCGAGGCTGCGCTTCAGCGCGGCGGCATCGACATTAGGGATGGATTGCACTGAACGGTACTCTGTCGAACTATCAGACGGGTTGGCCGGTCGTGGCCGTGACCGAGGTCGCATCCGCTCGACGCTGATGCAGGTGTTCAAGGAACTCGTCGGGTTGTACGTAAAGCGGGTTTTCCTGCAAGACACCGGCGATGATGATCATGGGGTGGGTGCGCAGAATGTCCATCACGACGTCGCCGCTATGCTGATTGAGGTCGTACACGCAGACGAACACATCATGGTATTTGGGCAGGACGTAGTTGAGCCGGGTTTCGTACTCGATAACGTCATCGACGCCCGGCGCGTTTTCCAGCGCCCATTCCATATTGCCGGTCACCCGCACGCGCGGAAACGACTTGCGGCTTTCGGCCAGCATGTCCTCGACCATGCCGATCATCCGCTGGCTGTCGAAGAACCCGTCTTTGAGATAGGTCTGCTCCCATTCGCTGATCTCGACTTGGCCCGACCCTTCCGCGTCATCGAGCGCGATGCCACCGGTGCGGCAGGCGCAGCGATGATCGTCATGAAGACGCGAATCCACGACGTGGAACAGCTTCTCACCCTGATCGTAGCCGTCCTTGAAAAACGGCATCAGCACCTTGTACTGCTCTTCCTTGGAATTAAAGAAGGCGCAGATATGGTTGGTGTGGGATAGCGTCCGACCGGCCAGCCTGACCGGATTGAGCGTCTCTTGCATAGCCTGACTCCAGCCGAACGGGGATTACGATGTGGAGCTTCGGCAGCGCCGCACATGATCAGGCATAGTCCGACGTCGCGAACGGAAACGCGTCGGAAACAATTAGACCACTTAGTGACACGTCTTGCAAGCTCAAAGAAAATTATATCATGCGGAGACGCTGCGCCATCCAATTATTTTAAGGGAGCAAATCAATATTTATAGTTCTGATATGCGAAAAATACAGTCCTCAAAATAATAGTGTTTCCTTATTATATGGGCGACGCCCGACATAGAGACTTGCCCTGATAGTTTTCATTTTACCTAAAACTTGAAGAGGTAAATTTATGTCTGACATCGCAGTGAACAAACAATGGCTAGGCCTTAAGGATCTCAAGCTCCATGTCGAGGACACCGGCGGCACGGGCCGACCGGTCATTCTGATCCACGGCTGGCCGCTCTCAGGCGCGTCATGGAAAGCGCAGGTCCCTGCATTGAGCGAAGCGGGCTTCCGCGTCATCACCTACGATCGCCGCGGCTTCGGGCACAGCGACAAACCGATCGCCGGGTACGGCTATGGCACGCTGGCCGACGATTTGGCGGGGCTAATCGAAGCGCTGAACCTCAACGACGTGACGCTGGTCGGCTTCTCGATGGGCGGTGGCGAAGTGGTTCAATATATAGCCGACCACGGTCAGAGCCGTCTGCACAGCGTGGTTCTCGCGGCCGCCATCCCGCCCATGATGATGAAGCTGCCGAACAACCCCGATGGACCGCTGGAACCCGCCAAGGCGGCCAAGATGACCGCAGATCTGACGGCGGACGAGGACGCCTGCTATGACGCCTTCACCACGCAGTTTTTCTCGCCTAATGCCGACGGGCATCTACTGGTCAGCGAGGCAGAGCGGCAGGCGGCGATCGCCTTGTGCAAACAGGCCAGCAAACTGGCGGCGCTGGAGGCGATGCAGTCGTTTGGACTGGTCGATTTCCGGGAAGACCTGAAGAAGATAACCATACCCACCCTGATCCTGCACGGCGACGCCGACGGCATCGTCCCTTACGAGGGTTCTGGTGCCCGCGCGCACAAGGCGATCCCACAAAGCCGAGTGCATATTATCACCGGCGGCCCGCATGGCATCAATGCCAGCCATGCCGATGAATTCAATCGCGCCCTGCTGGACTTCCTTGCGGCCTAAAGCCGGAGCTTTAAAAAGCAAAGGGCCGCTCCGATAGAGCGGCCCTTCCATTGTCTGATCGTGTCGCGGACAGCTTAAATGCGCTGACCTTCCGCGATGAAGGCCGGACGCATTTGCTTTGCCGCCTGCGGCATTTGACAATGAGACATCGGACCACCTCCTCTCGCCTGTTGAACCTGGATTCAATATGGGCCGGGTTCGGTCCATTTCAAGACCAGCGCGACAAGGTGAGGCCGTGCCTAGTCTTTCTTGCCTTTGAGCGCTTTGAGCTGGGCCTTGCGATCTTTACGGGCATCAAGGATTTTGCGCTGCTTTTTCTCCGACAACGTCTTCCACTGCTTGTCTTCGGCCTTGGTGCGGAAACACGCAATGCACAGCCCGGTCGCCTTTTCGAATTTGCAGATATCAACACACGGAGACTTCACGGAAACACACACACAAGAAGGATTACTGCCCAACACGCCCGGTTTCCGGGCGGTGGATCATGCCTGAGAGCATCTTTTCCAGCATGTCGGGCACGAAGGGTTTGGTGATATACTCGTCCATACCCGCGTCCAGGCAGCGCTCGCGATCACCGGCAAGGGCATGTGCCGTCATACCGATTACCGACACGCGCGCACGCCCTGTTTGAACCTCATTTTGTCGGAGCAACCGTGTCGCTTCGAGGCCGTTCATGCCCGGCATCTGCACGTCCATGAGAATAGCGGCATATCGTCCGGTTCGGCCCAGTTCATACCCTTCCAAACCGGTGCGCGCGACATCCACAGTATAACCGAACTCGTCGAGGAACGACTGCGCCACGAGAATATTGGGTTCGTAATCCTCCACGAGCAAAACAAGGGGCCGTTCATGAGCGGTCGGCTCGGACCGCACAGAGGTCTCATCCATTGTGGCATTGACGACAGCCCCCTCTGCAAGCCTCAACGGCAAGTACACGGTAAAGGTGGAGCCAACGCCCACTTCACTGCGCACTTCGGTCCGTCCTCCCATGGCTTCGGCAAGGGTACGGGTGATCGCCAGACCCAGACCCGACCCGCCGAACTTGCGGGTAATACTGGAATCCGCCTGAACGAACTTTTCGAAAATGGTCCCCAGTTTATCGGGATCGATGCCGATGCCGGTGTCCGATACCGAAATCGCTATGCCATCAGAACCGTCCCGGCCCTCAACCCAACTTGCATCCACCTTTACCCTTCCCGCCTCGGTAAACTTGATGGCGTTAGAGCACAGG
>JASGGL010000183.1:0-5930 GCA_047605065.1 Asticcacaulis sp.
GAGACCTATCCGGATGTGGTGAAGATCCGCATTCTGGTCAGTGCGGCGGATTCGCCCACTGCCTTCGACCTGCGCTGTTACGTGCGTGAGAACATGGTGGCCTTCATCCATGCGCACTATCCGCAGGGCCTGCCCAAGACGCGGGCGCTCATCGAAGAGGGTGGCGAAGGATCGCGTAAACCGTTAAAGCCCGACATCAGCGATCCCGCCCAATCCGCCGCCTCTGTGACCAATGCTGTTTGAGATTTCCGACGCCGACGATCCCCGGCTTGAGCTCTATCGCGATGTAAAGGACCGGGATTTAACCGGTCGCAGCGGCGTGTTTATGGCCGAGGGCAAGGTGGTGCTGGAGCGCCTGTTCACCTCGCCCGTGGCTGAGACGGTCAGCGTGCTGACCACGCCGGAGCGGCTCAGCGGTCTGGCGCGGCTGCCTGATGCACCCGTCTATGTGGTGCCGCAAACGGTGATGGATGCCGTGGCAGGCTTTCCCATCCATCGGGGCTATCTGGCCTTAGGGCGGTATGCGCCGAAACAGACGCTGGAAGACCGGGTGAGTGGTGAGCGGGTGCGGGTGCTGGCCCTCTGCGGCATTGCCAATACGGACAATATGGGCGGGCTGATGCGCAATGCGGCGGCCTTTGGCGTCGATGCGGTACTGCTCGATGCCACCTGTTGCGACCCTCTGTATCGCAAGGCGATCAGGGTGAGCGTCGGCGGCGCGCTGGAGGTGCCGCATTATCGCACGGACGATATGGTGGGGACGATGCAGCGTCTGGGGCTGACGGCCTATGCGCTCAGCCCGTCGGGTGCGCAGACGCTTGAGGCGGTGACGCCTGCGTCCCGTTCGGCGGTGCTGATGGGGGCCGAAGGGCCGGGCCTGCCGCCTGAGGTCATGGCGGCGTGCGAAACCGTGCGTATCGATATGCATGGCGGCTTCGACAGCCTCAACGTCGCCACCACCAGCGGCATCGTGCTTTACCGATTCAGCGCCTGAGTGGCGTGTTCACGGGTTTGTGAACGCGACTTGGGTGCGTATCAGGCGTCGGTTTCGTCCGACATGCTGCCAAAACCTGTCACCATATTGCGATTGGACTGTTCCGGCATCATCACCTCGCCGTCGCGCAGGGTGTCGCGCCAGGCCTTGAGGAGGGCAGAGCGTTTGCGTGGGAAGGGGATGTCGAGGGGCTTCCAGCTCAGGATGCGCTCGGTCCGAAAATGACGGAAGGCCTGCCGCAGTTCGCACCAGACCACCAGTACGCGCAGGTGGTCGAAGAAGCCTAAGGCAATAGGCCAGACGGTGCGCTCGCTCACCGCGCCCTTCAGGTCGATATAGCTCATATAGACGCAGCGTTCGGCGCGGATGGCGGCGCGGATCAGGCCGGAGTCGATATGGGTCTCAGGCACCGCCACGCCGCGTCCGGTCAGGAGTCCGCGCTGATTAAGGTCGTCGCGTATGGCGGGCGGCAGGTGCGGGCTCAGGGACTGGATCAGGCTCTGCGCCGCCTCGCCCAGACGCGGCTCGGCGCGGTCGGCCACCCACAGCGCGCCGGTGATCAGGGCTTCGATCTGATCGGGCGACAGCATAAGCGGCGGCAGGCGATAGGCGGGCCTCAGCACGTAACCAATGCCGGGCGCGCCTTCGATGGGGGCGTCCTCGGCCTGCAGGGCGGCAATATCGCGGTAGAGGGTGCGCAGCGACACGTTCAGTTGCGCCGCCAGATGGCGGCCGCTGACCGGGGCGTCGTGGGCGCGCAGGGCGTCGAGCAGGGCGGCGTGGCGGTTATGGGACGTCATGCGAGCAAGCTTAACATGCTGCCATAATATTGCAGCATATATTGCGTTTCACGCGTTTGAAGCGGTCCCGAAAACGTGTCTGCGGGCGGCATTGACACCCGTTGCGGCAAGGGTTTAGCCCTATCAGATAAAGGTGGTCGAAAACGAAACCATCGCGTCGGGAGGACATCGGATCATGCACGCAGCGGCCATAGTCGGCTGGGGTCATACGCCGTTCGGACGGCTGAGCGATCTGTCGCTCGAAGACCTGATTCATACCGCCGCGCGCGAGGCGCTCAGCGATGCCGGGATCGATGGGGCTGAGGTCGATGCGGTGTTTCTGGGGCTTTACAATGCCGGGCTGACGCCGGACGGGTTTTGTGCCTCGATGAGTTTGGGCGCGGATGAGGGTTTGCGTTACAAGCCTGCGACGCGGCTGGAAAACGCCTGCGCCTCCGGTTCGGCAGCGCTCTATGCGGCGATGGATGCCATTGCGTCAGGCCGTATCGAGACGGCTCTTGTGGTCGGTGCGGAGAAGATGACCGGCCTTGATGGCGCTGGCGTGACCAGGGCTCTGGGGGCTGCCAGCTATCAGAAGGAAGAGGTCGGCCTGTCCTTCCCCGATATCTTCGCGCGCTTTGCCCGTGCCTATGCGGCGGAATATAGCGATCCTGCTCTGGCCATGGCGCATATCGCTGCCAAGAACCACGCGGCAGCGATGCACAACCCGCTGGCGCAGTTGAAAAAGCCGCTGTCGGTCGAATTCTGCGCCACGGTGTCGGACAAGAACCCGCTGATTTCCGATCCTCTGAAAATGACGGACTGTTCGCTGGTGTCGGACGGAGCGGCAGCCATCGTGCTGACGCGTGCCGACAGGGCGAAGGACTTCCGGCGCGCCGTGGGCTTTCGGGCGGCGGTTCAGGTCAATGATCTGCTGCCGCTGTCGGCCAAGACTCTGACGGACTTCACCGGGCCGCGTCTGGCCTTTGAACGCGCCTATGCGCAGGCCGGCGTTTCGGTGTCCGACATTGCCTTTGCCGAGGTGCACGACTGCTTCACCATCGCAGAACTGCTGGTCGCCGAAGCCATGGGGCTGGCGCCGAAGGGGCAGGGGGCTGAGTTCGTCATCGCGGGCGGTACGGGCCGTCAGGGCATCTGCGCCACCAACATGTCCGGAGGCCTCAAGGCCAAGGGGCATCCGGTCGGCGCGACGGGCGTGTCCATGCATGTGATCGCCGCACGACAACTGACCGGGGAGGCGGGTGACATGCAACTGCCCGATCCGAAGCTGGGCCTCGCCTTCAATATGGGCGGCGGCGCGGTGGCGAATTATGTGAGTATTCTTGAGCGTATCCAATAACCCCCTCTCCCCATTGGGGAGAAGGCCAGGGTGAGGGGGCTTTCGCACTCTGACCCTTTCCCCCTCACCCGGCGCTACGCGCCACCCTCTCCCCGCAGGGGCGAGGAGATTAGCAGAGTTACTGATGACACCCGGTGCGAAATTTCGAGACGCGCTCAAAGCCGAACAGCCTTTGCAGGTGATCGGCGCGATCAACGCCAACCATGCGCTGTTGGCCAAAAGAGCGGGGTATAAGGCCATCTACCTCAGCGGCGGCGGCGTGGCCGCCGGGTCGCTGGGTATGCCCGATCTGGGCATTAGCGGGCTTGAGGATGTGCTGATCGACGTGCGCCGCATCACCGATGTCTGCGACCTGCCGCTGCTGGTCGATATCGACACCGGCTTCGGACCCTCGGCCTTCAATATAGAACGCACGGTGAAGTCGCTGATCAAGGCGGGGGCGGCGGCATGCCATATCGAGGATCAGGTCGGGGCCAAGCGCTGCGGTCACCGCCCGGGCAAGGAGATCGTGCCGGTCGCGGAAATGGTCGACCGTGTGAAGGCGGCGGCCAATGCCAAAACCGATCCGGACTTTTTCCTGATTGCCCGCACCGATGCGATTGCCGTTGACGGCGTGGACGCGGCGATCGAGCGCGCCATTGCCTGCGTCGAAGCCGGAGCGGACGGCATCTTCGCCGAAGCCGCCTACGATCTCGATACCTATCGCCGCTTCACCGAAGCGGTGAAGGTGCCGGTGCTGGCCAATATCACCGAGTTCGGCAAGACGCCGTTGTTCACGCGCGAGGAACTGGCGTCGGCAGGGGTGGCGATCCAGCTTTATCCCCTGTCGGCTTTCCGCGCCATGAACCGGGCCGCCGAAGCCGTCTATGAAGCCATCCGCCGCGACGGCCATCAGAAGGGCGTGCTCGACCTGATGCAGACGCGCGACGAGCTTTATCAACGCATCGACTATTACGACTACGAAGATCGCCTCGATGCCATCTTCAATAAAAACAAATAAGCAGGAGAGACGCCCATGAATGCAGTCAGCGAACTGCCGAAGGGGGAGGCGACGACGGCCTTCAAGCCCAAGAAATCCGTCGCCCTGTCGGGTATGGCGGCGGGCAATACCGCCCTGTGCACGGTCGGCCGGACGGGTAACGATCTGGCCTATCGCGGCTATGACATTCTCGATCTGGCCAAGGGTTGCGATTTCGAGGAGGTGGCCTGGCTGCTGGTCCACGGGACCCTGCCGAACGCCTCTGAGCTGGCGGCGTATAAGACCAAGCTGCGCGCGCTGCGCGGTCTGCCGGTCAGCCTGAAGTCGGTGCTGGAACAGATACCGCCGTCGGCGCATCCGATGGACGTGATGCGTACCGGGGTTTCGCTGCTGGGGTGCCTCGCGCCGGAAAAGGAAGACCATAACGCCCCGTCGGCGCGCGATATCGCCGACAAGCTGATGGCGTCTCTGGGATCGATGCTGCTCTACTGGTACCACTACAGCCATAATGGTAAGCGGATCGAGGTGGAAACGGACGACGACTCCATCGGCGGGCACTTCCTGCATCTGTTGCATGGCACCGCGCCGCGCGAAAGCTGGGTCAAAGCCATGCACGTGTCGCTGATCCTTTATGCCGAACATGAATTCAACGCCTCGACCTTCACCGGGCGGGTTATCGCCGGAACGGGGTCGGACATGTATTCGTGCATCGCCGGAGCCATCGGTGCCCTGCGCGGGCCTAAGCACGGCGGAGCCAACGAAGTCGCCTTCGAGATTCAGAAACGTTACGACAGCCCCGACGAGGCCGAGGCCGATATCCGCGCGCGGGTCGAGCGTAAGGAGGTCGTCATCGGCTTCGGCCACCCGGTCTATACGGTGTCCGATCCGCGCAATGAGGTGATCAAGGGCGTGGCGCATGACCTCAGCGTCGAGCAGAATTCGCTGAAAATGTATGCCATTGCCGAACGGCTTGAGCGGGTCATGTGGGGCGCCAAAAAGATGTTCCCCAATCTCGACTGGTTTTCGGCGGTTTCCTATCACCGGATGGGGGTGCCGACGGCGATGTTCACGCCGCTGTTCGCCATCGCGCGTACCGCCGGCTGGTCGGCGCATGTCATCGAACAGCGCATCGACGGCAAGATCATCCGCCCCAGCGCCAACTATACCGGCCCCGAAGACCGGGCCTTCGTATCCATCGAAGATCGCGTTTAATAGCATCCCTCTCTGCAAAGCGGGGAGGGGGGACCACCGTACTCAAGAAGCGAAGCGTTAGTACGCTTCTATGGGCGGTGGGAGGGGCCGACCACACAACGAAGGCCCCCTCCGTCTGCTTCGCTTAGCTCGCATCCACCTCCCCCGCAGTGCAGGGGAGGATGTAGGAAGTCTCCATGTCCACTCACACCTCCAATATCCGTCCGGAACCCGACAGCGTGCTGGCCGACATCGCCGATTACGTGCTCGGCTATAAGATCCATTCCGACCTTGCCTATGAGACGGCGCGCAACTGCCTGATCGATACGCTGGGCTGCGGCCTTGAGGCGCTCGACTATCCGGCCTGCACCCGGCATCTGGGACCGGTCGTGCCGGGGACGGTGGTGCCTCACGGTGCCAAGGTGCCGGGGACACAGTTCCAGCTCGACCCCATACAGGCGGCGTTCAATATAGGTGCAATGATCCGCTGGCTCGATTTCAACGACACATGGCTGGCGGCGGAGTGGGGGCATCCGTCGGACAATCTGGGCGGCATTCTTGCTGTCGCCGACTGGATTTCGCGCAACAATGTGGCGCGCGGGAAAAAGCCGCTGCTCATGCGCGACG
>JASGGL010000184.1:0-5875 GCA_047605065.1 Asticcacaulis sp.
TGTCGGCCGAGTCCGGGTTTTGCGAGCGGGCCATCGAGCAGACGCCGCGCACGTGCGGCTCGCTGGAGAACTCCGCCTTGATCTTCTTGCCCGAACCGCCGTAGCCTTGGCCTTCCGGATCGCCGCCCTGAGCCATGAAGCCGGGGATGACGCGGTGGAATACGATGCCGTCATAGAAGCCTTCGCGGCACAGTTCCTTGATGCGGGCGACGTGGTTAGGGGCAAGGTCCGGACGCAGCTTGATGCGCACGGCACCGGTTTCCAGCGTCAGGATGAGAGTGTTTTCCAGATCTTCGGACATCTAAGTCTCCTCATAGGCTTTCAGCCGCAATAGGCCATTCGTACGGCTTTGACAAACCCTATCCGGTGCATTCATCGGGCTTTTTCTCGTTCGGGCCGTACATGGCGCAGGCGCGTTCTATTTCGCCGCGGATCATCGCACAGGGATTGTCGGCATGGCAGGGCGGATGGGTGGCCGGGCTTACGGCAACGCAGCGCTCGACAAGCCGTTTGGCGTCCTGAGGACCGAGTTGCGCCATACAGGATACAGGAGGTGCCTCTGCGGACGCGGCCACGGAGGCCGGGGCAGAGGAAACGGCGAACGAATCCATGCTGTCGGCGGGGGCGGCAACCGATGAGGTGGCGTACGAGGTTTCGCTTTTGTCGACGGTTGCGGGCTGGCACGCCGTCAGTAAAAGCGCCGGTATCAGGCAAAGCGGAGCGAAGGGTTTGAGGTGCATGGGCGTTTCTCCTTTTTTCCGGAGCCTAGGCCGCAAATCGAGAAAGGCAAAATGGTTTTCTCCATGCGGCAAATAGCTGTATAGACGCCCTATGAGTAACGACACCCCCGAAGAACCGCGCCGACGCATGGTCAAGCCACCGGAAGGCGGCAACCTGTCCGGTCGCGCCAAGGGCCACACGGCCGTCAAGACCGCCAAGCAGCGCACACAGTCTTCTGCCAAATGGCTTGAGCGCCAGTTGAACGACCCCTTTGTCCAGAAGGCCAAGGCCGAAGGCTGGCGATCGCGCGCGGCGTTCAAGCTTCAGGAGATCGACGACCGTTTCCGCGTACTGAAGCGCGGCGCACGGGTGGTCGACCTCGGTTGCGCGCCGGGCGGCTGGGTGCAGGTGGCTAAGAGTCGTGGAGTCGGGCATGTGGTGGGGGTCGATCTCCTGCCGGTCGATCCGATTCCGGGCGCCGAGCTTATTCAGGCGGATTTCACCGATCCCGCCATCTCGGTGCAGTTGATGGAGCTGATGGGCGATAAGCCGGACGTGGTCCTGTCCGATCTGGCGCACAATACGGTCGGCCACCGTCAGACCGACCACCTGAAGATCATGGGGCTTCTGGAACTGGCCTCCGATTTTGCGCTGGATAATCTCAAGCCCGGCGGGTCCTTTGTCGCCAAAGCGTTTCAGGGCGGGGAAACCGAGCATCTTTTGCTCAAGCTCAAGCTGGCCTTCAGCGATGTGAAGCATTTCAAGCCCAAGTCGAGCCGGGCGGATTCGTCGGAAATCTATATCGTGGCGCAGGGCTTCAAGGGGTAGGTGCGGGCTTGCGCCTGCCGGTGAAGGTCCATGTCGCATAGGTGGCGAGCGCGCTGAGAGCGCCGGTTGCAGCCATGAGCTTAACGACGGTATCGCCTTCATTGGCCATCTGGCCCCGGACGCTCAATACGACGATGAACAGGCCGATCAACAGACCGATCAGCGCCCCACAGACGGGCACGGTCAGTAGATTCAGCAGGCGCAGGCGGCGCAGTCCCCACCCCAGAGGAAAGCCGACAATCAGGGTGAGGACGGCGCAGCCTATGCCAAAGACAGGCACCATGAAGGGTAGCATGATCACGCCGGGGATATCGTCGTTGGAACGCGACAGAGATTCGACGATAGCAAGGGCCAGCAGGGCGGTTCCGCCGAACCCGCCCACAGTGGCGGTGCTCAGCAGGCTGAGGAAGGCTCGTCCTTTATTGTCCATGGGGTCGCCTCAGTTAGATATTACTGGCAGGAGTTACTGGCAGGAGTTACTGGCAGGTATTATTGGCAGGTATCACCTGCTGCAATCTGAGCGTGAAAGATTAAGCTTCCGCATACGGTATCAGCGGTATAAGAAAAACAGGCCCGTCGGGCTCAGTTTCGCGTAGCCTGAGAGGATCCATGCCTAAGTCACCGTTTAATCCCTTCTTCGCCTGGTCTTCGGTGGCCATGACAGGATCTGAAATGCTGACGGCGTCGGCGGAGGTCATTGCGCACCGGCTGCATCGCATGGCGACGACCGACGCTATCCCCAGCGCCGAGGACCAGCGCGAATTCACCCTCATGGGGCAGGAAAAGGTCGAGGCCGGGGCGGAATCGCTCATGGCCATGAGTACCTATTGGATGGGGCTTCAGCATGAGGTCAGCACGCAGGCGCTCAACCATATGCTCGATATGGGGAAGACCATGACCTCGCTTATGGCCAGCCAGAGCGTGTCCGAAGCGTTGACCCATCAGGCGCGTCTGGCCGACAGTCTGACGCGAGGGGCCATGCAGGCGGCGGAATTATCGGGAAAGGCCGCGTCTCTGACCGAGCAGGGGCTGAAGCCTGTGCACCGCCGCGCGGTGGCCAACGCCAATCGTCTGGGGAATAAAAAGAGTTCGGGGAAATAAATACGAATTCGTGTTAACTATTATTATAAGTAATGGCTTAATTCTTATTTCAATCCTGAATGGATAACTTCTCATTTTAATCTAAAACATAGTCTATTTCACCGGCTTGGGTTCAAAAGGTGGTGGAACTATGGGCGGTGTATCTGAATTTTTCAGAAGCTTCGGGCGCAGTCGCCGGGGCAATGTCAGCATCATCTTTGGGCTGGCCTGTATCGCGCTGGTCGTGGTCAGCGGCGGTGCGGTGGATTTCGCGCGTTATTATCAGAAACGTCAGTTGCTTCAGGACGCCAACGATGCGGCGGTTCTGAAAGCCACCTTAGCCATCGGAACGTCCGAAGATGCGGCCAAAGCCGCGGCCAAGATCGCCTTCGACGCCAATATGGCCTCCGATCCCGACCTGATCGCCGCGGCCCATACTCTGACGGTCAATAAGACCGAAAAGGCGACGATCATTACCTACGCCAGTCAGGTATCGCTTAAACCCTATTTCCTTCAGTTGATCGGTCTGACGCAGCAGATGGTGAACGTGTCCTCTTCGGCGCAGTCGGAATCCGACCCGTTCGAACTTCTGTTCGTGCTCGATACGACCGGGTCCATGTCGTCCAACAGCAAGATGACCTATCTGAAGTCGAGCGTCTCTTCGGTCCTCAGCAGCCTGAGCGACACCTACGGCAGCGATGCCGAAGACATCAAGGTCGGCATGGTGGCCTTTAATACGCAGGTTCGTCTTCCGGCATCGACCAGCTATGATTTCGTCGACTACACTCAGTGCTATCTGCGTACTTCGGTCAACTATTATGCTTGCCGCACGGTATGGAAGGCCTATGACGCGCTTTGTCAGCAGGCGAGCAGTTCCATATGTTCGACCGCGACCTCCAAAGCCTTTTACCGCACCTACACCAGTTCCGGGACGACCTATTACGCCGCCAGCCTTATGGGCTATGTCAAAAGCGGCAGCAAATACACGCTCTACACATACAATCTGACCACCACGGTCAATACGTCGACGCTTAAGATGAGTACGGTATCGAGCGGATTGACGACCTCCACCTCAAGTTCGACCAGTTACAGTCCCAGCGGGTACACCAGCTTCTCCTCCAGCTATTTCTCAAGTCTGGCCAACAGCAGCTGGGAGGGGTGTCTGGTGGATCGCAATCAGTCCTTCGACGTATCGGCGGCGGCGTTCGAAACCGACGTTCCCGACAGTTCCTATATCGCCGCCAGTTGCTACACGACGAAACTGGCCAAGGTTTTAGACCTGACCTCCGATGTGTCCAGCGCCCAGTCCTACCTGACGACCCTGTCCCCCGGCGGAAATACGAACATTACCGTCGGCGTGCAGTTCGGCATGGAGATGTTGTCGCCGGACGCGCCCTATACGAAGGGAACGGCCTTCGGTAACGACGATGTCGACAAGTATATGATCATCGTCACCGATGGCGATAATACCGCTAACCGCTGGAGCACTTCGGAAAGTGCGATCAATGCCCGAACGGCACTGGCTTGCACAGCGGCGAA
The DNA here is from genome assembly GCA_047605065.1 of Asticcacaulis sp. Classification (GTDB taxonomy): domain Bacteria; phylum Pseudomonadota; class Alphaproteobacteria; order Caulobacterales; family Caulobacteraceae; genus Asticcacaulis. Next base: position 4,168 of record JASGGL010000184.1, read on the forward strand.
GGCCAAGGGGATCACCCTGTTTGTTGTCCGCGTCGAAGAGGGCAACAGCAGCCTGCTGCAGGCCTGCGCCAGTCAGACGAGCTATTACTACGACCTCAGTCAGGCCTCGCAACTGAATGCGACGATGCAGGACATCTTCGCGACCATCAACAAGCTCAGGCTGGTCGAATAGGGACGATTATTCTGGCGATTTGCCGGTGGTCAGGCCGTGCGCGGATACGGGGTCGGGCTGCGACGGGTCGATGGTCACCGCCGTGACGTCGCGCACGCCCCAGCTCTTGCCGTCCTTTTCGCCGGCATCGCCCGCGGCATTCAGACGCCACAGATCGGGGGTCGTGTCTTCTGGCGACCGTCCGGCCACATCGCCCCTGGACAGGGTAAAGGGTTCGGTATCGCCGTGGATCAGGATGACCTTGCCGGGGAAGGTGCGCGCCTCTTCCACGAGTGCGGACCGGACCGGCAGGTGACCGTCGCACAGGCGATGTTCGTCGGCAATCGCGTCGGTGCAGGGGACACCGAAGGCCTTAGTCAGAACGGCGGTCATATCCGCCTGCATGACCACCACGACGCCGCGCGCTTTACGACGCCGGGCCTCTGTAAAGGCGGCATGCAGCCAGCTGACATCGGCGGCATCGCGGGCATCCGCCGCTTTGGCGACGGCCTGCGGATCGTCTCCCATGACGAAGTTGCGGCCGTTATTGGTGCCGACCGCATGGACGGTCACGAAGACAAGCCCCTTATATTCGAAGCGGGCGTTTTCGGGTTGCTCCGCCTGCTGCGTGTAGCGCCAGCGCCCATGGGACAGGGCCGGGGCGCTGAAAAAGCGCGTGCGAAGGGTCTGCAGGCGTTGCAGTTCGGAGAACTTACGGCCGGTCGTCGGATCGTCCTTGCGGTCGCAATCTGTCCATTCGTTATCGCCGGGCGTATAGATGACCGGTATCGGCTTCAGTTCGGTAAGCAGTTGCGCAAACTTGTCGTCTGGCGGACCGCAGACCTCTCCGCCGGACTGAATGTCGCCGACATGCAGGATAAAGGCCGGTTTTTGCGCCTTGATCAACGGCAGGGCACGGCTGAGCATGGCGCGATCCACGTCGTCGTAGGGCGTGTCGCCAATGACGATGAAATCTGTTTTTGAAGAGCGGAGATCGGGCAGGGTCGCGCAGCCGCCTGTGCTGAGCAGAAGAGTGGCAGCAACAGCGAGATGTACGCGTTTCATGTGAACCTCCGGCAAGTGGCCGCAGGTTAGGACGCCTCTGTGACAGTTACAATATGATGGTCGTCTCAGACCGCGAGTTTCAGGCGCAGGCGATGCGCCGTCATCATGTCGCGGAAACGGGCCTGGCGAAACAGGGCAGTCAGAGCGTACGAGCGTTCGATAAGCCAGCAGGCGATGCTGTATTCAGCGCGGATTTTAAACTGGCTCATGGGAGACTATCCGTAGCAAGGGACCATGGCGAAGCCTAGAATAAAGAGGTGAATCTTCCGCCTACAAACAGGGTTAAAAGGAAGTGACGAAGCGGGCGTGATGTCATCTGAAACAATAATTGCAAAAAATGACTGGTAAGGGGCTTTACGCGGCGCGGCGTTTCCCTTAAGCCCGACCCGCAAAATGGAGAGTCCCCTATGGAGATACGCGAAGGCTTTACCTTCGACGACGTTTTGCTGGAGCCCGGTCCTTCGGACGTGGTGCCCACTCAGGTCGATACGA
>JASGGL010000185.1:0-5862 GCA_047605065.1 Asticcacaulis sp.
AAGAGAGCGAACGGTGTGAAGAAGGGTGAATTTGTCATAATGTGTCTCCTTTCCGGCGGCGAACCGCGCTGCTGATGGGCCTAATAAACACCTCAAACCGCACAAAAGGGAGGGCCGAGGGCTCAAAATGCCCGTCATTTGGCAAAATGTGACCTTGCTCGGCTTGTAAATTTATGACTTAATGACACACCCTACTTCCTCCCTGTTGCGCAGCAATGGGGAGGTGGCTGCGAACGCTGCGAGCAGACGGGAGGAGAAAGAGCCGTCATGCCCGACCTTGAGCGCAAACTCTTCCTTGGTGGCCGCCTGAAACGCCTGCGGCACGATCTGGACCTGACCCAGACGCGCATGGCCGAAGACCTCGGCGTGTCGCCCTCTTACCTGAACCACCTTGAGCGCAATCAGCGCCCGGTGACCGCTCAGGTGCTGCTGAAGCTGGCATCGACCTACGACCTCGACATGCGCAGCTTCACCTCGGAGGCCGATCCATCGGGTGAGGCCGATCTGGCCGAGGTGCTGAGCGACCCCCTGTTCAAAGACCTGCGCGCCCCGCGACGCGAAATCGCCGATCTGGTCGCCGCCTCGCCCACCGTTGCCGAAGCCATGCTGCGCCTTTACCGCGCCTATCGTGAGCGCGAGACGCGCGGCCCCATCGACCTCGGCTCGGCGGAAATCCTCAACGAACATTCGCCCGCCGACTGGACCCGCGACCAGATTCAGGCCGCCAATAACTATTTTCCGGAATTCGACGAACTGGGCGAAGCGCTCTTTGCGCAGCTTGGCGGCGACAGCCACGGCCTCGAAGCCGCCGCGCAGGCGCAACTACTGGCGGCGTTCGGCATAGAGGTGCGCTTCATGCCCGCCTCGGTCATGCTCATCTATCAACGGCGCTACGACCCCCATCGCAAACGTCTGATGCTGTCGGAAACGTTAAGCCCCTCGTCGCGCGTCTTCGCCATCGTCTATCAGCTGGCCCTGTCGACCCATGCCGCCGAACTCAGCGCCCGCGTCGATCGCGCCAGGGCCCCGGATCAGGCGTCCTCGCGCATGTTCCGCATCGCACTCCTCAACTACCTGACCGCCGCCACCCTGATGCCGTACGGCCGTTTTCATGAGGCCGCCGAAACCTGCGGCTACGATATCGAACTGCTTCGCGCACCGTTCGGCGTCAGCTACGAACAGGCCGCCCATCGCCTGACCACCCTGTCGCGCCCCGGTCAGCGCGGCGTGCCGTTTTTCATGATGCGCATCGATTCGGCGGGCAATGTCTCCAAACGCTTCGCCGCCGGAAAGTTTCCGTTTTCGCGCTTCGGCGGGGCCTGCCCGCGCTGGAATATCCATCAGGCGTTTCAATCGCCGGGCCGCGTGCTCACTCAGGTGATCGAAACCCCGGACAAGGCGCGCTACTTCACCCTGTCGCGCACGCTCGACCGGGGCCTGCGCGGCTGGGACGGCGGGGCCTATAGCGAACAGGCGCTGGGGCTGGGGTGCGAACTGAAATACGCCGAAAAACTGGTCTATGCGAAGGGGCTGGACCTCGCTAATCCCGCCGCCGTCGAAACCGGCCCGATGTGCCGGCTGTGCGAACGACCCAACTGCATCGAGCGCGCCGCCCCGCCGGTTACCCGTCCGCTGGCTGTCGACGAATGGATCAAGGCCGCGACGGCCTTTCCATTCGCACAGTAACTCGTGCGCCCTTAAAGGCGCACGACCTTCGCCGTCTGCGCCACCGGCTCCACGGTTTTCAGCGGATTCTTCAGCGCGTGGACGAACGGCTTGGCGTCGATTTCGAACACGTCACCTTCCTGCGTCTTCACCCCATCGGCAAACGAGGCCGTCGCCGTACCGAAGCAGTGGACGTGCACGTCGCCCGGCACGCGGAACAGTTCGTACTTGAAGTGGTGATGCTCAAGATTCTCAAACGTGTGGGACATGTTGTCCTCACCCGAAATGAACGGCTTCTGCCAGATGACTTCGTTGCCGCGCACGATCTTCGACGTACCTTCGACGTGGCTGGGCAGGTCGCCGGTCAGGATTTCAACGCCCAGAGACGCCGGACGCAGCTTGGAGTGGGCCAGCCACAGATAGTTCTGCTTTTCGACCACGTGGTCCGAGAACTCGTTGGCCAGCGCGAAGCCGATGCGATAGGGCTGACCATCGTCGCCGATGACATAGATGCCCGCCATTTCCGGCTCTTCGCCGCCGTCTTCGGCAAAGCCCGGCGAGACCAGTTCCGCGCCCGGCCCAACCAGCGCATGACCGTTGCCCTTATAGAACCATTCCGGCTGCGCGCCCGCCGTACCCGAGGCGGGCTTGCCGCCCTTCACACCCATCAGGAACATGCGCATGGAATCGGTCAGGCTGGCCTCACCGGCCTCCTGCGCCTTGGTGTGCATCTTGTCGCGGCCTTCGGCCGAACCGAGGTGCGTCAGACCCGTACCCGTCAGGTGCAGGTGCGCGGCATCGGGATGGTCGATCGGGCTGAGGATACGGCCTTCGGACAGGGCCAGCGCGACGTCCACCGCCTCACCCAGACCCTGCTCGGCTACCTGATCAACGATGCTGCGCTTGGCGGCAATGGCGGCGCGCGCCAGTTCGTAGGTCGTGGTTACGCCCAGAATGACCTTAGCGGAACCGTCGTCCTCACCGGCGGCAACACCGCGCGTTCCGTGGGCATCTACAAACTGGATCAGGCGAAGGGTCATGACAGGGCTCCCCGATGTATATGATTAAAACTCAGACAATTATTTGAGGAATTAGGCCGAGCTTTGCGGTTTGTCAAATCCTGTTTATGATGACAGCGCTGCGCCCGCGCGCGCGAACGGTTTCGAACCGCAATATCGTGACAAAACAAAAATTTAGGCCGCAACGGCCTTTTCACAAAAAGCCCTTCTGCGTTAGGGTTCCAACTTTAAATTCAATGACAAACACAAACGGGGATGCCCATGCCGAACAGCCGACCTTCAACGCTTGACCGTTCGGCCTCGCGGCGCGACACGGGCGGCGCGGCCTACGGTGTGCATTTTCAGGGTCGCCTGCACGGGGCGCTGGCCCACCGTCTGGGGGTCGACATCCTCAGAGGCGTCTATCAGCCCGGCGAAGTCCTGCCCAACGAGATCGACTCGTCCTCCACCCTCGACATCTCGCGCTCCGCCTATCGTGAAGCCATCCGCATCCTCGCCGCCAAGGGCATGGTCGAAAGCCGCCCCAAGGCCGGCACCCGCGTCACCCCACGCCGCCGCTGGAACGTGCTCGACCCCGAGGTGCTGGGCTGGATGTTCGAAACCGAGCCGTCCGAGGCCTTCATCAAGGGCCTGTTCGAGCTGCGTCTGATCACCGAACCGGCCGCGGCCGAACTGGCCGCCCTGCGCCGCAGCGATGAGCACCTGCGCATCATGGATCGCGCTCTGGAGGTCATGCAGGCCGAGACTTTGGCCACCGAAGCCGGACGCAAGGCCGATCTCGACTTCCACGACGCCCTGATGCACGCCACCGGCAACGAGGCGCTGGCCTCCCTGAGCCATTCGATCGGAGCCGCCGTCGCCTGGTCCACTCGCTTCAAGCAGCGCAAGCAGGCCCTGCCGCGCGACCCCGTTCCCGACCACCGCCGCGTCTACGAGGCCATCCTCAGGCAGGACGCCGGTGCCGCCAGATGGTGCATGGAATCGCTCATCCGCATGGCCCTCGAAGACACCCAGAAGTCCATGAACACTCAGTATCTGGAGCCGAGGGGATAGGGAAAACGCAGAAAGACGGGAAACCTCCGACATGGTAAACAGACGTTAACGCCCCGCTAATAGAGAGGCGGTTAAAACCATTCCATTACGGTACAGGGCCTCATGAGCGACACCTTCCCCATCTCGGCGCGCGTCGAAATCGTCAATGACAAGGGATTGCACGCCCGCGCCTCGGCGAAATTCGTCAAGACCGCCGCCCAGTATGACGCCCAGATCCACGTCCTGAAAGACGATGCCCGCGTGGACGCCCAATCGATCATGGGCCTGCTCATGCTGGCCGCCTCGAAAGGCACCCATATCGAAATCGAAGCCGAGGGCGCACAGGCCCGTGAGGCCGTCGATGCGCTGGTCGCGCTGGTGTCCGACCGCTTTGGAGAAGAGTCGTAAAATGCCTCAGCCCTCCGTCTCGCGCCTAATGGTTTGCACCGCCCTGATCGGCAGCCTGCTGCTGGGCGCGCCGCTGGCCTATGCCGAGCCGGAAGAAGACGGAGCCGTCGCCGAAGAGGTGACGCCCAAGGCCAAACCCCGCCCCAAACCGAAGCCCAAAGCCACCGCGCCGAAAGCCAGCGCCCCAAAGCTTCCCGACGCACCCATTCCCTATGCTCAGCTGAGCGGTACGCCGGACGCACATAAGACTGAGACGCAAAAGACGACAGGCCACTCCGCAAAAACGCCAGACACGTCTCACGCCCCCACGGTGGCCGCCACGCCATTGCCTCCGGTCATGGCCACGCCCACCGCACCGGCTTATGCACCGCCACCTCCGCCACCCCCACCGATGACGCCGGAGATTATCCCCGCGGCAACCCACGACCTGAAATGCGAAACGCAGGTGGTCGGGCCGAAGGGACTCATTTCAAAAGGCAGCTTCTACCTCGAGGTCGAACTGTCGGCGGTCTTTCCGGATGACACCGCCCGCTTTCGCATGACCATGGCTCAGCCGCGTCATCAGAGCCTGCTGAAAGACACGGCCTGCGAAACCGTCGATTGCCGTGCCACAATCAGCCCGAACTATTTCGACCTCTATAATTCGCGGACCAAACGCGGCGCACAATTGCGCGTTACCCTTGATCGTCACACGGGGGCCTATCTGGCGCGCCAGACCGATGGCAAACTGCCTCTGGGGGCCTCAACGGTGCTCAAGGAAGGCCCCGGCCTTTACGAAGAGGGATATTGCACCCCTCAGACACGTCCGGCAAAACTGTTTTAACCCCAAATAAAAAGCGCTCCACCGGAAACCGATGGAGCGCTTTGAACTTATGGGCTGCGAAACCCGGACCCCTTAGACGTTCACGCCGCGCGTGGCTTCGGAGCGCTTCTTGAGCAGGGTGTCGAACGCGTCCCAAACGCCTTCGCCGCCGGTCCAGTTGCCCTTGGTCGCGGCCTTGGAATATTCGGTGGCGCGCGCTTCGAAGAAGTTGGCGTGCTCGACGCCCGACAGCAGGACCTGAAGCCAGGGCAGCGGGTTTTCCTGAACGCCGAACACTTCGGGCAGTTCCAGCTGACGCAGGCGCCAGTCGGCGATGTAGCGGATATACTGCTTGATGTCGTCAGGCGTCATGCCTTCTACCGGACCCATTTCGAACGACAGGTCGATGAACTTGTCCTCAAGGCCCACCACCGTCTTACAGCAGTCGACGATGTCATCGGCCACCGACCTGGTCACCGCGCCGGTTTCCTTGTTGAAGGCGTGATAGAGCTTGATAATGCCTTCGCAGTGCAGGCTTTCATCGCGCACCGACCACGACACGATCTGCCCCATGCCCTTCATCTTGTTGAAGCGCGGGAAGTTCATCAGCATGGCGAACGAGGCAAACAGCTGAAGCCCTTCGGTAAAGCCGCCGAACATGGCCAGCGTGCGGCAGATATCGGCGTCGCTATCGACCCCGAACTTCTGCATGAAGTCGTGCTTGTCGCGCATGGCTTCGTATTCCATGAACGCACCGAATTCAGCTTCGGGCATGCCGATGGTTTCCAGCAGCAGCGCATAGGCGGCGATGTGGACCGTCTCCATATTGGCGAAGGCCGACAGCATCATCTTGATCTCGGTCGGTTTGAACACCCGACCGTATTTTTCCATGTAGTTGTCCTGAACCTCGATGTCCGACTGCGTGAAGAAGCGGAA
>JASGGL010000186.1:0-5770 GCA_047605065.1 Asticcacaulis sp.
ATGCGGGTGCGACGGAGACAGGTTCCGGGATAACCAGTTGCGGACGCGGCGCGCAAGCCCCTGCCATCAGCAGGGCCGCCGCACCGACGCCATATAGGGGGCGGCCGTATAAGGGAGGGCCATAAAAGGGGGCGCGTCGGGTCATGTCCGTTTTCCTCGTCCTTATCGTGTCCGACACGGATGTGACGGTCAAATGACGGGAAAATCAAGGCAAAAGTTATGGTTTGGATTTATATTGGTAATAACCAATGTGAAAAATTCGTCGGGTAGCTATCAGATAGCTTATGGGTGTTTTCCTCCGAAACCCTATCTGTGGTATGGCCTGTCGGGGGCATTGCGGCTAACAGATTACCGCTGCCGCCGCTATCTTCGGCAGTATTACTCCCTTACCCAATTAAGCTGAGAGAGCGACAATGACCCAGATGACGCGCCGCGCCCTGTCCGGCCTTTTTCCCTTTCTGGGGATGGGTGCGCTTGGCATGAGTGGCTGCGCAAAGAAGAGGCATCCCAACTACCACTACAAGCTCACGCTGAATTTTGAATCGGAAGGCCACATCTATTCGGGATCAAGCGTTGTGGAGGTGAAATCTCTCGAAGGGCAGACCATCGGAAATGGGAATGTGTATCAGGAGAAGCTCAAAGGTGAAGGCGTTCTGGTCGACTTCGGTGGCGGGAAGGTCATTCTGAGCTTGCTGGAATGGAATCTTAATGGCGGGAGTTCCCGTACACTAACGTCCAAAATCGATATTTATCAACTGGTAGCCCTGCGTGAAGCTCGAGCCCTGACGATAGAGCAGTTGCCGGTGATGATCACGTTTGACGATGTAGGCAACCCGGCTAGCTATCGGATCATCGAAGTAAACAAGGAGACGGGAGAGGTGCTGCCGGGGATAAAGTTCGTGTCGGCTGTCATTGAGATCACGGATGAGCACGCAACCTTTGTCATCGAGAAGAAAATACCTGCACTGAAATCCGTAGAAAATTACCTTTCCGGTCAGAGAGTAGTACGGGTAAGTTTAGATAATCGTTGGGTCAGTAGATATGACCTCATTAGGACCTGGTGGCTGTGACAACCTGCATTGCCCCCACGGGTAGGCAGGGGCTTCATCTCCCGTACAACACCACTTGACATGGCGCTAAAAATATGAGAACAAAGTGGCAACATAGGAGCGCGGACGATGGGTAAGCTTTACGATGGCGCGTGGGTGCTGGTGGCGGGTTCCCCCTTTGCGCAGCAGGCCTTTGAGTGCTTAAAAGGCGTGTTCAGCGTCGCCGGACGTTTCTATTTCGAGGATGGCCGCGCCTTTGACCGCTGGTCTGCCCTGCCCGCCATTCAGATGGTCATGGACATCCACACCGCGCGCGAAAACGGCCTAATCGAAGCATAAGGGTGCGTAAGTATTTACTAACCGCGTCGTTTAGCAAAGTCGTCACCGTCGGTATGTTAGGGTCTGAGCGTCCCTATCCCGGTTTCGTCCGGAAGTCCCCGTCCCGGAAGTGCTTACCATGCCCCCTATTACGCCCGATGCCGCCGCCAATGACAATGTTCTGACCTGTCCGCAGGCGCGCGAACGGGCGCTGGTCAGCCTGCGTCAGGCCATGCGCACCCTGCGCCGCTCAGGACTTGAGACGGCGCGCGCGCAAAAAGGCATGCGATAAAGGCCGCAACCCAACGGCTGCGGCCTCCTGACTTACTTGAACAGGCCACCCAGCATATTGCCAAGGCCGCTATTGCCGAGCAGGCCCGGCAGGGCTTCGCCCAGATTAGCCGGAAGCTGGCCATTGGGCGACAGCTTGTCGATCAGACCCGGCAGGGCGCTGGCCAGTTGCGACGGATCGATACCCAGTGACCCGGCCAGCTTGCCGACGGTTTCGTTACCGAGCACGGCCTGAAGCTGATCCGCCGAAACGGGCAGGTTGCCGCCGGTGGAGATCCACGACTGCACCGCATCACCCAGACCGCCCTGCTGAAGCTGGGAGACGATGCCACTCAGGCCTTCACCGCCGAACTGACCCGCCAGACCTTCGAGATCGAGCTTGCCGCCCAGACCACCGAGAATTTCGTCGAATATCGCCATGTCACCTTCTCCGGAATCGCGTTTCGGTAACATCTAACCCGGTGCAGGGCGACGAGTCGAGTCCGGAATCACCGGTCACCGTTCCCCCGACAATCGCAGACTTGCGGTCTCAGCGCACCGGAATATCGCCGATCACGTCGTACAGCGCCTGAAGGCAGGCTATGCCCAGCGCCTTTGAGCGCGCCGGCGACCAGCCTTCGACCGCGTCAGGGGCGTCGTCGTGGTCCTTGAACGGCATTTCCAGCGTCATGGCGATCGCCCCGTAGCGTTCGGCGACGGCATTGGTCGAAATGGCCAGATTGGCCTTGCTCGGCGCATCGACATCGTAGCCGTAGGTCGTCTGGAAGTCCGGTGTGCGGGCCAGAAGGGCGTTCAGATAGCGGCGATAGAGGGCATCGCGTTCCGGCGTCCACGACGGCACGCCCTCAAAGCCCGCCATGAAGACGTGGGGGATGGCTTCGTCACCGTGGACATCGATGGCGAAATCGACGCCGGTCTCGTCCATGGCATTGCGGATGGCCAGGACCTCCGGGCTCTTTTCCGGCGACGGCTCGGCCCACTGACGGTTGAGGTCCGTACCCGCCGCATTGGTACGCAGGTGCCCGCGCGCGCTGCCGTCCGGATTGGCGTTGAGCACGACATAGAAGGTCGCTGCCGCCCGCAGCGCCGCCGCCTCAGGGGCATCGGAGGTCAGATAGGGGATGGCGCCTTCCATCCACCACTCGGCCATGGTCTCGCCCGGATGCTGACGCGCGTAGAGCCAGACCTTGCGCGGGCCGTTACCGAGGCTGAACAGGTCGAGATCGCGGCCATCGAGCGTCTGGCCCACAACCCGGTGACCGACGCCCGGCAGGGTCTTTACCCGCTCGACCAGCGCCCGGTGACGGTCACTGTCATAGGGGGCGAAATAGGCGACCCACAGGCTGTCTGAGGCCGGGGTGTGGCGAATGGTCAGCACGCCCCCGGCATAGGTGGTCTGTGCCCGCGTCCAGTGTTGGTTATCGCTGCTGACACAGGCGCTGTAGTTCTCCCAGCCGCCGGTATAGGCCGATCCGCCGGCATTGGTGAGGTTCAGCGTCAGCTCGGCGCCCTGAACGCCATCGGCGCGGAAATAGAACCACTGGTAATAGTGCGAGGCGTGGTCGGCGCGGATAGCGAGATCGAAATGCCCTTCTCCGAGGGCCCGGAGCACTTCGATATTGCCGCCGTCGAAGTCGGAATGGATGCTGATCGTCATGACGGGCCTCCGCAAGGGTCTGAAAGCAAAGATGGTTTCCTTAGCGACCGAATCGCACGGCGTCACGTCATTTCCCCGTGAGGCTCTGTTTAAGGCTTGCATAGTCATCGGGGGAACGGTGACCATTCTGGACAGCAGCAATCCCTTTGATTCCAAGAGACTCCGCGTTGGAACCCCGCGATTTTCGGCATGGTCCGGTGACTTTGGGCGGCCAGACAGGTCACAGCCTGCGCACGGGGCCCATCTTCAGACGGTCACCGGGATTAGGGAATTTCGCCCTCCCCTATCCTTTTCGTATGACCGTAAATGACAGTGACCGGGGCAATCAGGGGGCATCCGTCTCCGAATTAACCCTGCTTAGGTTTCGGTCCGCCTTGGGCGACCCTTCAAAAGGTCGCGCAAAGGCGGACAGGCTCCGTCATTGCCGTCTCTCTTCGCGCTGTTAAGAGAGTCTGTTAGTGAATCTAGTTAAATAGGTTAAGCGAAAAAACAGGCGAAATTCGCCTTTAAAATCAATGAGGGTACCTTTTGTTAATCTCTGATACCCCGTCACTTCGTCACTGATCCCCCGGTGCGGGCGTCTCTGATCCCCCGTGGCGATGGTCACCCATCCCCCGAAGGGTGCCATAGGGAAAAAGGATGTATTTTCCACAGTTTGCGCCGGGAATTTAACCATGCCCCAGCCCGGTATCGTGGTCACTAATCCCCCGAAAGCGGGCTTTTTCGGCAAAAACCACCGGAAAAGCGCGAATTTCCGCCACCAGTCACCGATCCCCCGACTCAAAGTGAGCGAATCGGTCACTGTTCCCCCGTCGGTTTGGTCATCAATCCCCCGATAGGTCGGTCACTGTTCCCCCGACTCAAACAGGACGAATCAGGCGCTTTCGGTCACTGTTCCCCCGTCAGGCCGGTCTTTGATCCCCCAATAAAAATCGTCAGAACCGTTTACCCATAAGGCCATCGACTTCGAGGGCGCGCTGATCCTCAAGCGTCTGACGCTCCAGCGATTTCAGGGCGTCGCGCACACGTACACGCTCTTCCATATCGCGCTTGACAAAGTGCACCGCCGGTGACCCGTCATTGGTCTTGGTCAGGGTCATGTCGTATTCCGGCAGGGTGTTCTTGGCCAGAATGCGCTTGAGAAGGTAGGTGAACTGCTTCAGCGGGCTGTCCGAGCCGGTTTTTTCGTGCAGGACCGAGATCCGGCACGTCCAGCCGCTCTCCTGATCGCCCGCATGCTTGCGCGCCACACGGTAAAGAGCGCGTTCCATGCCGCCGGTCAGGAGGAAATAGTCCTGATGCATGGTCAGGAGCGAGCGTTCGGTGACGATCCCCTGATAGACCCAGTCGGAAAGCGTGATGGAAATGCCGCGCGGCTGCTCGGTTTCCGGGTCGACCTCGAGTTGAAAGGCGTCGATCCAGCCGAATTGCGCCTTGTCCTTGCGCTTTGGGGCGCGCAGCGAGGTCTGGATGGTCGTCGATTCCAGCCTTTGCAGGGCAGCGTTCAGTTCCTGATAGGATTTGCCGCCGGTATCGCGCTTGATGGCGCGCAGCAGATCATAAGACGTGGTCTTAAGAGTACGGGGTAAGTCATTGACTCCCTGCTCTTTCAGCCGGTTCAGCGCCGAGGCCGCCCAGATCATGATATCGGCGTCCCAGATGGTGGCGATGCCGAATTCGGCATTCCCGGAGACCTTCACCCAGGTGTCGCCGTCGGGGCTGGTATATTCGATCGGTTTCAGCCGTTTACGTTTGGCGAGGCTGAAAAAGGGCCGTTCCATCAGTTCGCGCTGGTCCTTCAGCGACATGTCGCTGACCAGTGGGATAAACAGGTCGAACTGCGATTCGGCGGCGCGGCGGGCCATGGTCAGAGCTTCCCCTCGCCTTTCAGGCGGGTTTCCAGCGCCTCGATGGCCTGTTCGAAGACCTGCCCCAGTACCACGCCCTGCGCGTCGGCAAGGGCGTAGAAACGGCGGAGGGCCTCGTCGGTGACCTTGAGATTGAGCTGGCGGTTGCGGCCGGTGCGATAGCGGCGTTGCAGAACAGGTTCCGGCGCAGGCGCAGGCGCGGCCTCGCGGCTGGGGAAGCCCCTCGCCTCGGCCACGGCGCGCAAGGAGTCCTTGTCCGGGCGGGGCTTGTTCTCGCTTTGCGGGCGTTTTTCGAAGGCCGACAGGTCGAGATCGTCGTCAAAAATGGAAGCGCGTTCGCTCATGGTCAGGCGACCTCTCTGGGGGCGGACTGTTCGGGGTTTTTCAGCAGGTCGACGGCTTCGGACACGAAGGCGCGGGCATTGGCAATCGCCTTATCGACGTTAGAAACCTGATTGGGATCAAGGGTTTCCAGAGCGCCACCAAAGGAGAACATCGCCTTGAAGGCTTCGCGTTCGTGCAGTTGCGTGTCGAAGAGGCGGATGCCATGGGCGCGCAGCTGTTCGTGGATGGCCGACAGGGTGCGC
>JASGGL010000187.1:0-5680 GCA_047605065.1 Asticcacaulis sp.
GAAACCTTCGCCGCACAGGACACCGAGACCTTTGTACCCGGACACCGGGAAACGACCGGCTTTTTTCTGTTTCTTTATTTCGGGAAATTAAGCGACAATATGACGGCGTTTGCCCTGCGCGATCTGGGGGTGCTGTCGGTGAGGGCGCGGTCTTCTTATCAGGCGCGCTTCATCAGCCGCGAAGAGGCGCACGGCGGCTATGCCTATACCCGCGCCTTACGCGACCTCAAGGCCATGGTTGCCGATGAACGCCTGCATCTGGCGTCGTGCGCTGACGCCCTGCCCGAACCCGTTACCCCCTTCGTGGAAGGCCTGCGTGACCGCCTGATGCACGATCTGGGCCGGGCGTTTGAGCGGCATAAGGATCACGACCGCGCCCTGAGCTTCTATGCCCGCTCGAACCTGTTCGAAAGTCAGGAACGCACGGTGCGGCTTCTCTATGCTCAGGGCGATACGGAACAGGTCAGGACAAGGCTAGAGGCCATGCTGGACGCCCCCGTCCACGATGAGGCCTTCCTGTTCGCCGACGACTTCTATCAGCGTAAGTTCGGCCGCAAACGCACCAGCGCCTTTACCGATCTGTTGCGCGGAGGCGAAACCATAACCGCCGACGACCTCTATCGCGGCCTGCCGGAACTGGCAGCCATCCGCCATTACGAGGCGCAGGGCTGGCGCGCCCTGCACGTCGAAAACGGCCTGTGGCCTGCCCTGTTCGCCCTGCTTTTCTGGGATGAGTTGTTCGAGCAGCCCGGCGCCATGGCCTCCGACTTCGACTGGTGGCCGCAGGCTCTGCGCGAGAACCGCTTTGCCCGCCTGTTTCCCGAACGGGTGGCTCGGGTTCTGGACCTGTTGCAAAACAAGGATGCGTGGCCGCTGATCCGCGTCAACCTCAGCCGTTATGAGGGCCGTGAAAACGCCGTTCCAGTGGACGCCTGATCTGAGCCACCATCCGCGGGTTCTGGACAACGCGCCGCCCCCCGCCGTCCGGTATATTGTCGAGGCCCTGTGCCACGACTTCAACGGTTTGCGCGACGGCTTCCCCGATCTCGTCCTTATCGGCGAGGGCCGGCATCGCATTTACCGAGGTTAAAGGCGACGGCGATCAGGTCCGGCGCAATCAGCTGGCGCGCCTCAACCTGCTGGGCAGGTGGTTCACCGCCGGTATATTGCGCGTCACCTACCGGCCCGATCCGGATCAGGTCTATGTCGTCGTCGATATCGAAACCACCGGCGGCCAGTCGTCTCAGGAACGCGTCACCGAAATCGGCGCGGTAAAAATGCGCAATGGCGAGGTCATCGACCGCTGGCAAAGCCTGATCAATCCGGAGCGCCGTATACCCGCCTTCATCACCGACCTGACCGGCATCAGCCATGACATGGTGAAAGACGCCCCGCGTTTCGCCGAGATCGCCGACGCTTTCGAAGCCTTCCTAAAGGGCGGGGTCTTCGTCGCCCACAACGTCAATTTCGACTACGGCTTCCTGTCCGCCGAATATCGGCGGCTCGAACGGCCCTTCCGTTACCCGAAACTTTGTACGGTCGCATCCATGCGCAAATATTATCCGGGGCTGCCCGCCTATGGACTGGCCCCGCTGTCGCGTCACTTCGGCATCAACCTGACCAACCATCACCGCGCGCTGGCCGACGCGACAGCGACGGCTGAGTTGTTGCGGCTGGTCAATGAAAAGCGCCTTGCCCCGTCTCTCAACCCGGACCAAGGCCCCGCTATCAGGGCTTCCTGAATTTGAGCGTCATCCGGTCGGATTCACCGATCGCATCGTATTTGGCGCGCTCTTCCGGCGTCAGGATACGGCCGTTCTGCTCGCTGCGGCGGATCGGCGGCAGGGTCCAGACGCCGAAGGGATGATTGCGATCATCCTTCGCATTGGCGTTGGCCTCGCTCTTACCGGCCAGAACGAAGCCCGCAGCCTTTGCGGCCTCGATGACATAGCTTTCCGGAACATAGCCCGTGCCTGCCTTAGGGTCGGAACCCTCGGGCGCACGGTGCTGCTCGACGGCCAGAATGCCGCCGGACTTGAGCGCCTTGAACGCCGCCGCAAGCTGACGCTCGGTCGCCCCATCCTGACGCGCCCAGTTATGGAAGGCGCGGGCAATAAGCACCAGATCGGCCTGCCCCGCCGGCAGGGCATCGAGCGTCGAGGCGCTGACGTGACCATAGATGGCCGTATCCGCCACCCCGGCCCTGAAAGCGGGATCGTTGATATTGTTCATCACCGCCGTGTAGCGGCCCTTGGTCTGATGAGCGTAGGGCGCAAGAATTTCCGTCCACCAGCCCTTGGCCCCCGGATAGAACTCCACCACATCCATGCCGGGTTTCAGCCCCCAGAAGCTCAGGGACTGAGCCGGGTGACGGTAGGCGTCGCGTGCCCGGTTTTCAGACGTGCGCCATGCCCCGTCGATGGACGCTTTCAGCGCCGCATCTGCCTTAGGGGCCTGTGCATGGGTATGGCCTTCGTGCGCATTCGCCATGCCACTCTGGAAGCTGGCGGCCATCAAAGCGGCCATGACAAGGGTGCGGGACAGGCGCATGGAATCCTCCGTAAATCTGTGCACCGAAGGGGCCGCGCAATTGCGGTCTTTTTGCGGCCCGCGCCCAAGGCTATCGTTTGCACACCCTCAGATAAATATGCTCGACGACTGATCGACATAGACGCTCATGGCGCATTCGAGGTCGTAGATGACCAGTCGCGTCAGATGACGGATCAGCCTGAGCGGTTCACACGCCTGCGCGTCCGGCTGGCCGGCGGCACAGGCCTCTGTGATCGCCTCGCTGAGGTGATCGAGGATCAGGCTGTAACCCGCTATGTAAAGCTTGGGCGGCACACCCGCCCGGAAGTGCGCCTCACCGATGCGCGCCACCGAAGCCGAATAGACATCGTCAAATTCCGCCGACAGCAGACGCGACCAGTGACCGAGCTGCCCCTCGATCAGCCGCGCCATATGTTCCGGACCGGCGAAGAAGTGATCGAGTTCCGGAAAATGCCCCAGATGCGCATAGAACCGCTCCAGACAGACCGGCATCAGCGCCATGAGGAATCCGTGATGCGACCGGACGTGGCGGCACAAATCGGCATCGATGCCATAAAGCTCCAAACGGCGCGCGCCGACCAGCGGATCGTGAAGGGCAATGGCGGAAAAGGCGGGGCTGTGCATAGGCGTACTCCGATGGATACTTAGGCCGTGCACCCTGCGCCTCAGGGCTTAACAAGGCCGCCACCCCACCTTGCGGCACGGTGTCGCGCCCGTCTTCCCCCTTACCTTCAACGCCCTTGCGAAACCGGTTCACAGTTTCCGGAATGCACTCTATAACCGGACCGCACACGTTGCGGAGACTTTGCCTGTATGTCCGATATCCACGGTTTCGCCCCTGCCCGTTTCGCTGCCGTCAAGGACCGCTTCGCGCAAAACTTCGTCGATGGCCCCGATGGCCTGACCGAGCGCGGCGCGCGTCTGACCGTGGTGCAGGACAACGAGGTCATCATCGACCTGTGGGGCGGGGTCAGCGACCGCGAAGGCACGAAACCCTTTACCGATACGACCCTGACGCCGGTGTTTTCATCGACCAAGGCTGTGACCGCGCTGATGATCGCGCGGCTGGTCGATCAGGGTAAGCTCGACTACGCCTATAAGGTCTCGGTCCTGTGGCCGGAGTTCGGTCGCAAGGGCAAGGAGAACATCACGCTGGGGCAACTCATCTCGCATCAGGGCGGGCTATCGGGGTTCAGCCCCCCGATCGACCCCGCAACCTGGTTCGACATCCCGGCCCTGCTCGAAGCCCTGTGCGATCAGCCTCCCCTGTGGACGCCGGGTGAAGGCTCAGGCTACCACCCCATCACCATCGGCTATCTGATGGGGGAAATCTTCCGCCGTGCCGATGGCCGTACACTGGGCACCGCGCTGCGCGAAGACATCGCCCTGCCCTTCGGCCTCGACCTGATGATCGGCACGCCCGACGCCGAATTCCCGCGCATTTCCGAAATGTGGAAGCCGACGCGCGCCCCGGACCTCGGCCCGCTCGACCCCATCAAACAGGCGGCCTTCCTCGACAAGGGCTCATCACCCGCCGGGCGCGGCTCTGCCGACTGGCGACGCATGGAGATCCCGTCGGCCAATGGTCACGCCACCGCCGAAGCGCTGGCGAAACTGATGCAGATCGTGGCCAATGGCGGCCAGCTTGCCGGGAAGACCGTCCTGTCGGAAAAGGCGCTCAATGAGGCCACGAAGGAACGCGTTTTCGGCCGCGATCGCGTCCTGCCGTTCGACCTGTCGTGGGGCGCAGGCTTCCTGCGCAACAAGGGCATCCATATCTATGGCCCGAACGCCCGCACGGTCGGCCACAGCGGCTGGGGCGGTTCGTGCGTCATGGCCGACCCGGACAAGCGCCTCAGCCTCGCCTATGTGATGAACCGACAGTCGCATTACCTGATCGGCGATCCCCGTCCGGTGGGGTTGATAAATTCCATTTATGAGAATTTGTAAGGCCGGCCGGACAAGCCCCCAAAAGCCCCGTTGGACCATAGGGCACCGTAAATCCCCTCTCCCGTGGGGGAGAGGGTTAAGGGTGAGGGGGCGTCTACTCCACCCGCATCGCCTTCGCACGCCGCCATGCGCCGAACGCAAACACACCCGCGCCGGTCCAGATGAAGACGAAGGACAGGGCACGCATCGGCGTGAACGGCTCGCCCTGAAACAGGCCGATCATGAAGGCGATGGTCGGTGCCATGAACTGAATAAAGCCCATGGTCGACAACGGCAGGCGGCGCGCCACATAGGCGAACAGGAACAGTGGCAGCACCGTTACCGGGCCGGTCAGGGCAAACCAGAAGGCATTCATCGGCGCATCGAAGAAATGCCCCAGACCCGCACCTTCGAACCAGACCAGATAGATGATCGACGGCACGAACAGGAAGATGCACTCGACACACAGCCCCGCCAGCGCCGATACGGCCAGTTGCTTACGGATAATGCCGTAGGTGGCGAACGACAGGGCGAGAGTCAGCGCCACATAGGGAACGTGCCCCAGAGCCAGCGCCTGAATGGCCACCCCGACAATAGCCAGCCCGATCGCGCCCTTACCCCAGTTATCAAGGCGCTCCTTAAACAGGATCGCCCCCGCTGCCATGTTCAGCAGCGGATTGAGATAGTAGCCCAGCGCCGACTCGATGGTGTGATGATTGGTCACCGCCCAGACGAAAACGCTCCAGTTGATGGCGATCATCAGCGCCGCGATCAGCAATGTCAGCGCGGTCTTCGGTGTGCGTAATATGCTCAGGACTTCGGGAAACTGCTTCGTGATGAGCACCAGTCCGCCCGACCACAGCAGCGCCCACACCGAGCGGTGCGCCATGATTTCAAGCGGTTCGGCTCCGAAGTCTTTCATGGGCAGATAGACGAGCGGCGCGAACCCCCACACGGCATAGCACACGACGGCCAGTCCGATGGGGGATGCGAAGAAGGAAGGCGCGGGCGACGCGGGCTGAGCGGTCGACATGACATATCCGATCTGAGAAAAAAGTCCGGCCGGAACCGGTATGCACATAGGTTGGCGGGGGCATGACGGCAATGAAAAACCGGCGGAACCCTAAGGGTCCCGCCGGTCCAGATGATCACTTATGGTAAGTAATCTTTAGGCTGCCACTGGCGTGATGACCCCGCGTTC
>JASGGL010000188.1:0-5655 GCA_047605065.1 Asticcacaulis sp.
TGGGCAATCTTGAGGAATACTGGGAAACCATCCGTGCCTATAAGAAGCTTCAGGGCGGGTTTATCTGGGACTGGGTCGATCAGGCGATGATCCTGAAGGACAGCAAAGGCCGCGACTACTGGGCGCAGGGCTTCGACTACCCCAAGGGGATGTGGCGAGACAGTGCGACTATCGGCGACGGCGTCATTCAGGCCGACCGCACGCCGGACCCCGAATATTACGAGCTTCAGAAGGTCTATTCGCCAGTGGTCTTTGAGGGCGACCCGAAGTCCGGCAAGGTGACGGTGGTCAACCGCAACGACCTGATCGACCTGTCGGGCTATGCGTTCGGCTGGAAGCTGGAAAAGGACGGGGTGACGGTAAAGAGCGGGACGCTGTCGGGCGTCAATGCTCCGGCGGCGGGCCGGTCCGAAGTGGCGCTCGACCTCGGTGCGGTTGCTTACGACCCGGCTTCGGAATACGTGCTGACCCTCAGCGCCGTGGCGAAGGACGACCGCATGCCGGGCCTGCCCAAAGGTTCGTCGATGGGCTGGACGCAGTTCGTTATTCAGGCGGCCAACCCCACCGCCCTCACGGCCAGTGGTCCGGTGAAGGTGTCGAAAACGGCCGCCGAGGTCGAACTGAGCGCCGGGCCGTCGCGCCTGACGCTCGATGCGAAGACGGGGGAAGTTAAGGGCTTTGCCGTCAACGGTCAGATCATGCTGACCGGCGGCACGCCCTATTTCTGGCGCGGCCTGACCGACAATGACGAAGGTACGGGCATCGCCACCAGCCATTCGATGTGGAAGCAGCTCAGCGAGAAGCGCACGCTGGAGACGCTTGAAGTCTCCGATGCGGGCGAGGTGAAGGTCGGCTGGCGCGTCGGTGCGGGTTCGGTGAAATTCACCACCACCTATCGTCTTTATGGTGATGGGCGCCTGGACGTGAAGGCCGATTACGTGCCGGTGCGCGACGACCTGCCCGATCCGCTGCGGGTGGGCCTGAAGTTCTCGACGAACCCGTCTCTGGCCAATATCCAGTGGTACGGGCGCGGGCCGCAGGAATCCTATTGGGATCGCAAAACCGGCGCGGCCATCGGCCTCTATGAGGGTAAGGTGGCGGATCAGTATCACGACTACATCCGGCCGCAGGAATCGGGCAACAAGACCGATGTGCGCTGGATGGCCCTGACCACCGAAGGCGGAGCCGGGCTTAAGGTGACCGGTCATCAGCCCTTGTCGGCCAATGCGCTGGCCTTCCCGGTCGAGGATCTGTACCTGCAACCAGTGGGGCAGCGCCATTCGTCGGATATCGCCCCTCACGGTGACGGCACGCTGATGATCGATGCGCTTCAGGCCGGCGTCGGTGGTGACACCGGCTGGAACTGGATCGGGCGGCCGCTGATGAAGTACCGCATTCCGCACGCGCCGCTCAGCTATGGCTTCACGATTTCACCGGTGGGTAAGTGAGGCCTTTGTCTCGGCCCTGACACAATCGCTGGTCATTCTGTCGCCCTGTAACTTTGTGCGAAAGGGCGACAGAATGACCGTGAAACCTGTGGTGGCGGGGGCGTTTCTCCTTGCGGCGGCTTTGGGTGGTTGCGCCAGTCTGGGCCAAAATCTGGGCCAGCCCGGTGATCCGGTGCGCCCTGCCGAAGTCATTTCCTATTCGGTCGGGCCGTGTTTCGGCTTCTGTCCGGTCTATCAGGTCAAGGTCCTGCCGGACGGCGAGGTGACCTTTACCGGTGAACGGCACACCGCCGTACTGGGTGAACAGAGACGGGGTGGCAAGCCGTCCGCCTATGCGGCGACGGCGAAGGCACTGGCCGCCTATCGTCCTGCGACGGGTGAAACGTCGGAAACCCAGTGCGAGCAACGTATCTCCGACCTTCAGCACTACCGCATCGTGTGGACCTCGCCCGAAGGTGTCGAAACCGTACTGATGCACGACAAGGGCTGCCGCTCGCCTAAGAATGACGCACTGAACAAGGTTCTTGAAGACCTGCCCGGAACGCTCGGTATCGCAGACTGGGCTAAGGGCGAGGTCCGTCCGGGCGCGTCGCGCGGGTAGTTTTAACCACAGATGGCCACAGATGACCGCCTTCGGCGGTCTGCACAGATGTGAAACGCATCGGCATTTCACGAGGCGCGGCCTATCTGTGTAAGGCCCGCCTTGCGGGCCGCATCTGTGTCATCTGTGGTGAAGCCTTAAACGAACAGCGTGCGCGGCAGTGCCTATTTCGCTTCCGTCTTTTTCAGCAGCGCTGTCAGATCGGCCTTCCAGAACTTCGCCCAGGTGTGCGTGCCGTGGCCGCGCGTGTCGGGCGACGAGGGGATCAGGCGGTAGGTCACGCTCTTCAGGCGCGGCAGGGCCTTTTCCGGCAGGCCCAGTTCGGGCGGATTGATGAAGTCGTCGCCGGAATTGATCCATACGGTCGGCGCGGTGATTTTTTCCAGCCCCGGCCACGGGTTATAGGTGCGCGAGGCGTCGAACTGATAGATGAAGTCGTTGGCGTCGCGTGAGGCGATGTCTTTGGTGATGCGGTCGCGGACATAGGTTTCGGCGGCCTCGCGGGTCGGGAACTGCGCCTGAAGATATTCCGGCGCGCTGCCGGCCATGACCGAAAGGGCGGCCGCGGTGCGCAGGCCCTGCACCGGCTGGGTAGTGTAGTTGCCGCCCTGCCAGAGCGGATCGGCGCGGATGGCGTCCATGGCGGCGATGCGCCACATGCGGTTACGCCCGGCGATTTCCACCGGCTGACACGCCATCGGCATCAGGGCATCGGCAAAGTCCGGGTGGGCTTCGGCCCACACGAAGATGTGCATGCAACCCATCGACGTGCCGAAAATCAGCCGCAGGTGTTCGATGCCGAAGGCCTGTTTCAGCATCAGGCGCTGGGCTTCGACCATGTCGTCGTAATCGTATTTGGGGAAGGCCATGCGCATCCCGTCCGACGGCTTCGATGAAGCCCCGTGGCCGATACTGTCGGGAAGGATGATGAAATAGCGGCTGATGTCGAGCGGCTGACCGGGACCGTAAAGCTCATCGGCGAACTGCGGGACAAGGAACTGCGCCCCTGAGCCGCCGGTGCCGTGCAGGATCAGTATGGCGTTGTCGATGCGGCCCCTGGCGTCGCGGTGCGGCGTGCCCAGCGTGCGATAATGGATGCGCAACGCTTCCAGTTTTTCGCCGGTCTTAAAGGTGAAATCCTTCAGTGCCACCTCGCCCTGCGTCACGGCGGCGGCATCGATGGCGCAGGCGGGCGTGGCCGCGCTCAGCAGGCCGCAAACGAGGATAGGGAGCAAGGATTTGATGAAGGCGGGCATGAAAACCTCGGCGGCTGGGCGGAGAAATGTGAAAACGTCGCGACGGAAGAGATTGACTTATACGTATATCGTATACAACATACAATTTATCACGTCATATTCAATTCCTAGGGGCTGGCTATCATGAAGTATACGATTCGGGCTGTCCGGGTTTCAACCCTCCTTGCACTGGGTCTTCTGACCAGCGTTTCCGTCCTGCCGGTTGCCGCTCTGGCGCAGGCACCTGCATCGCCGCCCGCCTATCAGGCCACTCAGTCGGCGGACGCCAATATGAAGGCGCTCTATGAGGCCGAATGGACCTGGCGTCAGGCGGAGTTCGGCCGCTCAGGCCCGGGCCGCGGCGCGATGGGTGCGAAGCTTCCGACGGTCACGCCGGAAACCTATGCGCGGCGTCTGGCCTACTGGGATAAGGCGCTGAAAGAATACGCCAAAATTCCGCATGAACAGTTGTCGCACGATGAGCGCATCAATGCCGAGGTGTGGTTCGCCTCGGTTTCGGCTCAAGCCGACAATATCCGCTTCAAGACCTATGAAGCGCCGTTCAATTCCGACACCTTCTTCTGGACGCTCAATTCGCGTCAGGGGTTCCGCACGGTCGAAGAGTATAACAACTACCTCGCCCGTCTGCGCGACATTCCGCGCTATTTCGGTGAGCAGACCGTCAATATGAAGGCCGGTATCAAGCGTGGCTATACCGTGCCTTACGTCTCGACCGTCGGGCGCGACAAGACGATGGAGCCTTACACGAAGGCCGATGAGACGAACCCTCTCTATGACGCCTTCCGCGACATGCCGGAAACCATCCCGGCAGAGGCGCAGGCCAGGCTGAAGGCCGAGGCGATGACGGTCATCCGCACGGTGGCCGTGCCGGAATACACGAAACTCCTGACCTTCTTCCGCACCGAGTATCAGCCCAAGGCCCGACGCGATTTCGCCGCCTGGTCGCTGC
Source organism: Asticcacaulis sp. (assembly GCA_047605065.1). Classification (GTDB taxonomy): domain Bacteria; phylum Pseudomonadota; class Alphaproteobacteria; order Caulobacterales; family Caulobacteraceae; genus Asticcacaulis. The sequence continues at coordinate 4,255 of JASGGL010000188.1, forward strand.
CCGATGGCAAGGCCTTCTATAAGGCGCGCATCAATGAGTTCGTCACTCTGGATATGACCCCGGAAGAGATCCACGCACTGGGTCTGAAAGAGGTCGCCCGCATCCGTGCCGACATGGAAAAGACCATGAAGGATTCCGGCTTTAAGGGCACCTTCGCGGAATTCCTCGTCTTCATGCGCACCGACCCGCAGTTCTATGCCAAGACCCCGCGCGAGCTTCTGTCCTATTCGGCCTATGTGTCGAAAAAGGCCGATGGCAAGCTGAAGGACTTCTTCGCCGTCCTGCCGCGCTATCGTCACGCCATCCTGCCGGTGCCGGATGCGGTGGCCCCGATCTATACGTCCGGTCGCGGCGGGCTGGATTCCTGCCTGATGAATACCTATGCGCTGGAGTCGCGTCCGCTTTATAATATCCCGGCCCTGACCCTGCACGAATGCACGCCCGGTCACTCGTATCAGGCCGCCGCCGCGCTTGAGGCCCCGCCGCGTCCCGACTTCCGCCGTTCGACGGGTTTTTCGGGCTATGGCGAAGGCTGGGGTCTCTATACCGAATGGCTGGGGACCAAGATGGGCATCTATGAGACGCCCTATGAAGAGTTCGGCCGCGAAACCTTCGAGATGTGGCGCGCCGCGCGTCTGGCCATCGATACCGGCCTGCACACCAAGGGCTGGACCCGTCAGCAGGCGATCGATTACCTGAAGGAAAACACGGCTCTGGCGCAACTCGACATCGAAAACGAGGTCGACCGCTATATCGCCTGGCCGGGTCAGGCGCTGGCCTACAAGATCGGTGAACTGAAGATGCGTGAAATGCGCGCTCTGGCGGAAAAGGAACTGGGGGCCGATTTCGATCAGCGCACCTTCCACGACACCATCCTCAATATGGGGTCCGTGCCGCTGAGCACGTTCGAGCGTGAAATGCGCGGCTATATCGACGCCGAAAAGGCCCGTGTCGCCGCAAAGAAAACCTCCGGTAAGTAAGGGGCAAAACAGATGAAACGGTATCTGCTTTCGGCGGCGGTCGCTGCCCTGATGCTCTGCGCCCAGCCGTCCATGGCCGCGCCGCCCGCCGTGGCCGATTATGAGCGGGCCATCGGTTTGCGCGACGCCTGGCAGGGCCTGACCCGCGACGTGGCCGAGCCGGCGCAGTGGCTCAGCGGCACGCACCGTTTCATCTACCGCAAATCGGTCGAGGGTGGCTTTCAGTTCATGCTGATGGACGCCGACACCGGTGAAAAGACCGTGGCCTTTGACCATGACCGGCTGGCCAAAGCCTTCAACGCGGCGGCGGGGACGGATTTCACCGGACTGACCCTGCCGTTCACCCAGCCGTTTTCGATGACGAATTTCAGCGATGGAGGCCGTAAGGTGGCCATCCGCTGGGACGAGGCCATGTGGAACT
>JASGGL010000189.1:0-5626 GCA_047605065.1 Asticcacaulis sp.
GGCGCTCGAAGTCCTCGTCAAGCGCCGCGTCGATCAGGCCGTCGAGGCCGGGATCGACGGCGTGGTGGCCAGTCCGCACGAAGCGGCGATGATCCGCGCCCGCGTCCCCGAAGGCTTCCTGATCGTCACCCCCGGCGTGCGCCCGTCATGGGCCGACGCCAACGACCAGAAGCGTATCGCTACTCCTGCCGACGCCATCCGCAACGGCGCATCGCACATGGTCATCGGCCGTCCGATCACCCGCGCCCCCGATCCGGTGGTGGCGGTTCAGGCCATTCTGGCTGAGTTGCAGAGTTAGGGTCTCTACCGAAAACGGTGCGGCTCTGTTAGGCTGACTTAAAATTCGGGAGGGGCGTATGGGGCACACACTGAAACTGGCGTTTGTCGCATGGGTTTTGGCGACGGGTGGGGCCATGGCACAAACGCCGCCGTCCCCACCCCCGTCGCAAGAGGGGCTGATTTTCAGGCCCCCTGAAGATTTCGCCTCGTGGAACGCCGCAGGTAACGACAGCTATTACACCGCCGAATTTCGCCTGAAGTCCGAACGGCAGGGGCCTGCGTCGCGCGTCCTGACCTTTCAGGCTTTCCGCGACCAGACAGTGCGTCAGCCCGCCGCCTATAACGCTGAACAACTCGAATATCGCCGCAAGTTCTGCCCGGATGCTCGCATAGAGCCCGTGTCGGCCACCACGGAAAACGGCTTTCCGACCGAAATTTCGCTGATTGTTTGCCCCAAAACGGAAAAGAACGGTCAGCCGCGGTATGAGTTCGTCAAAAGCGTTCAGGGGGCGACGATCTTTTTGTTCGTGGACTATACCCTGAATGCCGAACCCAACGCGGCGCAGAGACAGGCCGTGATCGACTATCTCGGTACGGTGGGCCTGTGCGGTAAGACCGACGGCAAGTGCTAAGGTCGATCGCCTGAACTCAGAGAGGAAGACACAGTCGTGGCGAAACTAAAACGCGCCTTTGTAGAAGCCCTGAGGCGTTATTATCTGCTCTGGATCGCCTGTCTGGCGGTGTTCAGCTTTTTCAACCACATGAACGGATACGACGTGCCGGTCAGTCTGGGACGCGGTCTGGCACAGACGGTGGCGGTCTATGCCGTGGTGGGTCTTATCCTGTTTTTGCGAGCCAATCGCTTCCGTTAGAAATCGCAGATGATGCCTTTGCGCTCCCAGTCACCGTAGCGCGTGGGCTCAGGGCCGGAGGGGCCGCCATCCTCATAGGGGCGTTCCGCTGCCGCTTTTTCCGCCAGAGCGCGGCGCTCAGCGGCCTCGGCCAGCGCGCGTTGCGCCGCCGGTGTCAAAATCTTCTCCGGCGCGGCGGCTTTTTCAGCATCATCAATCGATTGCGAAGTCGTTTCGTCGTTTTTTTCAGATGACATTTTCGTAAGTGCCTTAAATTCGTCGGGGCTTTCCTTATATGTAGTCTCAGTGGATTGCCATCGCAATCTCTATACTTACAAGCTTAAGGAGAGCTTCTTACACATGAACCCGTTCAAGACCTTTATGCTTCTGGCTGGCATGACCGCGCTGTTCGGCGTGATCGGTCTGGCGATTGGCGGGCCTGCGGGTATGCTGATCGCGCTCGGTCTGGCCCTGGCCATGAACGCCTTCGCCTACTGGAATTCCGACAAGATGGTGCTGAAGGCCTATCGGGCCGAACCTGTCGATCCGAATGCCGCCACCGGCCTGATCCGCACCTATTATAACGACATCGCCGAGATGAGCCACCGCGCGGGCCTGCCCATGCCGGCGGTCTATATCATCCATAACGATCAGCCGAACGCCTTCGCCACCGGCCGTAATCCGCAAAACGCTGCCGTGGCCGCCACGACCGGCCTTCTGCGCATGCTCGACCGTGATGAAATCCGCGGCGTCATGGCGCACGAACTGGCCCACGTCAAAAACCGCGATACCCTGATCATGACGGTGACGGCAACCATTGCCGGTGCAATCTCCTCCATCGCCAACTTCGCCATGTTCTTTGGTGGCGGCAGCGACGACGAAGACGGCATCAATCCGATTGCCGCGATCCTGATGGCCATTCTGGCCCCTATCGCCGCCATGCTGGTTCAGATGGCCATTTCGCGTGTTCGCGAATACGAGGCCGACCGTCTCGGCGGTGAGTTGTGCGGCGATCCGGAAAGTCTGGCGCGCGCCCTGCGCAAGATCGAACAGTACGCGCACGGCATCCCCAACCACGAAGCTGAACGCAACCCAGCCTCGGCGCACCTGTTCATTATCAACCCGCTGTCGGGCAAGCGCATGGACAATCTGTTCTCGACCCACCCGGCGACCGACAACCGCGTTCGCGCGCTGATGGAACTGGGGGTGCGCATGGGCAATCGCCGCGACGGCATGACCAGTGTTCCGACCACATAACAGGCCATAAACAGGCAGGCACCTGACAAGATCGGGAAGTGCTCTAAAAAGGTTGGGATGCGAAGGCTTTACTGCTATAGGCACCGGTCAAACCCTCTCCGGCAAGGAGAGGGTTTTTCATAACGCCCAGCACCTTCTGTGAGAGTTCGCATGTCCCAGCCGCCCAAATCGTCGTTTAAGCCGAAATCCCCCGCCCGCCCCCCGCATAAGGGGCCAAAGCCCTCGGCCCGCGTATCGCGCGCGCCGAAGCCGGAAGGGGATCAGTCGATGGACAACGACATCGGCCTCAATGCCCGTTTCGCGGCCATCACCCTGATTTCGGCGGCGCTGGAAAAGCGCAGCGGCTTTGACGAGGCCGCCGCCTCCGCTGACTTCCTCAAACTGTCGGAGTCCGAGCGCGCCTTTGCCCGTGCGCTGGCGCTGCTGGTGCTGCGCCGTCTGGGGCAGCTTGATCACGTCATTCACAAAAAGACGCAGAAGATGCCGCCCGAAGCGGTGCGTCAGCTTTTGCGCATCGGCATGGCGCAGATCTTCTTCATGCAGGTGCCCGATTTCGCCGCCGTGTCGACCACGGTGAAGATTGCCGAGCGCGAGAACAAGACCCGTCCGTTCAAGGGCCTGATCAATGCCATCCTGCGCGGACTGATCCGCGAGGGCAAGCTGTCGGAGGTCAACCCCAAGCGCCTTGTCCCCGACTGGTTGTGGCAGCGCTGGGTGCAGACCTATGGCGAAGACAACGCCGCCGGCATGGCCGAAGTCCTGACCGGTGAGCCGGCCACTGACCTCAGCTTTGCTGCGGTTACCGACCGTGACGCGCTTATGGCCGCACTGGAAGGTGAGGCTGTGGGGCCGCTGAACCTGAGGTCTGCACTGCGCGGCGACCTGCGCCAATGGGCCGAATACGATGCCGGGAAATGGTGGGTTCAGGACATCGCCGCCGCCACGCCGGTCAATCTGCTGGGTGACCTGACCGGCAAGACGGCGCTGGACGTCTGCGCCGCACCGGGCGGCAAGACCATGCAACTGATCGCCAAAGGCGCGCAGACCGTGGCCATCGACCGTTCGAAAAACCGCCTCAAGCGCGTCGAGGACAATCTGAAGCGCGTGGGGATGACGGCGGAAATCCATAATGCCGATGCATCGACCGTCGACGATCCGCGCACCTTCGACGTGGTGCTGGTCGATGCGCCGTGTTCGGCCACCGGCACCTATCGCCGTCAGCCGGACGTCCTGTGGGCCACGCGCCCTGCCGATATCGCCAAGCTGGCCGATGTGCAGCACCGCCTGCTCGATACGTTGGCTGGGCGCGTCAAACCGGGCGGAGACTTCGTTTACTGCACCTGTTCGCTGGAGCGCGAAGAGGGCGAAACCCAGATTCTGGCCTTCCTGCGACGGAACAAGGACTTCGTTCTGGTGAAGCACGCGGCTGATCAGCACCCTGACATACCGGCGGCCTCATTTGCGCCCGAAGGCTGGTTGAGATTGCTGCCGCATCAGCGTAAGGGAGGGCAGGACGGGTTCTTCGTCGCGCACCTGAAACGCAATCCGGCTAATGCCTGAACAGAGTAAATCGTCATGACCATACCCCTGATTTGCCCTTCCATTCTGGCTTCCGACTTTTCGAAACTTGGCGAAGAGGTGCGTGCCATTGATGCCGCCGGGGCGGACTGGGTGCATATCGACGTCATGGACGGGCATTTCGTGCCGAACCTGACCATCGGGCCGGACGTGGTGAAGTCGCTTCGCCCGCATACGGAAAAGCCGTTCGACGTGCACCTGATGGTCACGCCGGTCGATCCATATCTTGAGGCCTTCCGTGCCGCCGGGGCCGACTATATGAGCGTGCACCCGGAATCGGGTCCGCACCTGCACCGCACCCTGCGTCAGATCCGCCATCTGGGGGCGAAGGCGGGCGTGGTGCTCAATCCGGCCACGCCGCTTGAGGGGCTGGAATGGATCATGGACGATCTCGACCTCATTCTGGTCATGAGCGTCAATCCGGGCTTTGGCGGCCAAAGCTTTATCGACAGCCAGCTGCGCAAGATCGAGACGATCCGCGCTAAGCTCGACGCGCTCGGCCATCCGGCCATTCTTCAGGTCGATGGCGGGGTCAACCTGCAAAACGCCGCCGCCTGCGTCAGCGCCGGAGCGACCGCTCTGGTCGCCGGTACGGCGGTGTTCAAGGGCGGTCCTGATGTCTATGCTTCTAATATCAAAACCCTGAAGGGTCTCTGATCGCTGTGCAGGTCTACGAGCAGCCCATCGCCATAGCCGGTCAGGCCGCGGGACGCACGCCGTGGGCGCGGGTGGTGCGGGCGTGGGCGCGTCGTCAGATCGCCGCCGAGGTCTTCGGCATGCCGGGCTATCGCCTGACGCTGAAAGGTCCGGCTATCGACGGCTTTATCGCCGCGCCGCACGAAATCCGTCCTGCCAATCCCCATGTAGGCCGGGCCATGCTGGCCGGACGCTATACGCTGGGCGGCGCGCGCATGAGCGTTCAGGGATCTGGCGATCCGTGGAACCGGCCATCGCCGACGCGGTCTTTTGCGATCGAACTGCACCGTTTCTGCTGGTTGCGTCATCTGTTTACGCAGGGCGAGCCGGGGGTGAAGGAGGGCCTACGCCTGCTGCTCCTGTGGGATCAGACCTTCCGCAAATGGACGCCGTTTGCGTGGAGTCAGGGCGTTCTGGCCCGCCGCCTGATCAATCTGAGCGTCTTCGCCCGCCGCCTGTCGGCCTATGCCAGCGAGTCCGAGTCCCAGCGCATCGCGCAGACCATGGCCGAACAGGCGCGCCACCTGTGGCGGCTGCCGCGCAATCTGGCGTGGTTCGCGCAAAAGGCCACGGCGCTGGTCCTTGTCGGCTGCGTTCTGTCCGGGCGTACCGGCGATGGTTTCCGTCGCAAGGGCCTGAGCCTGCTGCCCAAGGCGCTGAAGCGCACCATCCTGCCCGACGGCTCTCATGCCTCGCGCAGCGTTCAGGCGGGGCTTGAGCTTCTCTACGATCTGCTGCTGATCGAGGACGGCCTCAATCAGCGCGGCTTGGCCATTCCCGAATATCTCGAAACCGCCATCGAACGCCTAAGTCGCTTCGTGCGCACCCTCTCGCATCCGGACGGATCGCTGTGCGGCTTTCAGGGCTCCGAGGCGCTGCTGCCTGAGCAGGTGGCACCGGCTCTGGTGCACGAGGACAAGCGTCCGCTGGCGCTGACCAATCTGCCGGTGTCGCTGGAGCACGGG
>JASGGL010000190.1:0-5596 GCA_047605065.1 Asticcacaulis sp.
GATGGCTGACGACGATACGAATGGCCGGCAGATCGGTCATGGCCAGTTCGCGCCACAGGTCCGCATCATGAATGGTATATTCGTGAAGCCCGACGCCCCAGCCCTTGGGGGATTTTTCAACGTGTCCGCCCCAAGCCTGCGCCATGACCTGATGGCCGAAGCAGATGCCAACCACCGGCACCGTCGTATCGAGAGATTTAAGCCAGTCGATCAGCGACGATATCCACGCGTGATCCTCGTAAACCCCGGCAGGCGAGCCGGTGATGACCACACCGGTCAGTTTGTCCTCCGGTCCCGGCAATTCGCCTTCCAGTGTGCGGAAGACGCGAAACCGCCGGTCCGGCGCGGCCAGATGGGTCTGGAACATATCGGCATAGGTGCCGTAGGTATCGCCCAGATTTTCAGGCGGAACACCGGTTTCGAGAATGGCGACGTAAGACATGATGCGGGCCTTTACTGACCTATTATTTTTGTCCGTTCGCGGATTTCGTCAATGGCGGCGTCAATCACGTTTGGTGAAAAATCGTGTGCGACCCAGCGGTTTTCTATGCCGCGCATGGCCTGACCCAATTCCGGCCCGGCCTTAAGTCCGGCCTCGATCAGACGTGCCGATTTCAACGGAAAAACAGGAACATCCAGACTGAGAACAGACGCCGCCACGGCGTCCCATCGTGCCCGCGAAACCCCGGCCTCAGCGGCGCGCAGGCACAGGGCATCGTTCACCGCCTCACGGCCATTGAGATAGGCCAGTCGTCGCCAACTGGCTTCATGGGCTAGATCGGCCTCCGGCCACGCCGCCCAGGCCGCATTGAGGCGCTCGGACAGACGGTTCGACAGGCGAAGGCGTGCCGTGATCGTCGGAAGGGCCGCCCAGCCCTCCGGGTGGATCAGTCCCATCAGCCGCTGCGGGATATCGTCGATGAGCGTCACCACCGCCGGAAACAGAGCTGCGCTGATCCGCAACCCACCCAGACCGTGCGGCAGGACGCCCTCATCGATCATCAGTCGCACGACATCCGAAGGATCAGAAACACTCAGGAGTTTGAACAGTTCCTGCTGGATGCGCTCACCGGACAAGCCCTCTATGCCCGTCTTCAGTACAAGGCAGGCCGCCAGCGATGGTGCATCAACACTTGATCCATGACTGGCCGTGAAGCGGAAAAAACGCAATATTCTCAGATAGTCTTCGCGAATTCTTGTTTCCGCATCGCCTATAAAGCGCACCCGTCCCGCACGGGCATCACCCAGTCCCTGCCCCGTCGGATCGAAGACCTGCCCGCGGATATCGGCATAGAGGGCGTTGAGATAAAAATCGCGTCTGAGAGCGTCTTCGGCCCAGTCCGTCGTAAAACTGACCACGGCGCGGCGGCCATCGGTTTCGACATCCCTGCGCAACGAGGTGATTTCAAACGGCGTCCCGTCAACTATCGCGGTGATGGTTCCGAAGGCCTTACCCGTCGGCACATGCCTCACACCCGCCGCCGTCAGGGCCGCTTCGGTCTGATCCGGCGTCAGTTGCGTCGAAAGGTCCAGATCGCCCGGCTCCCGCCCCATGACGACATCGCGCACGCAGCCACCGACAAAGCGCACACAGCCTTCGCCGCCAGCGGCTTCGAGGGCGGCGAAGACCTGCCGCACGGCAGGCCCGGTCATTTCGGGCGGAAAAACGATCTGAAACACGCTGGCCAATCCCCCCTCCATTAAGGGAGGGGCAGTTGAATATTATGAAGATATGACGGGAATTTCAAATGCCTGAGTGCCGAATTGCACCTGAACGGCCCGCCCGTCAGCAGACAGGTCCGCCGTTTCGAACAGGCGTTGCGCACAGGCGCGCGTCAGACGCCCCCAGAGATTGCCGCGCACCTTAAGCCTCGGCCGCCATTCCTCGCCCATCACATCGATGATCAGCGGGTGCGCTTCACCCAAAATCACCCGATCCTCCTGACCGGTAACGAAGACCACTTCACCAGCATCGCCAATGTCGAAATCCACGATACGAAACGGCAGGTCATCCACATGGATTGTCAGCTTTTCGACCGGCGTGACCAGCACATAGCCGTCTTCATCGTGACGCAAGAGGCGCGAAAACAGCCTGACCAATGCTGTCCGGCCAATCGGGCGACCTTCGTGCAACCAGACGCCATCGCTTTGAATACGGATGTCGATGGCCCCGCAAAGCCTTGGGTGCCAGTCCTCGACGGGCCAGATTTTTTCAGGGAATCGAGTGGCTTCGCTCAGCCAGTCGTTCATATACCCACCGCACCCTGCAAAGGGTCGCCCGTATAGGCGGGGTTATAGAGCACCATGACGCGACGATAATCGACCGGCCCGGGCAGGCTCAGTCCTTGCGCCTTCGCAAACCCGAAACGTTCGAAATAGGAGGGCGTACCGACCAGCAATATGCCCGTCACACCGCTATCGAAAGCGGCCTTGATCGCCACCTCGATCAGGGTGCGCCCGATGCCGTGGCTCTGATGCTCAGGATCAACGGCGATCGGCCCCAGAAAGGCCAGTTCGCCCTTAACATGGTGCGTATCGTCATAAACACGCACTGGCCACAGGCGCACCGATCCGGCCACACCCTCTGAATTGGACGCAGGGTTCAGGCGCATGACAAAGCACAGATCGGCAAGCGGCGTATTGCCCTCACGCAGGCGTTCCGCGGTCTTCACATAGCGTCCCGGACCGAACACACGATTAACCAGCGCGTCGGCAACGGCGCGGTCATCAGGGGTTTCCACCGTGATCAGGCGTTCAAATCTATAGGTATCCATAGCCGCACCCGACAAAGCCGTCGCAACCTCACTCATACAAAATACGCCGTACGGACGCAAAAACCGGCGCATGGTTAGTCGCAATCCCTTGAGGCGTCAAATGAATTAGCCACAAGCTTTGTAACAGGCCCGCAATCCGCGCGCGCCGTCACCCGCGCCTGAAGAAGGCGGCAAAGGCCGCTGCCGCTTCCGGACTTTTCAGACGCGCGCGGAAAATATGCCCTTCGCGGACAATCTGTCCCCACAGCGCATCACGATCGCGCATCAGCGCCTTGGACTGAGCCAACGCCTCCACCGGCAGGGACGCCATGCGCCCGGCCAGAGCCTGCGCCGTTGCCGTCAGTTCACCACGCGCCACCACCCGATTGGCCAGCCCGGCGGCAAACGCGTCCGCAGCGGCGACGGGCTGCCCCAGACTCAGCCATTCGAAAGCCCGCACATGCCCGACGCGCTGCGGCAGCAGCCAGCTGGAGCCGCCTTCGGGCGTCAGGCCCAGCTTGAGAAACGGCAGGCTGAGGCGCGCCTCTTCGCTCAGGATCACCGCGTCGCAATGCAGAAGCATGGTCGCCCCCACACCCACCGCCTGCCCCTGAACCGCCGCCACAATCGGCATACGGGCATAGGTGAGCGCCTTGAGAAAGCGAAACACCGGCAGGGCTTCGAGGTCGTTTTCATCCGATGCCACCGCTACGAAATCGGCAATATCGTTCCCGGCACAGAAGTCGTCGCCTTCGGCCTCGAGCCAGATGACGTTATTCGCCGTTTCTATCCCTTCGGCCAGAGCCGTATACATGTCGTGGGTCAGGGCATTCTTCTTGTCGGGGCGGCGCAGGGTGATCCGCCTGATGCCGTCTGCTTCCGTAACCTCTACGCTCATGACCGTCCTCCCGACATGCGGCCTGTTGTAACCGGCCTGAACCTCTGTGTCGCACATATGCCGCTGCGGCAGGCAAGTCGCAAATCGGTCGCGCCCTGTACCAAAAACCACTGCATTTTTTTACAGGCAAAGGCTTTCGCGGCCCGGATGCGCCCATTGCCTTGAACCCGCCACATCCTGTAGAGACAATTCCATCAAAAAGAGCTGCTATAATCCGGCCGCCGATCCATTCACAGGTTCGCATTCAAGGAAACCGCAACCGATGTCCTTTACTACCTTCCTCAAAGGCGCGGCCCTGGCCGTGGCCGCCCTCGCGCTGGGGTGCAGCGCGGCCGCAGCCGCCGACGCGCCCAAGCTGAATGACAAGCAGCGCGCCAAGGGTGTGGCTGACGCCCCCGCCTATATCAAAGGCGCCGGCGTTCCCTGCGAGCTGTCCGACGCCTATTTTATCGGCGAATCCACCGTCAAATCTGCCGACGGCAAGTCGTCGAAGCTTCAGGTGCTCGAAGTGTCCTGTAAGGCCGGCGGCGGCTTTATCCTGAACAAGAACGTCGGCACCGGCGCGTACGACGATTTCAACTGTACGCAGGCCTTTTCGCAGAACGCCGCCAACCCCAAGGCAATCAAGTGCATCCTGCCCGCCAATGACAAGCACTATGTGTGGCTTACGCCCGTGGCGCAAAAGCTGGACCCGGCCTGTACGGTCGATCGCGCCCGCTGGATCGGCGGCGTCCCGGCCGAAAAGTACGACCGTTATGAGGTCGGCTGTCAGGGTGGTGCGGGCTTCGTCATGGACGTGCCCTATGGCGACTCGAAAATTCAACCGTCGATCATCAACTGCCTGATGGCCAAGGGCGGCTATGCCTGCCAGTTGACGACCGCCGATCAGGCCGCCCGTCGCCTGCAACCGGTTGTCACGCAGGCCAATTCCGCCTGTACGGTGGAAAAAGCCCGCTGGCTGGGCCGTATCGCTTCGGAAAATTCCGACTACTTCGAAATCGGCTGCGCCGGTCGCGCGGGCTTCATCCTTCAGACCGACACCAATATGAAGTACAAGGCGAACTACGGCTGTGACCGCGCCGGTACGCTCGGTCCGTGTCAGTACACCAACACCGCCGCCGTGACCGCCGACATGCGCGACACCTACGCCGCCAAGCTTACGGCGCTGAAAGTGTCCTGCACCATCAGCGAGTTCAACATCATGGGTGTTGAGAACAGCACCAAACGCGAACTGGTCGAATTCAAGTGCCCTGAGCACAAGTTCGGTCTGGTCGCCCTGCTTCAGGCCGATGGTGCCACCGTCGCGCCGGAAACCATGGACTGCTTCACCCTGACCGCCCGTCGCCGCGAGTGCACCTTCGTCACCCGCGCCCAACTCGATCAGCAAATCAACACTCTGATCAAGACGGTCAAGCAGGACTGTGACGTCAAGCAGGTCAGCTATCTGGGCCGCTCGGACATCGAAGACGGCGTTCTGGTCGAAATCGCCTGCGTGAACAAGCGCGGCTATATCGCCGACATCGCCAAGACCCGCGTCGCCTTCAATGACGCCGTGCCCTGCGCGATCGCCCGCAGCCGTAAGTACGATCTGCAATGCCAGATCCCGGAGAACGGCACCTATGTGCCGCCTGCAGGCGCGAAGGACTAAGGCCTGAACGGCTCAACGGAAAAGCCCGCCGAAATCGCTTTCGGCGGGCTTTTTTATTTTACCGGAGGTCGGCAGGTCGCTGAGCCTACAGGGTTTCCATGAAACGGCAGGCTTCGCCCTGCGACGGCAGGACGATTTCGTCATCGCGCATGACCACCTTGCCGCGGATGATCGTCGCCTTGGGCCAGCCATGGGCCTCGAAACCATCGAACGGCGTCCAGCCGCAGCGCGAACGCATCTGATCGTGCGTAATGACCCGTTTGTGGTTCAGATCGACCAGAGTGACATCGGCATCAT
>JASGGL010000191.1:0-5464 GCA_047605065.1 Asticcacaulis sp.
CGGTCTGACATGGAGCACCGTATGAAATCGAAGGCGCTGGCCCTTATCCTTGCCCACGTTCTGGCCCCCGTTCTGGCGGCAGGACTCGTTCTGGTTGGGGCAGGCGCAGCCTGTGCCGATCCGCTTAAGGTGTCGTCTTCGGGGGCGCAGTTCGCCCACCTGCATTCCGACCTGCCCGTTGACCCTCAGGCCCGCTTCGGTCGCCTGCCCAACGGCCTGACCTATGTGCTCTATCCCAACAGCGCCGAGCCCGGAAAGGTGGTGATGCGCCTGAGGATCGGCGCAGGCCCGCTCGATGAGGCCGACGAAGACAGCGGCATCGCCAACCTGATCACCTATATGGCCTTTTCCGGCTCGGCCCACTATCCGGACGGCAACCTGTTCCGTGAACTGGAGCGGCAGGGCATCAAGATGGGCGCGGGCCAGCAGGCTCTGGCCTCCGGCGGCGAAACCACCTACCAGATCTCCCTGCCGCGCAACGACGCCACTACGCTCGATACCGGCTTTTTCGTCATGCAGGACATGGCGTTCGGCCTGAGCTTCCCCGAAGCGACCGCCAACCGCGACCGCGCCATCGTGGTGACGCAGATCGCCAATCAGGCCCAGCCTCTGGAACGGCATTACGAAAACTGGCTCAGGACCGCCTTCGGGGGGCAGCTTCTGCCCGAACGGCCGCAGACCGGCCTGCGCGACATTGTCCTCTATGCCCCGCGCGTACAGATCACCGGCTTCTACGACACCTTCTATCGCCCGGAACTGGCTACGCTGGTCATTGTGGGGGACATCGACACCGACGCCATGGAAAAGCGTATCCGCAAGGGCTTCGGCGACTGGAAGGCCAAAACCGCCGACTATCCGCGCCGCGATCCCGGCGTCTATGCGCCGAAGGGGCCGCGCGGCTACGCCTATGCCGAACCCGGCCTGCCGGAGATGATCGACATCGCCTGGCTGAAACCCGCCGAAACCCGTTATCAGACGCTCGATCAGGTCGGTGAGATGATGGCCGATCAACTGGCGCTGCGGGCACTCGGCAACCGGCTCGAGCGGCTGAGCGCGCGGCCCGACTCGCCCTTTACCCGCGCGGGCCTCAACACCCAGCATTTCCAGCGCACGGGCGACAGCCTGAACATCATGGTCGTCCCGCGTCCCGGCGACAGTCAGGCCGCCCTGACCGAAGCGCTCAATCTGGCGCGTCAGGCCGGGACCTACGGCTTCAGCGAGGCCGAATACGCCCGCGCCGCCGCCGACTATGAGGCCAGCCTGAAACAGCGCGCCGACGGTGCGGCGACCCGCCCGAACGAATGGATCGCCGACATGATCGCCGGTTCCATCGAAGGCCTCTATGTCATCAATTCGCCCGCTCAGGACCTGCAGTTCTTCACGCAGCTGAAACCCCGCCTGACGCTTGAGGCGGTCAATGCCCGCATGAAGGCGATGATCGCCCGCGATGGCCCGCTCATCGCGGTGATCGGGCCTGCGCCGGTCGCCGGCCTCGACCCCGCCGGCATCGAGCGCACCTATGCCGCGCTCGAAAAAACGCCCGTCCCCGCCCCCGAAGCCGAAGCGACCAGGGTCTGGGCCTATACGGATTTCGGCACGCCCGCCGCACCGGTAAAGACCGAACGCGACGATGCGCTCGATACGACGCGCCTGACCTATGCCAATGGCGTGACGGTCAATCTCAAGACCACACGCTGGCGCGCCAACGAAGTCATGGTCAGCGTCCGGGCGCAGGGAGGCCTGCAACGCCTGTCGCCTAAGACCCCGAACGCCGTCTTCGCGCTGAACTTCTACGACCTGTTTCAGGGCGGATTGGGCAAGATGTCGGCGAATGAGGCCGAAGCCTCTCTGGCCGGGATGAATTTCGATTTCGCCTATCGCCTGACCGATGACGCCGCCATCCTGTTCGGAAACAGCACGACCGGCGACTTCCTAAAGGAGATGCAGCTTATCCGCGCCTTCTATTCAGATGCCGGTTTCGATCCGGCCTATCTGGAGCGGCTGCGTCACAGCTTCCCCGGCTATTTCAGCTATGCCGCCAGCAACCCCAACGGCGTGCTGGCCCTGCATATGCCGCGCCTGATCTCCGACGGCGATGCCCGCCTGAGCCCGATGACGCAGGGCGAGCTTCAGACCCTCGGCAACGATACGCTGGCCAGTCTGGTGCGCAGTTCCTTGCGCGATACCCCCGTCGACATCACCATTGTCGGCGACATTACGGTGGAACAGGCGCGTCCGGCCCTCGATGCCGCCTTCGGCACCCTGCCCGCCCTGCCGAAGCGATTCACCCCGTCTGAGGACGCCAGAACCACGCACTTCCCGACCAGCAACCTCTACCGGACGCTCTATCATCAGGGCAGCCCCGAGCAGGCGCTGATGATGATCGCCTTTCCGACCACCGACCGTTTCAGCGACGTGAAAACCTCTCTGGGCCTTGATTTATTGGCGGAAATCATCAGCCAGCGCCATTACGAGGCCGGACGCGCCGAAATCGGCACCACCTATGTGCCGCTGGCCCGCCATGCGCCATCGACGGGTTTCCGCGGCTTCGGCTATCTGTCGGCCACGGTACAACTCTATCCGGGGGCGGAAACCGCCTTCTATACGGGCTTCCTGAGCCTGATCGACGGCGTGAAGTCGACACCGGTCACGCCCGACGAACTGCTGCGCGCCCGTCAGTTGCTGCTGGCGCGCATGAACGAGGAGGACCGCAGCAATAGCTACTGGCTGAACGTCCTGCCCGGCGCGGAGGACAATCCCGGTCAGCGCGACTATGCCCTCAAACGCAAGGCCCTGCTGGAAGCCATTACGCCCGCCGAGATTCAGGCGCTGGCTAAAACCTGGCTCGATGCGTCAAAGGCCCTCAAGGTCGTCGTCCTGCCGGTGCCGAAGGCCGACGCCCGCGCCTCATAAGGATTCCACATAACGTTGGCACAAGGTTTGAACCCTCTCAGGCGAACCGTCCCGAAACGGTACGCTTATTCAACGAAAGAGGGCTCAAACATGGCCAACGATATCGACCTGCACCTGGGCAAGCGCCTGCGCCGCCGCCGCCGCCTTCTGGGCCTGACGCAACAGCAACTGGCGCTGGCCGTCGGCATCCGCTTCCAGCAGATCCAGAAGTACGAATGCGGCGCCAACCGCATCTCCGCCGCCCGTCTGTTCCAGCTGGCCAAGGCGCTCGACACCCCGATCACCTATTTCTACGATGGCCTGTCCGACGACACCACCGAAGTCGCCGCCGTGCAGAACGACGGCATCGAAGTTTTTTCGCGTAAGGAAACGCTCGACCTCATTCAGGCCTATTACCGCCTGTCCGAGCGTCCGCGCCGCCGCCTGCTCGACCTTGCCAAATCGCTGAACGGCGATTCGGAACAGGCCGCCTGATCTTTCTGAACTGACGCCGGAAAGCGTCGTTTCGGGTCAAAAGGCCTCTGAAAGCCAGTGGTTTAGGAGGCCTTACGGCCTTGTGAATCTTTGGTTCTAGAGGCCTTACGGCCTCCGGGGATTGAGTTTTGGGAGTCTCCCGCCTACACATGCGCAACCGAACACACACGCGCAGGTGACACATGGCAAGCCCGGTCGAACTCAAAGCCCTGGAGGCCTTTATTCTTCAGCTGGCGGATGCCGCCGCCGAAGTCGCCCTTCCCCTGTTTCGTTCCGCAACACTGGCCGAAGTGTCCAAACCCGGCCATTCCAGCGGCTTCGACCCCGTCACCGAAGCCGATAAGGGGGCCGAGCGCGCCATCCGCGCGCTGATCGAAGCCCACTATCCCGATCATGGCATTATTGGCGAAGAATACGGCACGCTGCGCGCCGACGCCGAATACGTCTGGGTGCTCGATCCCATCGACGGTACCCGCGCCTTCATTTCCGGCCTGCCGCTGTGGACCACCCTGATCGGCCTGCGACATCGCGGTCGCCCGATGATGGGCGTGATCTGTCAGCCCTTCCTGAAAGAAAGCTTCCTCGGTTCGCCCCTCGGCTCGCGTCTGGTGACGCCCTCAGGTTCCGTACCGCTGAAGGTGCGCGATTGCGGCACGCTCAACGCCGCCCTTGCCGCCACCACCGACCCTCATCTGTATTCGGGCGATGAAGTCCCCGCCTTCACAGCCCTGAGGTCGGCCACCAAGCTGATGCGCTACGGCTGCGACGCCTACGCCTTCGCCATGGTGGCGCAAGGCACGATGGATGTGGCGCTGGAAACCGGGCTTAAGGCGTGGGACATCGACGCCATCATTCCGGTCATCGAAAACGCCGGGGGCGTGGTTACGGACTGGCGCGGCGAACGCGTCGGGGCCTATGGCGGGCAGGTCATCGCCGCCGGATCACGTGCCGTGCGCGATGAAGCCCTCGGCCACCTGTCGCCCGCCTCACAGCCAGCGGAACCGCATTAGAGCGGAATGATTTCTAAGGGAATCATGCGGCGAGGGGCTAAAAAAAACAGATCAGGCCGGACGGCCCTGCCCTTGCGATGGCGAGGCGTTGGCGTCGCTGACCTCTTCGTCGCGCTCTTCCCAGTCGGAGGCTTCGATATCGATGCTTTCGGACGGTGACGACAGCCGCTCCGGCGGCAGGGGCGGCGCATAGACCGGGATATCGCTCAGTTCATAAGAGACAAACAGGGCGGGCTTGACCACCGGTGCGGGCGTCTCGTCTTCGGCATCGGGCACGGCCAGCTTAAGCTCGGTCGCTTCGACAGGCTCTTCGGCCACCGCTTCCGGTGCGGGGACAGCGGAATCGAACACCTCGGCCACCGGCGCGGGCTGGGCCGGAGCGACAGCCACCTCTGCCGACGCAACCGGGGCCGCGAAATTCACCCCTTCGGGCGGCAGGTTGAACGCCACCGTCTCATCGAATTCGGACCAGAAGGCCTTGCGGGCCGCATCCGTTTCCATGAGGATTTCGTGTTCCGCGCCCGCGATTTCGACGTAGCGGCCCTTGAGCAGCCTTTTGGTGAAGCTCTTGGTCGGGCCTTTCAGCATCAGGCTGTCGTCGCCGGAGCAGACCACCGAAACCGGCGTCCTGATTTTCTTCAGCACCTTGCCCTTGTCCTTGAGCAGGGTCTCACCGATGCGCAGGGCAAACAGAAGCCAGCCCCAGGTCGGCGTCCCCACCGCCAGATGCGGACAGGCGAACAACTGCTCGCGCCACAGGTTGTAGCGCGCCGCGTCGTGCGTCAGGGCATCATCTTCAAAGGTGTGCTCGAACGGGTCGTCGAACAGTTCCGGCACGTAATCGCTGCCCTGACCGTGCTTGACCTTCCAGTCGGTCTGGAAGGTCACCGACCACAGCGAGTGCTTGCCCGTACGGATACGCAGCATGGGATTGATGACGATGGCGGCGCTGAACCGCTCTTCGCCACGCGTCAGGGTGACCAGATTGAGCGCCGCCCCCATGGAATGACCCAGCATGACCCACGGCTTGGGCGCGCGGTCCTCGAACCCGTCGAGCAACCGCTGAT
>JASGGL010000192.1:0-5437 GCA_047605065.1 Asticcacaulis sp.
GAACGCAGTACCGCACCGGCCTTGTTGGCGGCGGCGAGGATCTTTTGCGAGATGGCCTCGATTTCCGGCTCGGTCAGGGTCTTGTCCGCCGGTTGCAGCGTGACTTCGACCGCCAGCGACTTCTGACCTTCCGGCACGCCCTGACCCTGATAGACGTCGAAGACGCGCGCATCGGAAATCAGCAGCTTGTCCGCGCCCTTGATGGCGCGCACCAGATCGCCCGAAGCCGCATCCGCCGCCACGAGGAAGGCGAAGTCGCGCGACAGCGGCATCAGGTTGGACAAAGACAGCGCTCCCTTGGATTTGCCCGACTTCGCCTTCGGCGTGGGCAGCAGGTCGAGACGGATTTCAAAGCCCACATAAGCACCGTCGAGGTCCAGCGCCTTCAGCACGCTGGGGTGCAGTTCGCCGAATTCGGCCAGCACCGTCTTCGGCCCCAGTTGCAGGCGCGCCGAACGGCCCGGATGCCAATGTGCGGCATTCGACCCCTGCACCAGTTGCAGCGAGGCGACCGGCACGTTCAGTTCCTCAAGCAGGGTCAGCAGGTCGGACTTCAGCGCGAACAGCGCGTCCTGACCCGTGGCACCCCAGTGACGGGTCTTTTCCGGGGCCCTGAGGGCCGCGATGACCGTCTTCTGATCGCCGGGTTCGAGGCCGAAATAGACCGGCCCGATCTCGAACAACTGCGCACCGGGATAGCCCTTTGCGGCGTTGCGACCGGCGGCTTCCAGCAGGTTGGGCAGGACCGACGGGCGCATGCAGTTCAGTTCCGAAGCGATCGGATTGGCCAGAACCAGCGCATCGTCTCCGCCGCCGAACAGTTTCGCATAGCCCTGCGGCATGAAGGACCAGGTGACGGCCTCGCTATAGCCATAGGCCGCCAGCGCGCGGCGGGCGGCGCGGGCGCGCGCCTGCTGCGGCGTCAGCACACCGCCCGGTTTCGGGGCGATGACGGGCAGGGGCGTCGCCGGAATGTGGTTGAAGCCATAGACGCGCGCCACTTCCTCGACCAGATCGGCTTTACCTTCGACATCGCGGCGCCAAGACGGCACGCTCACGGTCCATGTATCGCCACCTTCAACATTGAAGCCAAGGTGCTGTAAGATGAAAAAGATTTTATCCTTTTCAATCTCCATGCCGGTCAGTTGCCCGACATAGGCCGGATCGAAGACGACATCATTCTTGCGCGCCGGAGCCGCGCCTTCGACCACGATGTCGGAGGCTTCGCCGCCGCACAGGTCGAGGATGAGCCTGGTCGCCAGTTCAAGGCCCGGCACGACCGATTCCGGATCGACGCCGCGCGCGAAGCGGTATTGCGCATCCGAGGTGATGGTGGTGGTGCGGCCCGTTTGCGCCGTGCGGATCGGGTCGAACCACGCCGATTCCACGAACACATCCACGGTGTCGAAATCGACGCCGGTCGATTCGCCGCCCATGACGCCGCCAAGGCCGATGACGCCCGATGCGTCGGAAATGGCGATCATTTCCGGGGTAACGGCGTAGGTCTTGCCGTCCAGCGCAACAAAGTCGGTGGCGGCCGACGGCAGGCCGGCCTCGATCACCGTGCCGGACAGCTTTTTCACATCATAGACGTGCAGCGGGCGGGCGCGGTCGTAGGACAGGTAGTTGGTGATATCGACCAGCGCCGAGATGGGCTTCAGGCCGATGGAGGTCAGCTTGTCCTGAAGCCACTTGGGCGACGGTCCGTTCTTCACGCCGCGAATGACGCGACCGGCGAAATAGGGGCAGGCGTCACCGTCGATCTTCACCGTGACGGGCGAGGGGAAGCTGCCCTTGACCGGGGTGATGGCGCTGTCTTTGAATGCACCCAGACCCGTGGCGGCGAGGTCGCGGGCGATGCCGTGCACACCCAGCCAGTCGGGGCGGTTGGGGGTGACTTCGAAGTCGATGACCGGCTCGACACCGAAGACCTCGGTGACCGGCGTGCCGACGGCGAGATCGTCGGGAAGCTCCATAATGCCGTCGGAATCGCTGTCGAGTTCCAGCTCGGCGGCGGAACACATCATGCCGTTCGACACCACGCCGCGCACCGGCTTTTCGACCAGAGTCACGTCAAGGCCCGGCACATAGGCCCCGATGGGGGCGTAAATCGTGGTCAGACCGGCGCGGGCGTTCGGCGCGCCGCAGACGATTTCCTTGCGGCCATCGACGGTGTCGACCTGAAGCACCTGAAGCTTGTCGGCATTGGGGTGGCGGGCGGCCTCGACGACCTTGGCGACGCTGAACGGTTTCAGCTTTGCCGACGGGTCGGTGACGTCTTCGACCTCAAGACCTGCGGCGGTCATGGCGGCGGCCACCGCATGGATGTCGGCGTCAGTGTCGAGGTGATCTTTGAGCCAGCTAAGGGAGAATTTCATAATTTTAACTTTGGTAATGGGGTCAAGGGGGCCGTGCCCCCTTGCCTTCGAATCTTTTAAGACAGGCCGCTCGCCGGGTTCGGTGCGTTAAAGCCGCTAAAGCCATAGTGGCCCAGCCAGCGCGTATCGGCGGCGAACATGTCGCGCAGGTCCGGCACGCCGTATTTCAGCATGGCGAGGCGATCGACGCCCATGCCCCAGGCAAAGCCCTGATACTCGTCCGGATCGAGGCCGCACGATTTCAGCACGTTCGGGTGGACCATGCCGCAGCCGAGGATTTCGAGCCACGAGTCGCCCGTGCCGACCTTAAGCTCACCCTTTTCCCACGAACAGCGCACGTCCATTTCGGCCGACGGTTCGGTGAAGGGGAAGTGGTGCGGGCGGAACTGCGTCGTCACGCTGTCGGTTTCGAAGAAGCGCGAGATGAAGGTTTCCAGTACCCATTTCAGGTGCCCCATATGGGCGGTCTTGTCGATGACGAGGCCTTCGATCTGATGGAACATCGGGGTGTGGGTCTGGTCCGAGTCGCAGCGGAAGACGCGCCCCGGGACGATAAGGCGGAAGGGCGGCTTGCCCGCGATCATCGAGCGGATCTGCACCGGCGAAGTGTGGGTGCGCAGCAGCTTGCGCACACCATTCTCATCAGGTGAGAAGAAGAAGGTGTCGTGCATTTCGCGCGCCGGGTGCTTCTCGGGGAAGTTCAGCGCGGTGAAGTTATGAAAGTCGTCTTCGATGTCCGGCCCTTCGGCGACCTCAAAGCCCATTTCGGCGAAGATGGCGACCATCTCGTCCATGACCTGCATGGTCGGGTGGACCCCGCCTTTGGCGCGAGGCGCAGGCGTCAGGCTGAGGTCGATGCGTTCGGATTGCAGGCGGCGGCTCAGATACTCGGCCTCAAGCACCTCCTTGCGGGCATCCAGCGTCGCCTGCACGGCATCGCGCACGGCGTTGATGGCCGCGCCGGTGGCCTTACGCTCTTCGGGAGGCAGGGTGCCCAGCGTCTTCAAAAGGCCGGAAATGCGCCCGGTCTTGCCCAGCGCCGAAACGCGCACGGCGTCGAGCGCGGCAAGGTCGGCGGCGGTCAGGATTTCGGCCTCGATTTCGGCCGCCAGTTCGGAATAGTTGCTCATGGTCACACAGGAGAAAACAGGTCGCCGTGTGTTTAGAGCCTCATGCCGAAAAGGGGAAGCCACTTTTGGAAAAAGTGGTCGACGCAGGCCGATCTCGCCGAGGTTGTTCGACCTTGTGTTTATCCACAGAGGTGATTTAGTGTCGGATAAGGGCATTGCGGGGTGGGGCCACAATGCCGCGCAGGGGGGAATATGGAACTCAACGCACTGGAAACATTGCTTCTGCACCGGGCGGAGATGGCTGAGGCACTGGATTGCAATGCGCCGGGTATCAAGCCGATTGCCGATGAGCAAACCATCCGGGGTGAGGCCATCAGAGCCATTCTCTTCGGCCTTTCCATGCATATTCCCGGTGAGGCTGCGCCGCGCGTGGCCCGCCTTACCGGTTTCGGTTTACAGGTCATCGGTGCTCGTATCTCGGGCCGTTTCGACCTCAGTCACGGTACAGCGGCCGATGGCAGCGCCATGGCCTATCTTGGGCTGACTTCCTGCGATTTTGAACAGGCCATCTATATGAGCAGCGCCTGGATCAGGGGGGTGTCGCTGGTCGGCTCCTACTTCTGCCACCTGTGTGCCGAAGCGGTCCGTATCGAGGGCGGTCTGGATCTGGGCGGAGTGCGCTCGAATGAGGTGGAGGGCGCATTTACCGGCGCAGGCGGTCTGGGGCAGTGCTGGGTGCAGTTGCACGGGGCACACATCAGCGGAGAAGTCGATCTTGCCGGCGCGCATTTAACGGCACCGCTTAAACGGGATAATTATGAGCCGGACGTCATGGCGTCGCGCCACGCCCTTGAACTCAGGCACAGTCATATCGGCGGCAGTCTGGTCCTGTCGCCTGACGTCAGGGCTGTTGGTGGTGTTAATGTCCGATTGTCGCATATAGACGGCAATGTCTGGGCTAATGGCATCTTCCTCAGTGCCGTCGAAGGCGCGGCGTTTTCCGCGTCTGCGGCCAATATACGCGGTGATCTTAACTTTAACCCCGTCGATCGCAAGGAGATGGACACGATCCGCTCTGAGATAGAGGGGAGGTTCAGTCTTTACGGTGCCCGGATTACTGGCGATCTGCGTATGTCCGGGGCCTGTGTCATAGGAGCATTCACAGCGGAAAGCGCCGAAATCGGCGGGGCTGTGATCCTTGAGACGTGGGGTGGGCGGGTCGGTTCAAAACCGAAGGTCTTTACTTTCGAATGTACGGACGAGGTCCGTTTTTATGATGCGCGTATCACAAGTAATCTCGAAATGGATGGCGCTTCGGTTGCCGGGGATATTGTGGGGCAAGGCCTCACTGTAGGCGGAATCGTCTTCATGCGAGCGGCATCAGTTGAGATCGATGACTACGAAGACACCGTACCCTTCCATTGCAAGGGTGATGTCATCCTCTCGATGGCTCAGATTGGCAATAATCTCAATATGGCTGGCGCGCGTCTGGAAGGTGATCTGCTGATGCCGGACACTATGGTCAGCGGCGATATTGTATTTTGCGCCTGGAATAGTGGTGCTGAAGGTCAGGAAAGAATATTCCCGTTCCATTGCTCAAAAAACATAACTTTGCGGAGCACCAAAATCGATGGCAGTCTGGTCTTTTACGGGGCCGATGTTGAAGGCGATATAAACGCCATCGAGGTGGACGTCGGTCTCGATGTTCTCGCCTATGGCTGGAATGGCAAGATAGATGGTCAGGAAGAAACCATCCCTTTCATTTGTAATGGGGTGATGAATTTTTACGGTGCTAAAATCGGTTCCAGCCTGAGTGTCGGTGGCGGGACGGTAAAAGGCGGAATGGGGATTGTCTCCGCAGAAATCAGCGGCATGGTGTTGTTGGCGACCTCAGTCGGAAAAAAGGCCGGACAGGACACGGTTTTCCCCTTATGCTTCCAAGAGAATGTTTCTTTTGAAAATACCCGGATCGCGCGTGATCTGAAGGTA
>JASGGL010000193.1:0-5434 GCA_047605065.1 Asticcacaulis sp.
ATCAATATCCACCACTCCTTCCTGCCGTCGTTCAAAGGCGCCAAGCCCTATCATCAGGCGCATCAGCGCGGGGTGAAGATCATCGGTGCGACGGCCCACTATGTGACCTCCGACCTCGACGAAGGCCCGATCATCGAGCAGGACGTGCAGCGCGTGCACCATGGTCTGACGCCAGAACAACTGGTGGCCATCGGTCAGGATATCGAAGCGCGCGTTCTGGCGCGGGCGGTCACCTGGCACGCTGAGCGCCGGGTCATCATCAATGGCGGCAAAACCATAGTCTTTAGCTGATTTCGCGCTTGCGAAACAAAAAACGCCGTTGCATGGTCACCGTCTTCATGAGGACGTAAAATGACGGCCAAACCGAAACGGAAGCGAAGCAAGACACCCGTTTCCAACCTCTATATCGTGCAGTATGCCGAGGTGAGCGGCGTTGGTATGGGCCGTCTCAGCAATGGCGCGCTCTATCTGACGCAGCGCGGTCTGGCGCGCCTGTGCGGTGTGCAGAACGCCCATATCGGCACGATCAGCCGTGACTGGGCCGAAGACAAGCCGCGGATACGCGCCATCAAGACGCGCCTGTCCGAGATGAACGAAGAACGCGCCGCCGCGCACGTCATCCTGACCTATCAGGGCCGTCGTCAGTACTGCTACGACGTGTC
Organism: Asticcacaulis sp.; assembly: GCA_047605065.1. Classification (GTDB taxonomy): domain Bacteria; phylum Pseudomonadota; class Alphaproteobacteria; order Caulobacterales; family Caulobacteraceae; genus Asticcacaulis. The sequence goes on from JASGGL010000193.1 coordinate 663, forward strand.
CGTCTGCCGGGCCACCCTTAGCTATTACGCCAATGATGCGGGCCGTCACGTTCAGAGCGAAGCGGCATCTCATATCTATGACGGCACGGGCCTGAGCGACTATATCGCCCACACGCTCGATGGCTTTACCGTTCCGGTCGAACCTGCGCCGCTGCGCTTTCAGCCGGTTGTCACGGAAAAAAGCACTGATGCTTCGCAAGTTTCGGCCGACAGCGGTGAAAGCAACCCGATGCTGGATGCTCACGACGCCATAACGCGCATCGTGCTGGCCTATTACCAGTTGTCCTTTGCCATGGCGCAGGCCTATGTCAACTGGCTGCGCAGCCTGATGCAGGCGGCGGCGTGGAACCGGCTGGGCCTCTATGTGCCGCTGAATGCCTTCCTGACGCCGGGCTGATTTCCGGCCCACATATCCCGTTTTAAAAACCGCTTCGCACTTTTTGGCTTCGCCGAACTGCGTTTGGGATGCGCATTTTTGGTCGCGCATCTGGTCCCAAAAACCGCTTCGCACTTTTTGGGATGCGCTTTATAAGGCGCGGATGAAAAAACACTCCGATAAAACCCGCGGCCATAAGGCCGAAGCTCTCGGGCCGAGCCAGCGCCAGTTGCGCGCGGGCGAGCTGGTCCGTCACGCGCTGGTCGAAATCCTGCGCGAGGAAGAGCTGCACGATGAGGCGCTTCAGGGCATCTCGATCACCATTACCGAGGTCCGTTGTTCGCCGGACCTGCGCCACGCCACCGTTTTCGTCGAGCCTCTGGGGGCCGGTTTAGGGGGCGTGACCATTTCGAAGGACAAGATCGCCCCCGCGATCGAGGCGCTGAACCGTCACGCCAAATATCTGCGCGGCATTCTGGGCCGCATGATCGACATGAAGTTCACGCCGGACCTGCGCTTCCTGCACGATGAAAGCTTCAATGAAGCCGCCCGTATCGACGCCCTGTTCCTCCGTCCGGACGTAGCCAGAGACTTAAGAAGCGATCTGGGTCACGACGATGAGGGCGAGGACTAGGGTGGCGCGTAAGAAAAAAGGTGATCTCGTCAACGGCTGGGTTTGTTTCGACAAGCCGCTGGGTATGGGGTCGACGCAGGCCGTCAGCTTCATCCGGCGTCTTTATAACGCCCAGAAGGCGGGTCATGCCGGGACCCTTGATCCCATGGCGTCAGGCATATTGCCCATCGCTCTGGGTGAGGCGACCAAGACCGTTCCGTACCTGATGGAAGCCGACAAGGTTTATCGCTTTGTTGTCCGCTGGGGACAGCGAACCGCCAGCTACGACCTCGAAGGCGAGGTTCTGGAAACGGATGACCTGCGCCCCACCGAAGCGGAAATCCGCGACATCCTGCCGATGTTTGTGGGTGAGATCGAACAGGTCCCGCCCGCCTTTTCGGCCATCAAGGTCGACGGCAAGCGGGCCTATGATCTGGCGCGCGATGGCGTCGAGGTCGAGCTTGAGGCGCGCACTGTCCTCGTGCACAGCCTGAGCCTGGAACGTATCCTCTCTGCTGATGAAGCCGAGTTCCGCCTCCACTGCGGCAAGGGCACCTATGTGCGCGCCATTGCCCGCGACATTGCCCTGGAGCTGGGCGTGCTCGGCGTGGTCAGCGTACTGACGCGCGAGCGGGTCGGGGGCTTCGATTTAAATTTGTCCTCAGGGGTGGAAAAGTTAGAGGATTTGAGGCATAGAGACGCCGCCTTGGACGCTTTACTTCCCGTAGAGACGGCGCTGGACGACATCCCGGCCCTGCCTGTGACGGAAGATGAGGCCTCAAGGCTCAAACAGGGTCGTGAAATTCCCCTGTCCTTCTCCCGCGCACAAACGGCGGAAGACGCTCTGAAAATCCGGCAGGAGTCGGGGAAATCGGAGCATGGGCGCACCCTTTGGGCGCACCGGGACGGAGAGATTGTGGCTCTGGGTGAACTGCGTCTGGGGCAATTCTGCCCCACGCGGCTTATTAATCCCTAACCTTGCGGTTTATCCGCGAAAGGAGATCCCGATGTCGATCACGCTCGAGCGTAAAGCTGAACTGATCAAGACCCATGCCCGTTCGGAAAACGATACGGGTGGGTCCGAAGTGCAAGTCGCCATCCTGTCGGAGCGCATTGCCAACCTGACCGAGCACTTCAAGACGCACAAGAAGGACAACCACTCCCGTCGTGGCCTTCTGAAGCTGGTGTCGCAACGTCGTCGCCTGCTGGACTACCTCAAGGCCACCGACAACGCCCGTTACGTGGCGATCGTCGAGACCCTGGGTCTGCGTCGCTAAGAACATCATCAGGGCCTGACGCAATGTCAGGCCCTGATTGTGTATAGGGCCTCCTGAAAGAGGCCGATCTGCCTGCCGCCTTTCGGGCGGCCGCTCCGGGGACCGGAGCCTCTGTTATTCGACCTGCCGGACGACACGGCGGGTCCTTATCGGGAAGGGAACGACCCCTTCCTTACACCGGGTTGAACCATAGGCGTTCCGCCCTTCAACGACCCCGCCGGGAATGGGCCTGACGGGTGAGAGAAAGACACATATGTTCGATATCAAAAGAAAAACCATCGAGTGGGCCGGTCGCAAGCTGACGCTGGAAACCGGACGCATCGCCCGTCAGGCCGACGCTGCCGTTCTGGCCACCTATGGCGAGACGACCGTTCTGGCCACCGTGGTTTATGCCCGCGCGCCGAAGCCGGGTCAGGACTTCTTCCCCCTGACGGTCAACTATCAGGAAAAGACCTTCGCCGCCGGTAAGATTCCGGGTGGCTATTTCAAGCGCGAAGGCCGCCCCAGCGAAAAGGAAACCCTGGTTTCGCGCTTGATCGACCGTCCGATCCGTCCGCTGTTCGTCAAGGGCTTCAAGAACGAAGTTCAGGTCGTCGTGACCGTTCTGTCGCACGACATGGAAAACGATCCGGATATCCTCGGCATGGTTGCCGCTTCCGCCGCCCTGACCCTGTCGGGCGCGCCCTTCATGGGGCCGATCGGTGGCGCGCGCGTTGGCGTCATCAATGACGAATACGTGCTGAACCCGACTCTGGACCAGATGAAGGAAAGCGTACTCGATCTGGTGGTCGCCGGTACGCAGGACGCCCTGATGATGGTCGAGTCCGAAGCTCAGGAACTGAGCGAAGACAAGATGCTGGGCGCGCTGATGTTCGCTCACGCCGGTATGCAGCCGGTGATCGACGCCATCATCGAGCTGGCTGAACACGCCGCCAAGGAACCCTTCGAGTTCGAAGCCGAAGATTTCTCGGACGTTGTTGCCAAGATCAAGGGCCTCGTCGGTCCGGACATCATCGCCGCCTATGGCCATAAGGGCAAGCACGAGCGCCACGCCGCCGTTGGCGACGCCAAGAAGAAGGCCGCTGCCGTCCTCGTGAAGTCGGAAGAAAACCCGGAAGGCGTTGAGCCTGCCGTGTTCGGTTCGGCCTTCAAGGAATGCGAAGCCGACGTGCTGCGCCGCGATATCATCGACCACGGCCGCCGCGTCGATGGCCGTGCCGTCGACAAGGTGCGTCAGATCGTGTCGGAAGTCGGCATCCTGCCGCGCACCCACGGTTCGTCGCTGTTCACCCGCGGTGAAACTCAGGCTCTGGTCGTTGCGACGCTGGGCACCGGCGAAGACGAGCAGTTCATTGACGCGCTGGAAGGCACGTACAAGGAAAAGTTCCTGCTGCACTATAACTTCCCTCCGTACAGCGTCGGTGAAGCCGGCCGTATGGGCTCGCCCGGTCGCCGCGAAATCGGCCACGGCAAGCTGGCCTGGCGTGCGATCCGTCCGATGCTGCCGTCGGTCGAAGAGTTCCCCTACACCATCCGCGTGGTGTCCGAGATCACCGAGTCGAACGGCTCGTCCTCGATGGCCACCGTCTGCGGCACCTCGCTGTCGCTGATGGATGCCGGTGTGCCGCTGAAGCGCCCGGTGTCGGGTATCGCCATGGGCCTGATCCTCGAAAAGGACGGCTATGCGGTTCTGTCGGACATTCTGGGTGACGAAGATCATCTCGGCGACATGGACTTCAAGGTTGCCGGTACGTCGGAAGGCATCACCTCGCTGCAGATGGACATCAAGGTTCCGGGCATCACCGAGGAGATCATGACCAAGGCGCTGCGTCAGGCCAATGAAGGCCGTCTGCACATCCTTGGCGAAATGAACAAGGCCATTTCGGGTGCCCGCGAAGAGCTGGGTGAGTTCGCGCCGAAGATCGAAACGATCAAGATCGCTACCGACAAGATCCGTGAAGTCATCGGTTCGGGCGGTAAGGTCATCCGCGAAATCGTCGAAAAGACGGGCGCGAAGATCGACATCGGTGAAGACGGCACCATCAAGATCGCGGCCAGCGAGCAGTCGAAGATCGACCACGCCCGCGACTGGATCAAGTCCATCGCTTCGGAGCCGGAAATCGGCGCCATCTATAAGGGCAAGGTCGTGAAGGTCGTCGATTTCGGCGCTTTCGTGAACTTCTTCGGTGCCAAGGACGGTCTGGTCCACATCAGCCAGATCGCCGCGCAAAAGGTCGCCAAGGTCTCCGACGTCCTCAATGAAGGCGACGAAGTGAAGGTGAAGTTCCTCGGCTTCGACGATCGCGGCAAGACCAAGCTGTCGATGAAGGTCGTCGATCAGGAAACCGGCGAAGACCTGACCGAAAAGCTGGCGGCTGAAAAGGCTGCCCGCGACGAGGCTCGCGCCGCTTCGGGCGAAACCCCGGAAGCTGACGAGGCCGAAGGTGGCGAAGAGCGTTCGGGCGGCGACCGTCCGCGTCGTTCGCGTCGTCCCCGCCGTGACTAA
>JASGGL010000194.1:0-5380 GCA_047605065.1 Asticcacaulis sp.
TGCCCGTGCCGCCCGCCGGTTCGACGGCTGGCTATACGCTGGCGCAGAAGATGGTTGGCAAGGCCTGTGGCCTCGCTGAGGGTCAGGGCATCCGCCCGGGCACCTATTGCGAGCCCAAGATGACCACGGTCGGTTCTCAGGACACCACGGGTCCGATGACCCGCGATGAACTGAAGGACCTCGCCTGCCTCGGCTTCTCGGCCGATCTGGTCATGCAGTCCTTCTGCCACACCGCCGCCTATCCGAAGCCGGTTGATGTGAAAACCCACCGCGAACTGCCCGCCTTCATCTCGAACCGCGGCGGTGTCGCCCTGCGTCCGGGTGACGGGGTCATCCACTCGTGGCTGAACCGTCTGCTGCTGCCCGACACCGTCGGCACCGGCGGCGACTCGCACACCCGCTTCCCGATCGGGATTTCGTTCCCTGCCGGTTCGGGCCTCGTGGCCTTCGGTGCAGCGACCGGCGTCATGCCGCTCGACATGCCGGAATCGGTCCTCGTCCGCTTCAAGGGCGAAATGCAGCCAGGTATCACGCTGCGTGACCTCGTCCACGCCATCCCCTACTACGCCATCAAGCAGGGCCTGCTGACGGTCGCTAAGGCCGGCAAGATCAACGAGTTCTCGGGCCGCATCCTCGAAATCGAGGGCCTGCCAGATCTCAAGGTCGAGCAAGCCTTCGAACTGACCGACGCCTCGGCCGAACGTTCGGCGGCGGGTTGTACCGTGAAGCTCAACAAGGAGCCGATCATCGAGTACATGACCTCGAACATCGTACTCATGAAGAACATGATCGCCGACGGTTACGCCGACGCCCGCACCCTGCAACGCCGCATCAAGGCGATGGAAGACTGGCTGGCCAATCCGGTGCTCATGGAAGCCGATGCCGACGCCGAATACGCTCACGTCATCGATATCGACCTCAACGACATCAAGGAGCCGATCCTGTGCGCGCCGAACGATCCGGACGACGCGCGCCTGCTCTCGACCGTTCAGGGTACAGCCATCGACGAAGTCTTCATCGGCTCGTGCATGACCAATATCGGCCACTTCCGCGCCGCCTCGCTGCTGCTCAACGGCAAGCGCGACATCCCGACCCGTCTGTGGGTCGCGCCGCCGACCAAGATGGACGCCGCCGAACTGACCAAGGAAGGCCACTACGGCGTCCTCGGGTCTGCCGGGGCGCGCATGGAAATGCCGGGCTGCTCGCTGTGCATGGGCAATCAGGCACAGGTCCGCGAAGGCGCGACCGTGGTTTCGACCTCGACCCGCAACTTCCCGAACCGTCTGGGCAAGAACTCGAACGTCTTCCTGGCGTCGGCGGAACTGTCGGCTATCGCCTCGAAGCTGGGTCGCCTGCCGACCGTTGAGGAATATCATGCCGATATGGGCGTGCTGAATGCCAAGGGCGCAGAGGTTTACCGCTACATGAACTTCGATCAGATCGAAGAATATGCCGATGTGGCCAATACGGTCGCCGCTCAGTAGCATTAGCAGGAAAGAATGCAGGAGGCTCACCTCCTGCACCTCAGGACTTAAGAGCCTCGCTGGCAACGGCGGGGCTCTTTTTCTTTCCCCTCTCCCGTGGGGGAGAGGGTGGCGCGAAGCGCCGGGTGAGGGGGCAAATGAAAAGAGCCCCATCGTTGCCGACAGGGCTCCATTTACCGAGTAAAGGGGGTCGAGCCTCCCTTTAACCTAAAGCTTATAGGCCGCCTTAGGCAGGTTATAGGTCAGGTCCTTGATCGTCTCAGCGGCGTCTTCCAGTTCGAGGCGGTGTTCGACCACCAGACGCGCCAGGAAGTTGGCGTCGATGCGGCGGGCGACGTCGTGGCGCGCCGGGATCGACAGGAAGGCGCGCGTGTCGTCGTTGAAGCCGACCGTGTTGTAGAAGCCCGCCGTCTCCGTGACCTGCTCGCGGAAACGCGTCATGCCTTCCGGCGAATCGTGGAACCACCACGAAGGGCCGAGCTTGAGGATCGGATAGTGGCCGGCCAGCGGGGCCAGTTCGCGCGAATAGCTGGTCTCATCCAGCGTGAACACGATGACCGTCAGGTTCTTTTCATTGCCAAAGGCGTCGAGCAGCGGCTTGAGTTCATTGACATAGCCCGTCGCCATCGGGATGTCGCAGCCCTTGTCGCGCCCGAAAGCCTCAAAGACCTTCTGGTTGTGATTGCGGAACGAGCCGGGGTGGATCTGCATGGTCAGACCGTCATCGAGGCTCATGCGCGCCATTTCGGTCAGCATCTGGGCGCGGAACAGTTCGGCATCATCCGCCGTGAACGTGCCCTTGATGATGCGATTGAACAGGGCTTCGGTATCAGCGGTCGACAGATTGGCGGTCTTCGCCGTCGGATGGCCGTGGTCGGTCGAGGTCGCGCCCATCTCCATGAAGAAGTCGCGGCGCTTGCGGTGCGCGGCCAGATAGCCCTTCCAGCTATAGACGTCCTCACCCGACAGTTCGGCAAAGACTTTCAGCTTGTCGACAAAGTCCTCGTGTTCGGCGTCGATCACCGGATCGGGGCGATAGGCGGTGACCACGCGGCCCTTCCAGCCGGACGCCTTGATCTTCTGATGGTGCTCCAGCGTGTCGGTCGGGCTCTCGGTCGTCGCCAGAAGCTCGATATTGAAGCGTTCGAACAGGGCGCGCGGCTTATAGGCATCGGAGGCCAGAAGCTCACCGATGCGGTCGAAATAATAGTCGGCGGTCGTCTCATCGAGGCGCTTGTCGAAGCCCATGATGTGGCTGAAGACGTGGCTCATCCACATGGCCGTCGGCGTGCCGCGGAACAGGTGCTGGTTCGACGCGAAAATCTTCCAGGCCTTGCGCGGATCGGCGGTCGACGGACCGGCCTTGGACGCCACGCCGACGTCGTTCATCTCCACGCCCTGCGAATAGAGCATGCGATAGGCATAGTGGTCCGGCGCCAGAAACAGCTCGGTGGCGTTACCGAAGTTTTCGTTGTCGGCGAACCATTGCGGGTCGGTATGACCGTGCGGCGACAGGATCGGATAATCCTTGATCAGCGCATAAAGCTCGCGGGCAACCGCGCGCTGCGCCGGGTCCGCCGAAAACAGGCGGTCTTCGTTCAGAGTCAGAGGCTTGGACATGTGTTTCGTACCGAAAAAAGGCGAAGCCGCAGGATGGCGTTTCTTATCAGGTGTATAGACACCCAAGGCTTCAAATCTCCCAGCTCAACAGGTAACCGGTGTCATGATTTTAGGCAACGCTTTTTTCAGAATGGCTCGCAAATTGCCGTGCCCTCCAGAAGCTGACCGCTCAGGGTTTGAACGTCGGTTCCGCAGGCCCCGTGGATTCGCGCACGATCAGCGCGGTGTCGAAGATGGTCGTGTCGCGTCCGTCCTCGGCAATCAGGCTGCTGGCCGCCGCACGTCCCATATCGCGTATGGGTGCGCGTACGCTGGTCAGGCCCGGCGTGACGCGCGCGGCAATGGGCGCATCGTCATACCCCACGACGCTGAGGTCTTCGGGAATAGTCAGCCCCAGTTCAGCGGCCGCCTTATAGACCCCCACCGCCATTTCGTCGTTGGAGGCGAAGATCGCCGTCGGACGCGGCGACTGCGACAACAGCACCTTACCGGCCAGATAGCCGGATTCGAACGTATATTCACCCTGTGCGACAAGGCTGCTTTCCAGCGTCAGCCCGGAAACCGACAGGCCCTCATCAAAGCCCTGCCGTCGTTCGCGTGCCGAGGCGTAGCCCGCCGGACCGGTCACGAAGCCGATGCGGCTATGGCCCAGACCCGCCAGATGTTCCGCCGCCGCCTGACAGCCCATGCGGTCGCGTGAAACGATCTGAGGCGACAGGATGGGTGGTGTGTTCTGAGCCCCGTGCATGGCGGTAATGCGCACATAGGGAACATCCAGTTCATCGAGCACCGCCAGCAACTGCCGGTTTTCCGCGATGGGCGGCAGCAGGATGACGCCCGACAGGCGCTGAAGCTCTACGAAATCGCGGATCTCCTCGACGAAATCCGGCGCGTTCTTGTCGCACGGGTGAACGACCAGTTCGGTACCGGACCCCCGGATACAATCCAGCACACCGTTCTGGATGTTGATGATGTACTGGGCATTGGGGTTGTCATAGACCAGCCCCAGCAGGAACGACCGCCGAAAGGCCAGACCGCGCGCCTGAGGGTCCGGGCGAAAACCGATGCGTGCGATGATGGCGTTGACCTGATCGCGGGTTTCCGTACGTACCGACGGTGAATTGTTGATCACGCGCGACACCGTCTTTTTCGAGACGCGGGCCAGCGAGGCAACATCGTTGATGGTGGGCTTCTTGCGGCGGGTGAGGAAGTCTTCGACGGGATCGCCGGTGCTGCCTTCGGGCGTAGACGGAACGGATGAGGTCATTATGGCTTTATGCTTCCGGCCTGAATGCGAAACAACCACCCTGAGCGGGCAAATATCGTTTCGTCTATTATATTTAGTCGCAAAGGCCGCAAACGGGCAAGTCGGGCTTTTTCCGTTCGCCACGCCTTCGCGCCTCTTGCTTATACACCGCTTTCAGGGTTATGACACCGGTTACCAAGCCCGACACAATAAAAACTTTCGCGGGCCGCGACCGACCATCGAGGACACAACCATGCCAGACGATTCTTCTTCATGCGCGGCCTTAGGCCCAAAGGACAAGACGGCCCCGGACATGGCCCGTTACGTCCGCGTTCATTCGGGCGATGACGTTGCCATTGCGGTTGAGCTGCTGAACGCCGGTGAAGTGCTGAACTTCGGCGATCTGAGCGTTACGCTGACCACCGACATCCCCAAGGGACACAAGATCGCTCTGCGCGACATCGCCGTGGACGAACCCGTGCTGAAGTTCGGCTTCCGCATCGGCCACGCCACCGCCGCCATTGCCGCGGGCGAGCATATCCACACCCACAATCTGGCGACCTCGCTGAGCGGTGTCGAAACCTACGATTACCTTCCCGAAGCCGCCGAAGGCCCCGGCTCACACCCCGATGCGCGCACCTTCATGGGCTATCGCCGCGCAGATGGCCGCGTCGGCATCCGCAACGAAATCTGGATTCTGTGCACGGTCGGCTGCGTGGCGCGCACGTCCGAACGGCTGGCTAAGATTGCCGATGAAACATTCAAAGGCCGCGTTGACGGCGTACTGGCCCTGACCCATCCGCTCGGCTGTTCGCAACTGGGCGACGATCTCGGTCATACCCGTAAATTACTGGCGGCGCTGGCCTCGCACCCCAATGCCGGCGGCGTGCTGATCGTCGGGCTGGGTTGCGAGAACAACCAGTTGAGCGCCCTGATCAGCGAAATTCAGGGCCGCACACCCGATCGCCTCAAATACTTCGCCGCCCAGATGGTCGAGGACGAGCATGAGGCCGGGCTGGAAGCGCTGGAG
>JASGGL010000195.1:0-5342 GCA_047605065.1 Asticcacaulis sp.
CTCCGGGGCGTCTGAGCCTGCACTACGCGCCGGACGCGCCTGTGGACATCAATGTGGAAAACCCACCCGCAGACTGTGTGTATCTGGCCTTCGGACCTGTGGATACGGCTGTGGCTTTTGCGGGGACAAGCCTGAACCTCAGCCCCACAGGCGACCTGAGCGAGGCCGCCGCCAATCTGTTTGCCTATCTGCGCGAAGCCGATGCCCACGGGCCCGCGCGCATCTGCGTCGCTCCCATCCCGTCTGAAGGGCTGGGCGAGGCGATCAATGATCGCCTGAAACGCGCGGCAGGATTTGTGGGTTAGAGCGCATGCCGAAAAGTGTGCAACGGTTTTCGGAATCACATGCGCGATAAAACAAAAATTTAGAGCACGTTTGCGGTTCAATGTGAACGAAACGTGCTCTAAGGTTCTGATTTGTCGCATTTTTTAACGCTCAACCGGTGCCCACTTGAGCGAAAAATGCTCTAAGCAATGGGGTGCCGGCGCGAGAAGGTCCACGCCGTGTCGGTCGACTGTTCCGGCACGAAGCGGTAGCCCTCGCTATCGAAGCTTTTAGCCCGCTCCGGGTCGGTGATGCGGTTGTCGATGACGTAGCGCGCCATCAGCCCGCGCGCCTTCTTGGCAAAGAAAGAGATCATCGACGTCTTTTCGTCTTTGATCTCAAGAAACTTCACTTCGATAACCTTCAGTTTCAGCGCTTTGGTCAGGGCGGCGCGGGCGTATTCCTGACTGGCGAGGTTGAGCACAGTGTCCGTGCCTGCGGCCCTGGCGTCGGCGGCAATCTCTTTGGCGATTCGATCCCCCCAGAAGGCGTAGAGGGTGTGCCCTTTGGTTGTCTCAAGGCTGGTGCCCATTTCCAGCCGGTAGGGACGGATCGTGTCCAGCGGCCGCAGCAGGCCGTAAAGTCCCGACAGGATGCGCACATGGGCTTGTGCAAAGTCTAAACCGTCGGCGTCCAGATCGCGCGCCTTAAGGCCTGTGTAGACGTCGCCGTCGAACATCAGGGCGGCGGGCAGGGCGGCCTGATCGGTGAAATGCTTATAGCGGTGATGATTCAGTTCCCCCAGCTTTGCCGAAATATCCATAAGACGCTGAAGGTCCGATGGTTTCTGCTTCTTCATGACCTTGAGAAGGCTGGCGGTTTCGCGCTCGAAACGCGGCGCACTGAGCGCAGCAGGGGGCGTGACCGGCGTTTCGTTCAGGGATTTGGCGGGGGATAGGAGGAGGATCATGGAGGCGTATGTATAGCCGAATCTCAGCTCTGAAAAGCTTTTCAATTATTAATGAATACATAAAGTAATCTGTAAGATAAGTATTCGTTTTATCATGATGTAACGGAAGAAGTGGCGACGGGTATTTTTTATACGTTACGTTTTTGTTTGTGATCACGCGCAAAATAATGCGGTATTATGTTATGATTTGACTCGTCATTACTTTTTGTGACATATTTTTTATACGTAGGGTGGCAGTCTGTTTCGATAATGTGGCGTTTTGTCATAAGGTTGGAAAATAAAAACTCAGGGGGCGGGGCATGAATACCCGCAACACCCCCGCGGCTACCTATGGCAGTGTGCTGATCCTTGATTCCGACCGTGAGCAGGCGCGTGAATTGTCGCGTCATCTGGCTCGTCAGAACTGGACCGCCGTGCTCAGTTTCAGCGAGAGCATGGCGCTGAAAAGTCTCAAACACAGCCGGTTTCAACTGTTTATGGTCGACGGTTATGTCGATGGCGTCGAGATGATCGAACGTCTGGACTTTTACAAGACGCAGTTGAGTGACACGCCGCTGGCACTGATGCCCTTCGTGTGGAAGGGACCGGATGTGGCCGAGCGTATGCGCGCGCAGGCGGTCGAAGCGGGGGCCGATTTCATGCTGGCCAAACCGTTCAGCATTGGCGACCTTAAGGGGGTGCTTGAGCAGACGCAGGCCTATCACCGGGCGCGTCAGGTGGATTTCCATGTGCTTGTGGTCGATCCCGATGTGCACTTACGTACCTTTGTCGGCATGACACTACAACAGGTGGGCTATAAGGTCAGTGTCGCCAATACGATGGAAGACGTGTTCTTCGACCATAATCTGGGGCTGGTCGATGCGGTGCTGACCGCCGTACTTATCCCCGGCATGGGTGGGGTCGAAGGCATTATCCAGTTGCGCAAGGACTATCCGCATATCCGCACGCTGGCCATGTCCGAAGGTATCAACGAAAAGATCGGGGCCATGCACGTTCTGGCGGCGGCGAAAGACGCCGGGGCCGAAGAACTGCTGCCCAAGCCGTTTGTCATTCCTGAGCTTCTGAACGCCGTGGCGCGGCTGGCGCGTCACAAGAAACAGGCCAGGGCCGATGAGGCAAAGGCGGCGGAAAAGACCAGAACCTGATCCTGAGACTTTTCAGGTCTCTGAAAACCGGTTAGGCTTCGGTATGGGGAACGGAGGGGGTTATGAAAGCGTTTTTCGAGGGGATTGAAGGGATTTCGGCGCTGGATGTCATTCTCTATGCGCCATCCTCATCAAAACTGGGCTTTTTTATACTGTTCGTGGCGGTGATCGTGACGGCCGTACTGGCCTTTATCCGTTATAGCCGCGGAGGCCCGCGACTGATGTTGCTGGCCATCGGGCTGGGGGCAGCAGGGCTTGGTCTGCTGTTGTCACTGCTCAGCGCGAGCTTCATCCAGCAGGCCTCCGAAGCGACCGGCATTACCGATATCCGCATCATGGCCCCGTCAATTTACGAGATCGTGCTGCTGGTCGGGGGCAGCCTTGTCGTGGGGCTTATCACCCTGATCGGGGCGGCTTTTTCGACGACAAAGCGCGTGTCTTAGGCGGTTAGCGCCTATCCGATTTAGAACAGGACGTGCGGGTTCATGATGCGCCCGCGCTCAAAGAGCGAAGCGTTAGCGCGACTAAAAACCGAAGCGCCTATCCGATTTAGAACGGGACGTGCGGGTTCATGATGCGCCCGCGCTCAAAAAGCGAAGCGTTAGCGCCTCTCAAAAACCGAAGCGCTTATCCGATTTAGAACAGGACGTGCGGGTTCATGATGCGCTTCGGGTCCAGAGCCAGACGCAATGCCCGCATGGCTTCGACCGCCACCGGGTCCTTATAGAGCAGGGCTTCCTGCGTCTTCATGCGCCCCAGGCCGTGTTCGGCGGAAATCGACCCGTTATATTCGTGGACCAGATCGTGGACGACCTTTGCCCCGGCGTCGCGCAGGTCGTTGAAGGTCGCCGCGTCCATACCTTCGGGGACAATGACGTTGAAGTGGACATTGCCATCGCCGACGTGGCCGAAGGTGACCAGACGCGCGCCGGGCAGGAAGGCTTCGACCGCCGCCGCGCCCTTTTCGATATAGTCGGCCATCTGCGACAGGGGGACGGAGATGTCGTGCTTCCACGCCGCGCCCTCGACCTTTTCGGCGGCAGAATGTTCTTCGCGCAGACGCCAGAAGGCCGCAGCCTGTGTCTCGTTCTGGGCGATGGCGGCGTCGACGATCAGTTCTTCTTCGAAGGCCGCGGTCAGAAGGCGCTCCATCGACCCTTCCGCGCCGTCCGGATCGCCCGAAGCGACCTCGATCAGGGCGTACCACGGATATTCGCCTTCCAGCGGTTCGCGCGTGTCGGGGATGTTCTTGAGCACCAGCGACAGGCCGTAACGGCCCATCAGTTCGAAGGCTTCGACCTGACCGCCGGTTTCCTGCTTGGCGCGGCCCAGAAGATCGATGGCCTTTTGTGCGGTCTCGAAGCCGACAATGGCCACGCAGCGCGAGTTCATGACGGGGAACAGCTTGAGCGAGGCGGCGGTGATGATGCCCAGCGTGCCTTCGGCGCCGATGAACATCTGCTTGAGGTCGTAACCGGTATTGTCCTTGCGCAGGCGCTTCAGGCCATTGAAGATTTCGCCATTGGGCAGGACGACTTCGAGGCCGGAGACGAGATCGCGCGTCACGCCGTAACGCAGGACCGCCGTGCCGCCCGCATTGGTGCTGATCACGCCGCCGACCGTCGCCGTACCTTCGGCAGCCAGAGACAGCGGGAAGTAACGGTTGGCCTTTTCGGCGATTTCCTGCGCCTCAAGCAGCGTGATGCCTGCCTCGAGGACCATGGTGTCATCGGTCGGGGCCACGTCACGGATGGTGCGCATGCGTTCCAGCGAGACGAGGATTTCGCCGAACGGGATCTGTCCGCCGACAAGGCCGGTATTGCCGCCCTGAGGCGTGATGGCGACGCCGTTGTCGAAACAGATTTTGACCACCTTCGACAGCTCTTCGGTGGTTTTCGGCAGGACCAGAAGCGGCGTATTGCCCTTCCACTTGCCGCGCCATTCGGTCAGCTTGGCTGTCACGCGCAGCGCGTCGTCCGACCAGCCGGCGTCTCCGACCACGGCCTTGATCTGCGCAACCACTTCGGGAGCGACGGGCGGGCATTGGGCGAAGTCGGTGGTGGCGGTCATGGACGTATCCCCGGGAACAGGCGTGCGATATATGGAGCGGGGTGTATACGGAGAATCGTCAAGTGCAAGCCAAAACTGAGCGTCCGATCCCGGCTGTGGGCGTTGTTTGCTGGCGTGACGATGAAGTTCTTCTAATCCGTCGCGGGCGCGAGCCGCGAAAGGGCCACTGGTCTATCCCCGGCGGCAAGGTCGAACGCTTTGAATCCCTTGCGCAGACGGCCTTGCGTGAACTGCGCGAGGAGACGGGGATAGAGGCGCAACTGGGGCCGCTGATCGAGGTCTATGAGATCATCGAGCCGGGCAGCGAGGCCCATCCCGAGGGCTTTCATCTGGTGCTGATCGATTACGTGGCGCAATGGTTGTCGGGTGAGCCGGTGGCAGCGGACGATGCCGACGAGGCGCGCTTTGTGAACTTTGATGAGGCGATGAGGCTTTTGGTCGAGGACGACCTAAAGGACGTGGTGACGCGGTCGCGGGGGTTGCGGTTATAAGGGAAGGCCCTGCAGCAGTCTGCAGACAAAGAGGACGAAAACGCCCGCCGTTAGGACCGTGCCGAAAGCATAGGCGGTGGTGGCGATCCAATAGGCCAGTCCCTCGTCGGAATCCTTTGCGTATGTCTCTGTTCTGTACCTGCCGAATGGGTTTACCCGAAATCCTACCCGGACTTCTTTGCGGGTGATGGCGCGAAACAGATTCCAGGCACAATAGCCGGACATATATCCCCATACCGCCAAAGCCAGATATGCCATGGTTCTGCATCCTTTTGAGCCACAGGTGGATATTAGCACGGACATTTCCGGTTTTCGTAGCTATTCCTGTCGGTTGCGCTACACTGTGGCCATCACAACCAGAGGGGAAACCTATGCTTAGTATCATCGCCGGCATTCTGATCG
>JASGGL010000196.1:0-5277 GCA_047605065.1 Asticcacaulis sp.
TTTTTAGTCCCTCGCCGGGCGGTGGCTACGCCACCTTGGCCGCCGCCTCAATGGCGGCTTGAGCGGAATGAAAATCATTCTGTTTTTAGTCCCTCGCCGGGCGGTGGCTACGCCACCTTGGCCGCCGCCTCAATGGCGGCTTGAGCGGAATGAAAATCATTCCGCTCTCATGGCCTAAAAGGTGGTGATGATGCCGAAATAGTACCGGCGGCCCGTATAGAGGGTGTCGAACACATATGGCACACCCCCGCCGATGCTGCGAAGTTCGTCCGGCGCATAGCGGGTGATGGTGTCGTCGAGCAGGTTCTTACCCTCCGCGAAGAACTCGACCTGTTTGTTCAGCTTATAAGACATCCGCGCGTCCAGCGACTTCGAGCCGTTCTTGTAGATCGGCGTGACGGTCTTGAAGTAGCTCGTGCTGCTGCCGTAGGGATAGGTCACCAGACCGTTGGCCAGCGCCGTCGCCTCGCTGGGGACGCGGTTGTCCGAGGCGTCCATCCGGTCGTAATAGCCGTCACGGGCCTGATAGGCTATGCGGGCATTCAGGCGACCGTCATCGTACCAGACATTAATATTGTAATAGTAGCTGGACTGCTTTTCCGGCGGCAGGACCAGCCCCGTGAGCGGGTCGGTATAGATGATCATACCGTTGGCTTCGGTCGTCGAATAGTTGAAGCCCGCGCCCGTGTATTTCAGCTTCGAGGGCAGGAAGGTGAAGGCCGTGCGCGCCGCGATTTCGATGCCGGTCTGCTTCAGCCCGCCATCGCCATCCCGATAGGTCGACACGATATAGGTATTACCCTCCATCTCGTATTCCGGGATCACCAGATCCTCCTTGGGGCGGCCCGTCTTGACGTCGATCGCATAGGTGGAGACGCTGACCTGAGTGTCCTTGTTCGGATACCATTCCAGCGACAGGTTCTGCGTCAGCGCCTCATAGCCCTTGAGTTCCGGATTGCCGATACGCCCGCTACAGCGGCTCTGAGCCGTCGGAGCGGCCGTTTCGGTGTCCGGGTCGTTCTCATCCCAATAGCCCGGATAGTTTTCCGCCAGATTGGTCAGGGCCGCGCTGACGCTGGGGTTGACGTAGGTGCAGGTCACCGCCGACGTCCCGGTCAGTTGCGCCATGCTGGGGCGGGCGCGCTGCCTGGCGATGGAATAGCGCAGGACCAGCCGGTCCTCGACGGGCCATAGGGCAAGGTTGAGGCTGGGGAGGAAGTCTTCGCTGGTGCGCTGGATGTTCGTCGTCCGGCGCGAAACGAACTCGGTGGTGACGACATCCACGGTCGGAGACACGCCGCTCTGTATCTGCGCCAGTGCGGTCGGGTTGACCACCGCGTTCTGGAAGATGATCGACGGCGAGGCCTGCACCTCGATCCTCTGATAGCGGACGCCCAGATTGCCCAGCACGGCCTTGCCGAACAGGCGGGTTTCAAAATTGCTCATCAGATAGGCCGAGCTGGTCCGTTCGCTGGTCGAATAGTTGGGGCGTTTATAGACCTTACCGTCCGTGGCGATGCATTCGTACAGGCAATCGATGGTGTGCGCGCTCAGGTCGGCATATTTGCCGAGCACGCCGAAGAAGGCGTCGAAATCGAAGGCCTTCCACGAACTGATCAGATTGCCGCGGCTGGACAGGCCGCCGAAGAACTGATTACCCGGCAGATCGATCAGGCTGACATTGATCAGCTCCTGATACTGTTCACGGGTCAGCAGGTGGGTTTTTTCCAGCATGTTGTCGACCTCGGCATTACGCAGGGTCGAGCCGTAGTTACAGGTGATCTTGGACGACGGGACGCAGTACTGGATATAGTCGAGGCTTCTGGCCCGCGACAGCGTCACGCCCGGTGCGATTTCAAAGCCGCCCTCGCGCCATGTCTCGTTGTGGCGGTCGGTATGCGACACGCCGAACTTCAGCGTCTTCAGCGGGCCGAAATCGTCGAAGGTCCGCGTCGCGTCGAACTGATAGTTCCATTCGTTGTTTTTGTCGGCATAGGGCGTGTATTCCAGACGGCGGCTATTGCCCGGATTCTGCCCGATCCCGGTCGAGGTGCTGAGGACCGGATAGTAGGAGGCGGGGTTGTTCAGGTCGAAGCTGGGGACCACAAACGTCCACAGGCCGTTTTCCGGGATCAGCGAGAAGCTGGCCTTCGGGATGATGGCGTTCAGCTTGAAGGCGTCCTCCTCACGCTCGCTTTTGGCGAAAGCGTACTGGATACGGGCCTTGGCCACCCACGGACCGGCCTTATAATCCGCCCCCAGCTGGGTGTAGTGCTGCTCATTGACCTTCTGAACGTCGCGCACCTGACTGTCGTAGACCAGATTGTTGACGCTCACCCCATTGCCTTCGATCATATCGAAGCTGGTGATGTAGTGCTCCGCATTGACCACGACATTGCGCATATTGGTGGTCAGCGCGCCCGTGGTCCCCGTCGTCCCGGTCGGCGCAAGGATTTGCAGGTTATAGGTCTGGGAATCCTGATTGCGCAGGTTGGGATTGTAGGACGCGAAAACAGTCAGGTGTTCGTTGACGCGATAATCGGCGCGCAGTTGCAGCGAGGTACGCGTATCCCTGCGGTTTTCCCGGCGCATCCGCGGCAGGGACGGCGCAAAGTCCTCCCACTGGGCATAGCAGTTCAGGCGGCTGTTGATGCCGGTCGTGGTCAGCTTGGCGCAGTCCGCCTTGGTGGTGACCGCCGCCGCAATCGGATCATAGGGCGTTACGAAGGTTTTTTCCGGCGAATTGTCGTGGTCGCCCAGGGGCTGATAGCCGACCTGCTTGTTCGACACATAGCTGGTGTCGGTCGAGGTGCGCTGATCGTCATAGGTCAGGTTGAACAGCACCCCCAGCCGGCCGTCCAGAAATTTGCGGGTGAGGATCAGGTTGGCGCGCGGCGACCAGTTCTGATCCAGCGTATTCATCTGATATTGCAGATTGAACTTGTAGAGCGGCTTTTTGAAATCGAGGCCTGAGCGCTGCTCGATCCGCACCGTACCACCGACGCCGCCCGGGCGCATATCGGCGGTCTGCCCCTTGATCACATCGACGCTCTTGATCAGGTCCGACGACATGTCGTTCAGCGAGGTGACCGAACGGCCGTCCTGCTCGTCCGTCGGCAGCATGGACATGCCGTCCACCTCCACCCGGATCAGATCGGCGCCCTGCCCGCGGATGGTGAAGCCGCCGGTATCGCCGGAGTCGGTTATGTCCAGCGCCACACCGGCGATACGGGAAATGGCCTCGCCGACATTCTTGTCCGGGAAGTTGCCGACATCATCGGCAACGATGGAATCCTGCGCCGTGGCCGCGCGCTTTTTCCGGTCGATGGCCGACTGCTCGGCGCGGCGCGCCCCGACGACGACGACCTCGCGGATGTCTTCCGAAGCACCGGACGCCGTGTCTGCGGGCGCTTGGCCGGATTGGGCGTAAGACGCCGATGCGATGGCAAGGCTCAGCGCGAGGCCGGATGCCCCCCACATGAAGCGGGTCGTTGTGTTGCTGGTCTTCATGGGTTCCTCAACCTGAATAATCTGCCGCTTTGGGCTTTTGTATTTGTGACGCTTTACCTGGGCGACCTGTAACGACCCGGCTGCCGGCGCATCCGCCGGGCAATGTGTCCAGATCGTTTCATTTCATCCCATATATCGATATATTATTTTATAAATGCATACGGCACAATGTCCACAATGTAAATGCCAATCGCTCGCACTCAGGGAAAAGCACGATTCGGGAAGCCAGAATTCCTTTTGTGGAAAGAAAATTTTGAGTTCAGGCCAGAGCCCACCGAACCCAAATGGCTATCTCAATAATGAAACAGGCAATATGTAAGAATCATCATTTCAAATAAAGGGACGATACATATTGCGCACGCCTGACGTGTATCGGCGCAGCGGCCGACCGAAACCCACTACAAAGCAAGTTCAGCATATCCACGATATCCGTTGCGCAGCGGACACAATCCCTTGGGGAATTTTACCCCGCAGCAACTTTTCTGCCTCCGCGCCCATTCGCCCTATTTGCGAATTTACCATAGCCGGATAGGCTTCGACGGTTCATTCGGGGGGGGAAGCGCTATGCGTGGCTGGATTCTTTTATCGTGTTGTGTCGCCTTGCTAACCGGGAGCGCCGTTCATGCGCAAACCCCGGCACCGTCAAAGGCCGCCGAAAAGGCCGCGCGCTGGGAACAGAGCCTTGCCGAACTCGATAGCCCCAGTCCGCTTGAACGTCTGGCTGTTTTTCAGGAAATCATGGCAGGCACCGATACGACGCTGAAGAAACTGGCGGCGCAAAAGGTCCTTTCCGGCGGCGACAAGGAACTGAAGAACGAAGCCATCTTCTACGCCATATCGCAGACACGGACCTATTCGTTCAGCATCACGAACTGCGTACTTACTCCAAACGCGCTCCAGCACAGCTGCACTAATTTATTACAAACCACCAATGGAAACCTTCTATTAATATTTGCGCAAGCCAACCCCCAAACCAAAGAATTTGTTGCTTTTTCAAACTATTCCAGCATTAGAAATAATCAAAAAATAGCCCATCCAGGCAGACTTAATGATTATGGCCTGACATTTGGCGTCAATTTGGAGCAAGCCTACGGCCAAAATCCAGTCAACGGATGTGCCGCAAAATTCACAAAACTCGAATCCACACGATATATCGGTACAATTACCTGCCCTTATCAAACTCTGAGCGGATTTTTCGAGTTGTATTGATGCGCTGCCTCCTTCTCACCCTCTTCCTGCTCACGGTAGGTAGCGCTCAGGCGCAGACGCTCAAACCCCTGCCCGATGTGCAGGAAACCTATACGGCGGGCGTTAAGGTCAGCGGCATGATGTTTTATGGTCTGCGGCGAGGCATGGGCTCACGCTCACTCGATCTGGGCGATATCCGTATCAGCATGCCCGCCGGAACGGGAGACCGTCTATGCCTGCGCATGGCTTCGCGCGACGGGCGCTACTTCCGCGAGCAATCGTTCGAGACGACAGGAGTAAAAGCGGGTACGCAGGACCTGCGCCTGACATCCGGGTTCCGGTCACAACTTCTGGCCTATGACCGGGGCGATGTCGCCGTTCGCGCACAATTCCGCGCCGATTGCCATAGCGGCCAACCGGGCCGTTTTGCCCCGGCGGTATTTCCCGGCGATGAAAACTCCTCGATTCTACGCGTTTATCTGAATGCCAAAAAGTCAGCCACGCGGGTCGTTGTTCTGGACGCATCCGGGCAGCCACTCACCGAGGCCGGGTGTACGACATTCGAAACGGGCCGCGAGG
>JASGGL010000197.1:0-5145 GCA_047605065.1 Asticcacaulis sp.
CGAGGACGTGCTCTACATGCTCAACGGGCTGGGCATAAACACCGGCGTCGATATCGACGCGGTGATCGACACGGCGTGGTTTATTTCGGACGCACTGGGCCGCCCGCCGCGCTCAAAGGCCGCCGTGGCAAGAGGTCGCTAAATATCCTCCCCCGCGTAACGGGGGAGGCATGAAAGAACTACCGACCGGCCACCTTCATGTGGCGTCCGAATACCTGCGTCCAGTAGAAGTAATAGGGCACACGCGCCTGCCCCACCGGCTGGTCCTGCGTGTCGTGGACATAGCCTACCCCCATCTCCTCATAGCCGCAGTTGAGGATGTTGGCGCGGTGGCCGGGGCTGGTCATCCATTCGTGAAAGACGATTTCCGCCGTCTTCTGACCCGCCGCGACGTTCTCCCCCAGAAGCGTATAGACATAGCCCGTGCCGTGGACACGGTCCTTCAACTTTATGCCGTCGTCCGTATAGTGATAGACGTAGTTCTTCTCGGACATCGACACGCTTTGACGCTGCGCCGCCTGCATCAGCTGGTCGCTGAGCCTGAGCGGACAGCATCCGTTTTCGGCGCGCGTCGCATTGACCAGATCGAGCAGGATCGCCGCCTGATGCTGCATGTCTTCGGTAATGTCGAACTGAGGGGCCGCAGGGGTGTTGCTCAGGGCCGCGCTGAGGTCCGGGGCCTTGACCACCGTATTGACGCGGCGATAGGTCATGCCCGTGGAAGAGGGGCCTGTAGACGAGATGCCTGTAGAAGAAGGCCCTGTACTGGCCGCAGGCGGCCCCAAAAGCGCCGCGACTGCGGCTTCGGCCCCCGGATCGAGCCGCTGAATCTTTTCATCCGCCACTGCCGCGCAGGCCATACCCGCCCACGCCGCCATTACCAGCACCGTCACCCGCATTGCCGACCCCTTCAGACCTGAACACAGGTCAGACGGTCACAATGCGGCCTCAGGCGTAAACGCTGCGGTAAGAAACAGGCTTACGCGCGGGTTAATCGTAAAGTTCGCGCTCAAGCGGCGCAAAGAGGGCCTCGACGCTCCGGGCGCTGACGCAACCGATCGACTGCGGCAGCCAGTGCGGGGCATGGTCCTTGTCCTCCAGCACCGCACGCACCCCTTCGAGAAAGTCGTGGCTCTGGCAGATGCGCGAGGCGAGGCGATACTCCATCTCCATCACCTCTTCGAAGCTTTTCATACGACGCCCTTCGCGCAATTGCCGCAGCGTGACGCTCATCGAAAAGGGCGAACGGGTGGCCAGCACCTCGCCCTGATGCTGCGCCCAGTCGGTGTCCTCAAGCTTAAGGGCGATGGCGATATCGGCCAGAGTCGCCTTGCCGAAAATGCGGTTGATCGCCTCAAGGTGCTCGGTGAAGGACGGCGCACCGACCGCGCGGTCATAGCGGTTCAGAATGGCGTCGGGATCGCCTCCGGCCAGAAGCTCCGCCTTAAGCGCCGGAAGGTCGGTGGCGGCGACGTGGTGCGTGCTGATGCCCGCCGCGCGCACATCCGCGCCTTTGAGCCGCTCACCCGTCAGGGCCAGCCACAGACCCGTCTCACCCTCTAATCTCGGTAGGAACCAGCCACCGCCGACATCGGGGAACAGACCGATGCCGGTTTCCGGCATGGCAAACAGGGTGTTTTCGGTCGAGACGCAGTGCGAACCGTGGACGCTGATGCCTACGCCGCCGCCCATGGTCACCCC
Source organism: Asticcacaulis sp. (assembly GCA_047605065.1). Classification (GTDB taxonomy): domain Bacteria; phylum Pseudomonadota; class Alphaproteobacteria; order Caulobacterales; family Caulobacteraceae; genus Asticcacaulis. Next base: position 1,702 of record JASGGL010000197.1, read on the forward strand.
GTCGATCAGGGCGATAAAAGGCTTGGGGAAGCGCTTGATCAGGGTGTTGAGCCGGTATTCCGTGCGGAAGAATTCCCGCGCGTCCACTCCATCGCCGCGCCCGGATCGCGCCGCCGCGCGTACATCGCCCCCGGCGCAGAAGGCCCGGCCTTCGTGGTCGAGCACCACATAGCGTACGGCATCATCGCTGGCCCAGCGGGTCAGGGTCTGCGCCATATCGCGGCACATATCGGTGGTCAGGGCATTGAGCGCCTGAGGCCGGTTGAGCGTCAGCCGCCCCACCCCGTTTTCCACCCTGGTCAGCAAGGCCCGGTTCAGCAAGGCTTTATCATCGGCAACGACCGTGTGCATCGGGCGTCCTTTCCTGTTTTTATCGGTCTTCTTATCGTTTTTGCTGCACTTTTGCTGCGCGCAGCAATTACCGCAGACAATCACAGAATCGCACGGTTGGGAATCGAATAATTTCCCCTCTCCCCGCAGGAGAGAGCGGGAATTAAGGTCGCACCATCTTGGCTCTGGCCAGCGCGTCGGCCACGTCTCCGGTCAGGCGATGCTCTGTTCTGGCGCGGGCGAAGATGTCGCTCAGGCGCGGGCCGATGGCGGCGATCTGCGCTTCGATCCCGGCGCGGTCGACGCCGCCATTATACTCTGCCGACACGGCGATAATGCCCCCGGCATTGATCACATAGTCCGGCGCATAGAGAATACCGCGACGGGCCAGCACCGCCCCGACCTCAGGGATCGACAACTGGTTATTCGCGGCCCCCGCCACCACGGCGGCGGTCATGCGCTCGGCCACCTCAGGCGTCAGGATCGACCCCAGCGCGCACGGCGCGATGACATCGGCGTCGCTGAGCAGGATGTCGGACACGCTGCCCACCTCAGCGCCGAAGCGCTCGACCATTTCCACGACGCGCGTGACATTGAGGTCGGCGACGATCAGCTTTGCCCCGCGCGCATGCAGTTCTTCGCACAGATAGCCGCCGACATGGCCAAGGCCCTGCACGGCCACGCGTACGCCCTCAAGGCTGTCCCGGCCAAGGCGCGCCTTCACCGCCGCCTCGATACCGATACGCACCCCGCGCGCCGTAAAGGGCGACGGGTCCCCCCCCACACTGCCTTCGGTGGCAAGTCCTGAAACGTAACGCGTTTCCTTTGCCACCACCATCATGTCCGACACGCCGACACCGACGTCTTCGGCGGTGATATACTGACCGCCCAACCCGTCGACCGCACGCCCGAAGGCAGCGAACACCGCCTCGCGCTGCTCAGCAGCAACCGGCCCCATAATGACCGCCTTACCGCCGCCGAAAGGCAGCTCGGCCATGGCGTTCTTATAGCTCATGCCGCGCGACAGCCTCAGGGCATCGGTACGCGCCTGCGCCGGGGAGTCGTAGGTCCACAGACGGCAACCGCCCGCCGCCGGACCGCGCGCCGTCGAATGGATGGCGATGATGGCATTGAGACCCGTTTCGGGATCGTGGACATCAACGACCTTTTCATGGGCGTCGTACGCAGGGGAATCATACATGCAGCATTTCCTTTTTCGTCTGAGCGGGCTGTTCGGGGCGAGCCGCCTCGAAATCGCGGATCAGCGCGGCCTTGCGCGCCTCATAGGTTTCGACCGAAGCCGCCTTGACGTGGCCGAAACCGCGCACGTCTTCGGGCAGGCGGGCAATGGCCACGGCCAGATCGATATTGTGCGCGTCAATCAACGGCAGAAGGCGACGGATCAGGGCGACATAGTCGTTGCGCAGGCGGCGCTCCATGTGGCGCTCCTGCGTATGCCCAAACGGATCGAACAGCGTGCCACGCAGGCCCCTGAAGCCTTTGAGCACACCAAACAGCCGGAAAGCCCATGGTCCGAACTTCATCTTGCGCGGCTCACCCGTCGCCGGGTCGCGGCGCGCCAGCAGCGGCGGAGCCAGATAAACGGAAAGTTTATATTGTCGCGCAATTGATCCCGAAAACCGGTTCCCACTTTTCGGATTGCGCTCGCCCGCGTCCTCAAACTGCGCCATCAGGCGCTGACGGAAGGCCGGATCGGCATAGAGCCGCGCCACCTCGTATTCGTCCTTATAGGCCATCAGCCTGAACGCATGGCGCGCCACGGCCTCCAGCAGGGTCGCCGAGCCCGAAGCACGTACCTCATCGATCAGGGCCTTATACTGCGCCGCATAGCCGGCGTCCTGATAGGCCGTCAGATCGGCGATACGGCGCGCGACAAAGGCCTCGGCATCGAAAACATCCGGCTTTGCTTCCGGGGCTTCGACACGCCCCAGATAGAGGGCGCGCCCCAGCGCAAAAGCCTTATGGTTATTGGCCTTTTCCGCGCCATTAAGTTCGATGGCCTCTTCGATCGCAAAGCGGCTGAGCGGTACGGTGCCCGCCTGCCAGGCCGCGCCCAGAAGGATCATGTGACCATAGACCGCATCGCCCAGAAAACGGCGCGCCACCCCGCCCGCGTCCCGGGCCTCCAGCCGCTTCGACGCCTTGCGCAGGCGCCCCATCAGGCCCTGACGGTCGAAGCTGAGGTCGCGGTTGAGGGTGAAGGCCGCCGTCGAGGTCAGGGCCGAATTGACGAAAGACACGGCACGGTCGGCGCTGAGCAACGGCAGGGCGGTCTTGCCCGTCGCCTGCACCATGTCGGCGGCCAGCACCACATCGGCCTCACCCGCCGCGATACGCGGCGACGGCAGGCGCTCGCCCCGGCCGACGATGCGCACATGGGCGTCGACGCCGCCCCCGCGCTGGGCCAGACCCGTCTGATCGGCCACCGACACTTCATGGCCATCGATATGCGCCGCCATGCCCAGCATGGCCGACAGGGAGGTGACGCCTAAGCCCCCGATCCCGGCCAGCAGGATATTATAGGCGCGCTCGCCGGGCAGAGGCGGCGTGATGTCGGGCAGGTCGGCGATATAGGCATCGATGGCCGGTGCCGCCGCCTTTTTCAACGCCGCGCCTTCGACGGCGACGAAGGACGGGCAGAACCCCTTCACACAAGAGGTGTCGATATTGCACGCCGACTGATCGATTTCACGCTTGCGGCCCAACTCGGTTTCCAGCGGATTGATCGCCACGCAGTTGGACTTGGCCTGACAGTCGCCGCAGCCTTCGCACACTGCCGGATTGATGAACAGGCGCGCGGCAGGCTTGGGGGCCGTTCCGCGCTTGCGACGGCGGCGCAGTTCGGTAGCGCAGGCCTGATCGTAGATAAGCACCGACACGCCCTTATAGTCGCGCAGATCCTTTTGCACGGCCTCAAGGTCGTCGCGATGGGCATAGGTCGTGCCGGAGGGCATGTCGCCCTCCCATTTTTCCGGATCGGGCGAGACAAGAGCGATACGTTCGACCCCTTCGGCGCGCACCTGCTGCGCCACCATGACGGGGGTAAGCTGACCGTCGACCGACTGCCCGCCGGTCATGGCCACCACGTCGTTG
>JASGGL010000198.1:0-5074 GCA_047605065.1 Asticcacaulis sp.
CGCCGAAGTCGGTTTCGATGGCCCCGGGTGCCAGAATATTGACGGCGATGCCGCGTGCGCCCAGTTCCTTGGCCTGATAGCGGGTCAGAACCTCCATCGCGCCCTTCATCGAGGCGTAGGCGGCATAGCCGGGCAGGGCGAAGCGCGCCAGACCGGTGGAGATGTTGAGGATGCGGCCACCGTCACGCATCAGCGGCAGCAGGGTCTGAGTCAGGAAGAACGGTCCTTTGAAGTGGATGTTCACCAGTTCGTCGAACTGCGCCTCGGTGGTGTCGGTAAAGGCCGCATGGGTGCCGATACCGGCATTGTTGACCAGATAATCGAAGCGATCCTCGCCCCAGACGCTCAGGGTTTCTTTTACCTTGTCGGCAAAGGCGGCGAAGCCTGCGGTGGTGCTGACATCAAGCGGCAGGCCGACCGCGCGGCGACCCATGGCTTCGATTTCGGCGACAAGGCTCTGTGCCTCGGTCAGGTTCGAGCGATAGGTGAAGAGAATATCCACCCCATCACGGGCCAGATGCAGGGCGGCGTTGCGGCCGAGGCCCCGGCTGCCTCCGGTGATAAGCGCTATGGTCATGACAGTGTCTCCCGTTGTTTGAGTGTCGATGACCGGAATGTAGTTGGAGAAGATATCAGGATAAATGCGTGAAATCTGATTGGACTGTTCAGAAAAATGAACAATAATGCCGTATGCTGCGCCTCGATGCCCTCCTCATGTTTAGCCGAGTGGCGGAACTGTCGTCCTTCACCAGGGCGGCGGAGAGCTTAAGCCTGCCCAAGGCCACAGTCTCGACCGCGGTACAGGGCCTTGAGGCGCAATTGGGGACGCAACTTCTCTATCGCACGACGCGGAGGGTACAACTGACCCATGACGGTCAGGTTTTTTATGAACGCGCCAAGGATCTTCTGGCCGATGCCGATGATCTGTCCGGTCTTTTTCAGACCCGTGCGGTTACGGGACGCATCCGTGTCGATATGCCGATGGGGGTGGCGCAAAACCTCGTCCTTCCTAATTTACCCGCCTTCCTTGAGGCGCATCCCGGCCTGAGGGTCGAGTTGTCTTCGACCGATCGCTTTGTCGATGTGGTTCGTGAAGGCTTCGATTGCGTCATCCGCATCGGGCAACTGAGCGATTCCGGTCTAATGGTTCGGGCACTGGGCTGGTTGCCGCTGGGCAACTATGCCAGCCCGACCTATCTGGCGCGCCGGGGAACGCCACGCACGCTTGAGGACTTAAGACAGCACCGTCTTGTCCACTATGTCAGTCAGATGGGGGCGCGGCCTGACGGTTTCGACTATTTCGACGGTGAAAAATGGCAAACCATTGAAATGGATGGAGTTTTGTCGGTCAACAATTCCGAAGCCTATCGCCATGCTGCGCTGGCGGGGCTGGGCATTATTCAGGCGCCGCGCATCGGGATGGTCGAACACGTGGCACAGGGACGCCTTGTCGAAGTCCTGCCCGACCATGTGGCGGCCTCCATGCCGGTATCGCTGATCTTCCCTCAGAGGCGGCATCTGGCGCGGCGGGTACGGGTGTTTATCGACTGGATGGCCGAACTGATGCGCGGCTACAGCCAGAGCGATGCCGGACTCTGAGGCCCGGTTCCCTAAATAAGCCACATTGACCTTTGAGGATATTTACCTGAATAGTTACAGGCCAATGGGGCCATTTTCAGGATTTTGAGTGTTACGATCATGCGTAAGTTACTGACCGCCGCCGCTCTTGGTCTGTCTATGACCCTTCTCGCTGCCTGCACCACGCCGACCCCGTATCAGCCGGTGACGGGCAACCCGTCCTCCTCGCTGTCGCGAGGTTATTCGGATCAGCGCATCGAGGCCAACCGTTACCGCCTGAAATTCTCCGGCAATTCCGTGACCTCGCGTGAAACCGTCGAAGACTACCTGCTCTATCGTTCGGCGGAGCTGACGCTGGAAAACGGCTATGACTGGTTCACCATGGTTGGCCGCGCCACCAAGGAAGACCGCAACACCAGCACCACCTATCGCGATCCTTTCTCCGGTCCCTATTTCGGAGGCTTCTACTGGCGCTATTATCGCAGCGGCTGGGGCAGCTGGGGGTCGTGGCAGGAGGATCAGACGACCTTCTACCGCTATGAGGCGACCGCCGAAGTGGTCTTCGGCAAGGGTGCCAAGCCGGCGGACGATCCTAATGCCTATGATGCGCGCGAGGTGAAGCAAAACCTCGAGGCGCGCATCGTCCGCCCGTCTCAGCCGAAGTAGGTTCGGCAACCGGATACGATATGAAAAAGGAGCCTTTCGGCTCCTTTTTTACGTTTGTGGCTATTCGGATTGCCCCAGCCCGGATTTTGGCAGCGGCTCCATGTCCTCGAAACGCACGGGGCTCAGGCGGCGGCGGTTCATGTGGTCGGCGACTTCGGAATTATCGGGCAGCTCGCCCTTGTGATAGAATTTCTGCCAGGCCTGTTTCATGGTGGCCGGATCGCGGTTGATCAGGCTTTCGTTGAATTTCGCACGGCTTTCGGACCAGGCCTTATACTGCTCCAGAAGGGCAGGCTCGGCTTCGATCGGCCTGACGACGGGCTGTATCTCGTCCATCTTTTTGTGCTCGACGATGTTGATGAAGCAGAAGGGTTCACCCTTCTTGAAATGCACCACGCCCGGACGCGTCATGCGCCAGTTCATCGTGAAGGGGAACGGCAGCCAGTCGGTTTCAATCAGCCCGGTCAGAGGCGCGATACCGTCCTTGACGTGGTTGGGCGCGCCGGTCGCCCATACGGCCCAGCCCGGCTGCGTCCGGAACAGATAGCCGGTGTGGAAGGTGATGATGCCTTGCGTGAAATGGCTTTGTACGAAGTGGTCGACATGGACGCCGGGCGTATCGGCTGTGATGGTGATGTCGGTAGCCAGCGGCCCGCCGTTCCATTCAATGGTGATGTCTTCGGGGACCAGCAATTCCCAGCCCGTGGTATTGGCCATGGTCAGGGGCAGGCAGCGATAAGGGAAGCGGCTGGAAAACGCGTCCATCCAGTCGCGGTCGGTACGGCCGGGAATAATTTCCCTCGGACCGGCCTGAACGATAAAACATTCCAATTCCATTAGGCTGCGGGCTCCTGTAAACGCGACGGCATGACCGAACAGACTTTTTATACGCAAAACACCCTGCTTCAAGCCCTAAACGACTGGGGCGTGTCGTCGCGGACGACGGAGCATGAGGCGGTGTTTCGCGTGGGTGAGGGCGAGGGCATCAAGGATGAACTGCCCGGCGCGCACACCAAAAACCTGTTCCTCAAGGACGATAAGGGGCAATTGTGGCTGATCAGCGCCGAACAGACGACACAGATCAATCTTAAGGCCCTGCCTAAACGCATCGGTTCGGGCCGCCTGAGCTTCGGTTCGGAAGAGCGGCTCTATGCGGCGCTGGGGGTGCGTCCGGGATCGGTGACGGCTCTGGCCCTGATCAATGACCCGCAACAGAAGGTTCGCTTTATTCTGGACAAGCGGCTGGATGAGGCGGAGATCGTCAACTTTCACCCACTGGTCAATACCGCGACGACGGCGCTCAGTCAGACGGATTTCCGCCGCGTCCTCGAAAAGCTGGGGCGCGAATATCGCGTCGTGGATTTCGCGGAGATCTGATGTTCCCTCACCTGACCCACGGCCATCGCAAGGTGCTTGAGGCGCTGGTTCGCTTCGGGACGGCGGCGCGTGCGGAACTGGCCGAGGCGTCGGGCTATACGCGACCGGCGGTGACCAATCTGGTCCGTGACCTCATGGACTGGGGACTGGTCGAAGAAGACAATGGCGCGTACGTCCATACGGGCCGGCGCGGTCAGCCGCAAAAACCGGTGTCGCTGCGCTCAGGTGCCGCCTATGCCTTCGGGGTGGGCTTTACGGCGGGGGCGCTGGATCTGGTGGCGATGGACCTTGGCGGGCGGGTCGTGGGGCAGGCGCGCACTGCCCTGTCAGAACCCTCTCCGGGGGCAGTGCTCGCGGCCGTGCAGGCGCAACTGGCCACCGCCTATGGGCGCAGTCACATGGCGCGCTGGCGGCAGCTGGGTATCGGTATCGGCGTGCCCATGGACCTGCCTGCCGACTATGCGGCTATGTGGAATCTGGCCTATCGCCGCGAAGAGCTGATCGCCTATTTCGCCAACAATCTCGATGCCCCGGCCTTTATCGAGCCGGAACCGCTGGCTTGCGGTACGGGTGAGCGCGTTTTCGGGGCGGCGGCACCGCATCAGACCTATCTGATCGTGCATATCGGCCTCGAAATCGGCGGCGCGCTGTTTATCGAGGGGCGTCCTTTCCGCGGTGGTCGCGCCCCGTCGCAGGGCGGTGGTCAGATCGGTCAGTTCTTCGCCGATGGCGCAGCCCCGGACGGACGCGATCTGATGAACACCCTCAATGCTGCCGGGTTCGGTGTGTCGGACCTCAGCGATCTCGACATTCTGCCTGCGGCGGCTCAGGGCGTTATCGATGGCTGGGTGATCGACGCGGCGGCGCGGTTGTCGGTGGGGCTGTCGAAGCTGGGGCCGTTTCTCAACCCCGACGCCATCATCCTGACGGGGCGTCTCAGTCCACCGGTTCTGGCAGCACTGGCGGCGGCGATTCCGGCGGATTGCGGTGCACCGGTGATCGAGGCGTCGCGGTTGGGGGCGTTTCAAACGGCGATCGGCGCGGCAGCCCTGCCGGTCTTCTGTAACCTGCTGCCGCAGGGCTAGAGCGGAATGATGTCTATGGGAATCATTCCTTTCAAGCCGCCATTGCGGCGGCGGCCAAGGTGGCGGAGCCACCGCCCGGCGAGGGACTAAAAAAGCCTTAGATCATTATGTTTTTGATAGAAACATAATGATCTAAGGCGTTTATATCACCTCGGCGGCGATCAGCGCGGCCCCCGTCACCCCGAGCAGGCTCAGGAAGGTCAGCAGGCCAACGCGTGTCCGCGCCGCGATGCGGCGCCCCAGTTGCCAGCCCGCGCGGACCTGACCGCCCAGATGGACTTCGCAGGCCCGCATAATCATCAGGCGCGGCTTGAGGTAGGGATCGAGAACAGCAGGCAGGGCGATGGTCTTTTCGCGCAGGACATAGC
>JASGGL010000199.1:0-5055 GCA_047605065.1 Asticcacaulis sp.
GTGGCGACGACTCTGGGGGTAGGCGCGGCCATGCGTCTGGCACCGGGCGAAACCAAAAGCGGCGGACGGTCGAACCTGACCATTCTGGGCGATGCCTGCGAGGCGCTGATCGCCGCCGTCTATGTCGACGGCGGGTTCGAAGCGGCGCGCCGGGTCTTTCTGCCCCTGTGGCAGCCGCATATCCGCTCCGGCAGCGAACGCTCGCACCTCAATCCTAAGTCTCATCTTCAGGAGTGGGCGGCGCAGAAAAAGCTGCCTTCACCGAAATATGAGATCGTCGAACGATCTGGCCCCGATCATGCCCCTATCTTTAAGATCGCGGTCACGATAGAAGGCTACGATCCCGTCGTCGCCAGCGGCAAGTCCCGTCAGGAGGCCGAAAAGGCGGCGGCTCTCAGCTTTATCGAACACGCAGGTCTTAATTGACGATCACCTCTTCTTCTGCCGGCAACGCGACGCGCGCCGGTTTCGCCGCCATCATCGGCGCCCCCAATGCCGGGAAATCGACCCTTGTGAACGCCCTTGTCGGCTCCAAGGTCTCCATCGTCACGCAAAAGGTCCAGACCACGCGCTTTCCGGTACGCGGTATCGCCCTTCACGGCGACGCGCAGATCGTGCTGGTTGACACGCCGGGTATCTTCAAGCCGCGCCGCCGTCTGGATCGCGCCATGGTCAGATCGGCCTGGGGCGGAGCCGAAGATGCCGACATCGTCGTCATGCTGGTCGATGCGGCGGCGCATCTGGCTGTGCATTTCCCCAATCCTGACGTCAAGGCGACGGGTGCGGACAAGCTGGCGGTCGAAGACGCCGAAACCATCATTGCCGGGCTGAAGGCCAATGACCGCAAGGCCATTCTGGCGCTCAACAAGATCGACCTGCTGCGTCGTGACAACCTGCTGGCTCTGGCTGACAGCCTGTTCAAGGAAGGCGTCTTCGAGCAGGTCTTCATGATCTCGGCGGAAAAGGGCAACGGGATTACGGATCTTCTGGAAGCCATCGCGGAAAAAATGCCTGCCAGTCCGTGGCTTTATCCGGAAGATCAGGCCGCCGATGCGCCGGTGCGTATTCTGGCTGCCGAAATCACCCGCGAAAAGCTGTTCCTGCGGGTGCATGAGGAACTGCCCTATGCCTGCGCGGTCGTGACGACCGACTTCAAGGATATGCCGGACGGCGCGGCGCGTATTGAGCAGACCATATTCGTGGAACGCGACGGTCAGCGCGCCATCGTGCTGGGTAAGAACGGTCAGACGCTGAAATGGATCGGTCAGCGGGCGCGTCAGGAGCTTATGGATATTCTGGACCGTAAGGTGCACCTGTTCCTGCATGTACAGGTCAATGAACGCTGGAGCGATGACCGGGCGCTATATGCGCAGTTCGGTCTGGAGTTCGGGGAGTAATTTCACGTGAGACTGGCCTGCAAATGGCGCTTTTCTACGCTTCCGGTGCTCACGTACGTTAGTACGTTGCGCGCCGGTTCTCGAAAAGCACCATTTTCGTCTCGGCCTGACGTGAAATTCTTCGAGTTCTAAAAGACGATATCGTCATGATCTTCGAAGACGACGCCTTTGTGCTCAGTTCGCGGCCACACGGTGAAACCGGTGCGGTCGTGCACTTTCTCACGCGTGAGCATGGTCATGTGGCAGGGCACGTTGCCGGGGGGGCGTCACGGCGCATCAAGCCTTACTTGCAATCTGCAAGTCACGTGCGTCTGGCTTATAAGGCAAGGACTTCTGATCATCTGGGCTCGGCGGTTATCGAGCCGATGGGCGATGGCCCATCGCAGATATTCGACGATCCAGCCGCGCTTTTGGGGGTGCAGTGCGCCTGTGTGATGACCCGGGTGGTCCTGCCTGAGCGTGAGCCCCATCCCGGTGCCTTTCATGCCTTTGAGGCGCTGATGTCGGCCTTTGCCGTGCCGGAGGTATGGCCCTATGTCTATGTGCGCTTCGAAGCGGGTTTGCTTGAGGCCGTCGGGTTCGGTCTCGACCTGAGCGCCTGTGCGGTCACAGGAAGCCGGGACGATCTGATCTATGTTTCCCCGCGTTCGGCGCGCGCCGTCAGTCGGGGGGCCGGGGACCCGTATAAGGACAAATTGCTCGAACTGCCTGCCTTCCTGTTGTCGTCGCAGGCCGGGGTGAGAGCCGGGGATATAGGGCGCGGGTTCGATCTTACCGGTTTTTTCCTGGCGCGGCATATTTTCCATCCGCTCAACCAGCCCTTGCCAGAAATCCGTACCCGGCTTATCGACGCGGTACGGGAATCGTGATTCCGTTTAAAAAATGAACCTGAAAACGGCGTTCTCCACGCTTTGGTAAGGTGTCTGACGTAAAATGAACGGATGGGCCCTGCGGGGCGGGATTGATCTGAGGCCATGACGGTTTACAGCGAACAGGAACTCAGGGCGGCCAATGTGAACCCCGACACGGGTCTGGCCACCGACTACCTCAACCTGTTCAACGAGGCGATCATGCTGTTCGAAATGGGCCTCGACATGCCGGACATGGCCGAGGAACTGACCGACTGGCGTCGCCGGGGCTATGTCGAACACTTCGAAAATTCGGGTTTCGAGCAAAAGGACGTGGTGATTGCGGCCTATTTGTCGGCCCCGGAACAGCGCCGTGTGCCCTTCGATGAGGCCTGTGAAAAGGCGCTCGATGAGTTCGAATCCGGCATTCATATCCTGCTCAGCTCGAACATCGAAGACCCCTCGGCGCGTGAAGATCTGGACTATCGTCTGGACAGCATGAAGGCGCGCGTGATCGAGATGGATGCGCACATTCACGGCCGCAGCGGACGCGTGGAAAGCGACCTTCAGGACGCGGTCGACGCCCTGTTCTGATCCTCCACAACCTGTTCTGCATATGTGCTTGTGCGTAATGGCGTGACGCCTTACGAATAAGGCATGAGCAATGATGTGATTCTCGATGAAGGCGGCCGGATCTTAAGCGAGTCGATGGGCGAAGCCCTGTCGCGGCGCTATCTGGCCTATGCGCTGTCCACCATTATGCACCGCGCGCTTCCCGACGTGCGTGACGGTCTGAAGCCGGTGCACAGACGCGTCCTTTATGCGATGCACAATATGCGCCTCAATCCGCAGGCGGCCGCGCGTAAGTGCGCCAAGGTCGTCGGTGAGGTGATGGGTAATTTCCACCCCCACGGCGATCAGTCGATCTACGACGCACTGGTGCGTATGGCGCAGGATTTCGCCCAGCGTTACCCGCTGGTCGACGGGCAGGGGAATTTCGGCAATATCGACGGCGATTCGGCGGCGGCAATGCGCTACACCGAATGCAAGATGACGGCGGCGGCGCTGCTGCTGCTGGATGGCATCGATGAAAACGCCGTCGATTTTCGTGCCACCTATGACGGTCAGGACGAAGAACCGGTCGTTCTGCCGGCGGCGTTTCCGAACCTTCTGGCCAACGGCGCGACCGGCATCGCGGTCGGCATGGCCACGTCGATCCCGCCGCACAATGTCGCCGAGCTGATCGATGCCTGTAAGCTGCTGATCGCGGAGCCCACAACCGATACGGCGGGCCTGATGGCCCTGATCCCAGGTCCGGACTTCCCGACCGGCGGCGTTTGCATCGAGAAGCGCGAGGCGATTTTCGAGGCCTATGAAACCGGTCGCGGGAGTGTGCGGGTGCGTGCCCGTTACGAGGTCGAGGACCTCGGGCGCGGTAACTGGCGCATCATGATTTCGGAGATTCCGTATCAGGTGCAAAAGTCGCGTCTGATCGAGCAACTGGCGGACCTGATCGAAGCGAAGAAGGCCCCGCTTCTGGGCGATGTGCGTGACGAATCCGATGAAATCGTCCGCCTGATCCTTGAGCCCAAGTCGCGTAATATCGACCCCGAAGTGCTGATGGAGAGCCTGTTCAAGATTTCCGATCTTGAAACGCGCTTCGCTTTCAACATGAACGTGCTGGATAAGACCGGCACGCCCAAGGTCATGGGGCTGAAGTCGATACTGACGGCCTTCCTCGACCACCGGCGCGAAGTGCTGATCCGGCAGTCGCAGTGGCGTCTGGACCGTATCGAAAAGCGCCTGCACGTCCTCGATGGCCTGATGATCGCTTTCCTCAATCTGGATGAGGTCATTCGCATCATCCGTGAGGATGAGACGCCCAAGCAGACCCTGATGGCGCGTTTTAACCTGACCGATGTGCAGGTCGATTACATCCTCGATACCCGCCTGCGTCAGCTGGCGCGGCTCGAAGAAATGGCCATCAAGGGCGAGCACGACAAGCTGGCTAAGGAGCGTGACGGCCTGATCGCCCTTCTGGGGTCCGAGAAAAAGCAGTGGAAGCGCATCGACGAACAGTTGAGCGAGGTGCGTAAGCAGCTTCTGTCGGCGCGTCGCACCACCTTTGCCGAAGCGCCGCAGGGCGTCGAGGTCGCCTCGATCGAATCCTACCTGCCCAAGGAGGCGATTACGGTCATCCTGTCCGAGCGTGGCTGGATACGGGCGGTCAAGGGCAAGGTGGATGATCCGTCCGAACTGAAATTCAAGGAAGGCGACAGCCTGAGCTTCCTTGTACCGGGGTATAATACCGACAAGCTGCTGATTATGACGTCCGACGGGCGTTTCTTTACTCTGGGCTGCGACAAGCTGCCGTCCGGGCGCGGCCATGGCGAACCGCTTCAGCTCATGCTGGAGATGGAAGAGAACACCCGTATCGTCAACGTCTTCATGTTTGTCGCCGGGGCAAAACGCCTGATGGTCTCGAAGAACGGTTATGGCTTCGTGATGAACGAGGAAGACGCCGTTGGTAACAAAAAGGCCGGTAAGTCGGTGCTCAATGCCGATGGTACCGAGGCCTTCGGGGCCTTTCCGCTGACGGGTGACCACATCGTCATTCTGGGCGAAAACAATAAGGTGCTGATCTATCCGGCCTCCGAACTGCCGGAGATGGCGCGCGGCAAGGGCGTCAAGCTTCAGGGCTATAAGGACGGCGGCGTGAAAGATATCGCCGTGTTCGATCAGGCCGGTCCGGTGCAGTGGTACGACGGGTCGGGTAAGGCGCGGGACTTCAAGGACTGGAAGGACTTTGT
>JASGGL010000200.1:0-5034 GCA_047605065.1 Asticcacaulis sp.
CCGTTTCGAAGATCAATATCGACGATTCGCCGATGACGCCGTCGAAGTTCGGCGTACGCGGCATCCCGACCATGATGCTGTTCAAGGACGGTAAGATGACCTCGATGAAGGTCGGTGCCATGCCGAAGTCGAAGCTGGTTGAATGGCTCAACGAAGCCGGTATCGGCTAATCCCCGATCCATCGCTGCATTTGATGCGGGCGTGAGGCACGGCTTCACGCCCGCATTGTTTTTTTGCATCCTGACCGGCACACCGAAAGGCATGGCGGATAAGGCTTACAATATTCTGATCAATGCAAAGGCCGGGACGGTGCTGAATCTCGGTCAGGACACGATCCGTGCGGCCATCGAAACCAGCGGCATGGCGGTCAAAGACCTGCTGTTTGCCGAACCCGAAGAGATGGAAGCGGCGCTTGGCCGTTTTGCGCGGCAGAAAAACCCGCTGCTGGTTGGCGGTGGCGACGGCACGCTCAGGTCGTGCGCCGACACCTTGAGCCGTAAGAACAAGGCGTTCGGCGTCCTGCCGTTCGGGACGATGAACCTTCTGGCGCGCGATCTCGGCATGGACACGCTGGAGCAGGCGCTTAAGGCCTATGCGGCGGGTGCGACCGAGACGCGCGTCGATGCCGGGGAAATCAACGGCGAGCTGTTTCTGTGCTGCGCCTCGGTAGGCGTCATGCCCGAAGCCGCGGTTTTCCGTGAACAGCACCGAACCAACAACTTCCTGCTGATGGTGCCGCATCTGTTCCTCTTCGTCGTCGACTATTTCGAGCGGCGCAAGGATGAAAAGATTACTCTGCGCGTGGATGGCAAGTCCCATCGCTTTCATTCTCCTGCGGTGGTGGTGTCGGCTAACCGCTACGCCGATACGACGCGCATCGACGAGAGCAACTTCAAGCGCAATGACCTTCAGGGGGGCGAACTGGCGGCCTATGTCGCCTCGACGCGCACCCGCGCCTCGCACCTGCGGCTTCTGACGCGGCTGATCGTCGGCAACTGGAAGCAGGACCCGGACCTCAGCGAACTGACCGGAAAATCGATGACCCTGCGTACGCGGCGGCGCAAATCTCTGGTGTCGGTGGACGGCGAGGTGACCGACCTCAACACCCCGCTAGAGATCGACCTCAAGGCCGGATACGTGCCGCTTCTGGTACCGGTAAAAGAGGCCTGAGCCATGCGCATCGCCCATATTTCCGACCTGCATTTCGGTGCGCATGACCTCAGGGTGACCGGCATTCTGCTGAACGCGCTGATCGATGCGCGGCCCGACCTGATACTGGCCAGCGGTGACATCACTCAGGATGCCACCGTGGCCGAGTTCGAACAGGCGCGGGATTTTTTCAAAACCCTGCCTGCGCCGGTCTTTGTCATTCCCGGCAATCACGACCTGCCCGGCATCGATGCGCGGCGGTTTATCCAGCCGTGGAAGCGTTATCGCGAGCATCTGGGGCGCGACCTCGAACCGGCTCAGCGGCACCCTCTGGTCGATATAAAAGGCATCAATTCGGCGCGCATGATCCTGCCTGCGTTCAACTGGGCCTATGGGTCGATCAGCGCAGGCCAGCGCCGCGCGATCAGTGATTTCTTCGGGGCGTCGACCGCGCCCTGGCGGCTTCTGACCCTGCATCATCCGCCGCTGAACCCCAGTGAGTTTCCGCTGGATGTGACGGTGTTCAATGCCGATAAGCTGCTGGAAACCGTGGCAGAGGCAAGGGTCGACATCATCCTGTCCGGGCACCAGCATCACGCCTATGTCGAAACCCGCGTCATGAAAGGCCATACCAGCCTGTTTGTCTGCGCTTCGACGGCGATGTCGGTGCGCATCCGCAAACAGCCGCAGGGCTTCAACCTTCTGAACTTTTCTGAAAAGAGCGTGCGCATCGAACTGCGGCAACTGACCGGTGAGCGGTTCGAGCCGTTGTCGGCGGTCACACACACCAAGGTGTGAATCTATCCCCCTCGCTTCAGCCTCTGTCATCATGAGGCATGACACAAGCTGATACCCCTGACCATGCGGCGTTTCAGGCCCGGTTGATCCGTCTGGCCGACCGCACGCTTTGCGACCTCGAAGCCCAGCCACGCGGCACGACCACGCTGGAGCTGACGCGCTTTGCCCGCGCCATTATCGCCGCCGAGCGGATGTTGCGGGCGATCTATACGCCTCTGGTGAAGACGAAGCCGCGCGGAGCAGATCACCCGATACGACGCAGGGATGGTGTGCCGCCCGCTCCGGCCCCCTCCGCCCGCTTCGCGGCCACCTCCCCCGTATCGCTTTGCTCACAGGGGAGGATGGAGTCTCAGCCTTCCTCCCCTGCGGTAGCGGGGCCAGAGGTTTTAACATCCTCCCCTGCGGTAGCGGGGGAGGTGGCATCGAGCATAGCGAAGATGACGGAGGGGGCAAAACCCGCCACTCCGGATCGCGGCTGGCAAAAGGGCTGGACTGATAAACAGACGAAGATGCGCGAACAACGCGCCGCCCGCATCGGCAAATGGCCAGACGGTACCCCCTATCGCCCACCGGACTGAGCCTTTGACTGGACAGGTCATGCGCTTTGCGGAATAAGGCGGCCATGCTTGCCTCCCTGCCCGTTGATCCGTCGAAATTCACCGCGTTTCTGGCGGCCATGTTCGTCATGGCGATCACGCCGGGACCGGCCAATGTCTTTTGCATCACGACCGGTCTTAAGCGCTCCGTGCCGAAGGTACTGATGGGGGTGTGGGGGCTGAACACCGCCACCCTGATCTGGTTTGCGGCGGCAGCCTTCGGCCTGCATCTGCTGATCACCGCCCTGCCGATGGTCTTTCACGGCATGACGGTGGCGGGCGCGCTCTATCTTTTGTGGATCGCGTATAAGACCATCCGGGCGCGCAAATCGCACAGTGTGCATGAACTGGACCTGCCGTCCGATGCCGGAAAGGTCGCAGGCGAAAGCCTGTGGGCCACATGGAAGGACGGCTTTATGGTTCAGATTCTGAACCCCAAGGTGACGTTGTTTTTCACCGCCGTTCTGCCGCCCTTTATCGCGCTGGACCGGCCCGTTACGCCGCAAATGCCGGTGTTTGCCGCCACCACCGTCGCCATGGACGTGATCTCCATGACCACCTATGGCCTGAGCGGTCTGGCTCTGACGCGGTTCTTAAATCAGGGGCGTAACCGCGAGCATTTCGAACTGAGCGTCGGGGTCATTCTGGGCCTGATCGCCGTCGCCGTGCTGTGGCATTCGGTGAGCGGACTGCTGACCTAAGCTAGGGTGTTTTGCGCGATTTTTTTGCCTTATCGTAAACAGGTCTTAACCCTTTCGGTGCGATGAACGGGTCTTAACCCTACGATTAGACCCTACGATTAGAGCCGCCTCGCGCATGAGCACCGTTACCGCCCTTGTCTGGAATCATCTGGAGTCGCGTTTTCTGCTGATCTGGCGCTCGGTGCCGATGGCGCGTCTGCGCGGCGCTCTGGTCTGCGTGCTCGGTCTGGCTTCGCTGGCTGCCTATGCCAGCTATCATGCCACCGACGCCAGCTGGAACACGGCCAGCCTTGAGCCCGTGCAGAACCTGCTGGGCGGTTTCGGGGCGATCATCGCCGATGTCGGCCTGCAATCGCTCGGTCTGGCGGCCTGGCCGATGGCGGCGCTGATGGGCTGGTTCGGTCTGACCCGCCTGATGCAGCTCGATCCGGACGAAGGCCGCCGGTCTCTGCGCGTCCATAGCCTCTATGGCGCGTTGTTCATCCTCATGCTGGCGGCCGCATTGGCACCGCTGCACACGGGCGACGCCAATTCGCCGTCGATCGGTGGCTTCTGGGGGACGGGCCTGCACCACCTGCTCAAGAGCGTGTTCGATTTCATGCGCCTGCCGGGCGGCGAGGTGATCGCCAGCCTGATCTTCGGTGGTGTGGCACTCTGGGCCTTCAATCAGGCCCTGCGCCTGAAGACCGAAAGCTATGTCCGTGCCGCGGGCTTCGTCTTCGGCGGTTTCCGCGGTGCCTTGACTGCGTCGGGTCTACCCGAAAAGGTGTCGGCCAAGGTCGCTGCCGCGCGGGAAGCGGCGCCCAGGCCGGCGCGCGGGAAAAAGGCCCCCGCCCCCTTTGTCGACGAAGGCGATTATGTACCCGAAGCTGCCCCTGTGGAGCGCGCACCAACGGAACGTAACTATGCCGAACCGTCGGTGAGTCCCCGCGCGCCCGTTTCGCCTGTCTATGACGAGGATGCGCCGCCGTTCGATATGGACGATCTCGACACCGATGCGCCCTTGTCCGCCCCGTCGTCGCGCCACGCCGGGTCAGGTCAGGGGGCTCCGGACCCCGAACCGCGCATCCGCATGGAGCCACCGCGTCCGCGTCCATCGGGTCGCGAACAGGAGGAGCGTCAGTCCAGTTTCGAATTCCTCAAGCCCGGCAATTTCCGTCTGCCGGAACTGAGCATCCTTTCGAAGCCCAAGCCGCGCGCGGCGGGCTACGACGAAGCCGCCCTGCGTCAGAACGCCCGCATGCTGGAAAGCGTGCTGGCCGAATTCGGCGTCAAGGGCGTGATCGATCAGATCCGTCCCGGCCCGGTAGTCACACTCTACGAACTGGCCCCCGCTGCCGGTGTGAAGGGGGCGCGGGTTGTGGCTCTGGCCGACGATATCGCCCGCAACATGTCCGCCCGTTCCTGCCGCGTCTCGATCGTTCAGGGCCGTAACGCCATCGGTATCGAACTGCCGAATGCCGTGCGCGAAACCGTTTACTTACGCGACATGCTGGCCTCTTCGGAGTTCGAAAAGGCCGGTCACACCCTGCCTATGGTGCTGGGTGAAACCATCGGCGGCGAGCCCTACGTCACCGACCTTGCCAAGATGCCCCACCTTCTGATCGCCGGTACGACGGGT
Organism: Asticcacaulis sp.; assembly: GCA_047605065.1. Lineage (GTDB taxonomy): Bacteria > Pseudomonadota > Alphaproteobacteria > Caulobacterales > Caulobacteraceae > Asticcacaulis. The sequence continues at coordinate 4,866 of JASGGL010000200.1, forward strand.
TCGGGTAAGTCGGTCGGCGTCAACGCCATGATCCTGTCGATCCTCTATCGGCTCGATCCGGAACAGTGCAAATTCATCATGATCGACCCCAAGATGCTGGAACTCAGCGTCTATGACGGCATCCCGCACCTGATCGCGCCGGTCGTCACCGACCCGAAGAAGGCGGTGG
>JASGGL010000201.1:0-5020 GCA_047605065.1 Asticcacaulis sp.
ACGGACGCCGAATATGCCCATGTCATCGACATCGACCTCAATGACATCAAGGAACCGATCCTGTGCGCCCCGAACGATCCGGATGATGCGCGTCTTCTGTCCGAGGTTCAGGGCACGGCTATCGACGAAGTGTTCATCGGCTCGTGCATGACCAATATCGGCCACTTCCGCGCGGCGTCTCTGCTGCTCAACGGCAAAAAGGACATTCCGACGCGTCTGTGGGTCGCCCCGCCCACCAAGATGGACGCCGCCGAACTGACCAAGGAAGGCCATTACAACGTGCTCGGTACCGCCGGTGCGCGGATGGAAATGCCGGGCTGCTCTTTGTGCATGGGCAATCAGGCGCAGGTGCGTGAAGGCGCGACCGTGGTGTCGACCTCGACGCGGAACTTCCCCAACCGTCTGGGCAAGAACTCGAATGTGTTCCTGTCGTCGGCGGAACTGGCGGCGATTGCTTCGAAACTCGGGCGTTTGCCGACCGTTGAGGAATATCTGGCCGATATGGGCGTGATCAACGAAGCGGGCGACAAGGTTTACCGCTACATGAACTTCGACCAGATCGAGGAATATGCCAAGGTCGCCGAGGCGGTTTAGGTAAAACGCAGGGGACACGTCCCCTGCACCCCGTAATTTTAGAGCCCCTCCGGAAACGGCGGGGCTTTTCTTTTTCAATAGGCAAACGGCTGGGCTATGCCTGCCGTGCGTTCGGTGCGTGAGGACCATTTCTGGTTGGTGATCTCCACATGACTATCAAGCCAGCCTTGCAGGATGCGGCAAACGGCTCGACCTGCACCCTCGGTTTCAGGCCTAATTTGTGCCCGCCATTCGTCTTGCGTATATGTGCGGTGAAAACGCAGACAATGGAATTGCGGAGCGTACCACGATAACCGCATCACTGCCTCGTTTTCAGTTATAACGCCCATCTGACAAACGAAACGGCGGCGGTTAAGGTAAGCCTGAAAGTCTGCGGCAAGCGTGTTGGGTGTCGTATTGGCTAGTGTGAACAAGACCTCATCACGCCATTCCACCTGATACTGATGGCGCGAATCGTCATCGCAGACATTGCCTTCACCGGATTGTACCAGACGGCGGATGATCTCTGCGTCTGAACCCGCATACCGAATGCACTCAGCTTCGGCACTCCATACAACGTGCAGCATTGTCTCGGTGTCGGCGGGCGTTTCAGGTTGTCGGCTGACGTAGCAATGGGCATATTCCGCACCCTCATCCCACGCGAACATGTCTGCGGCTTCGCCTTCAGGCACCCCGCAAGTCAGGCAACAGCCATCTTCGACATAAAAATCACCGGCAACGTTTTTTGGATAGCGTCTGCTCACGTCCCACCTCGTTCCGCACATCTTAAACGGGACAGGAAAAGCCACAACAAAAAAGCGCGGCCCATGCGAGCCGCGCTTTTATCTTAAGCCTTGCAGAACTTAACGTGCCAGCCAGCCGCCATCGACCGGAATGATCGCGCCATTGACGTAATCAGACGCCGTAGACGCAAGGAAAACCGCCGCGCCGCCCAGATCGGCGATATTGCCCCAGCGACCGGCCGGAATGCGCTCGAGGATGGCCTTGTTGCGTACCGGATCGGCCTGAAGCTGAGCGGTGTTGTCGGTCGCCATATAGCCCGGCGCAATGGCGTTGACGTTCACGCCCTTCGCCGCCCATTCGTTGGCCAGAAGTCTGGTGACACCGGCAATGCCCGACTTCGAGGCCGTATAGGACGGCACGCGGATGCCGCCCTGAAACGACAGCATGGAGGCGATATTGATGATCTTGCCCGAGCCTTGGGCGATGAAGTGCTTACCTGCGGCCTGCGACAGGAAGAAGGCGGTCTTCAGGTTGACGTCGATCACCGCATCCCAGTCGGCTTCGGTGAAATCGACGCTGTCGGCGCGGCGGATGATACCGGCATTGTTGACCAGAATATGCAGGCCCCCAAGCGCGTTGAGCGTCGTTTCGATGATGCGCGCCACCGGTTCCGTAGACCCGAGATCGGCCGCAATATGGATGGCCTTACGCCCCAGAGCCTTTACCTTATCGACGGTTTCGGTTTCCGAACGGGTGGACACAACGGCGATGTCGGCACCGGCCTCGGCCAGCGCGATGGCGATGCCCTGACCCAGACCCTTATTGCCGCCGGTAACGACAGCAACCTTGCCGGTGAGATCAAACGGATGAGCCATGTGAGATATTCCTTTTATTAGAGCGCATTCCGAAAAGTGTGTAGCGGTTTTCGGACAAAATGCGCGACAGTCTGAATTAGAGATTAGGCAAGCTGACAGATATCGAGCACGTTCATATCGGTATAGTCGAGGTTTTCCCCGCCCATGGCCCAGATAAACGCATAGTTCGATGTACCTGCCCCCATGTGGATCGACCACGGCGGGGAGACGACGGCTTCGTTGTTTTTAATGACGATATGACGCGCCGCATCGGGTTGTCCCATGAAGTGGAACACGCGGTCATTTTCGCCCAGATTGAAATAGAAATAGACCTCTGAGCGACGGTCATGCAGGTGCGGCGGCATGGTGTTCCATACCGAACCCGGTGACAGGATCGTCAGACCGAGCAGCAGTTGCGATGACTTGGCGGTGGTCGGTACGATATATTGATAGATCACACGCTCATTGGATTGCTCCAGCGAGCCGCGCTCGAGCGGTACGGCCTGATTGATCGAAATCTTCACCGTCTCGTAACGCGCATGCGACGGCGTTGAGGTCAGGTAATAGAGCGCCGGATTGGTGGCATCGTCTGATTTGAACAGCACTTCCTTTGTACCCGACGGGATATAAAGTCCGTCCTTTTGCGCCAGCGCATAGTCCACGCCATCGACCGTCACCACGCCCGTGCCACCGCCGACATTGATGACGCCCAGTTCGCGGCGCTCAAGGAAGGGATGACCCGCCGCCGATGCCGGTTCGGTCTGATCCGGCAGCTTCAGGGTCGAATTGACGGGGGCCGCGCCACCGACGACGAAACGCTCGAAATGCGTATAGTTCAGCGTTACCTGATCGGGGCTGAAGATATGGTCGATCAGATATTTGTCGCGCAGATCCTGCGTATCGGCATAGTCCATCGAATCGGGATGGGTGGCGTGATAGGTCTTATGATACAGAGGGTTCTGGCACATGGCAGGCTCCTTCATAAAAGACCCCGCCGGAGGAACAGGCGGGGCGCGAACGTCAATCCTGAGGCCGGACGGCGACGCGCGGTCGGGGCGCTGCGCATCCGGCCCTGAAATCGGATATTACTGGAGGTTGACGAAGAGGCCGCCATCGACCAGCAGGGATGCCCCTGTGACATAGCCCGCCAGTTCGTCCGACGCAAGGAAGATGACCGGCCCGGCAAGGTCTTCGGGCGCACCCAGACGCCCGAGCGGCACGCGGCCTTCCATATAGGTGCGCTTTTCGACATCGGCGAGATCGTCCTTGTTGATGTCGGTCAGGATGGTGCCGGGCAGCACCGCATTGGCGCGGATGCCGTGTTTCCCGAGCGCGATAGCCGTCGATTGCATCAGCGACAGCACACCGGCCTTGGTGGGCGTGTAGTGGGTCTGGAACTCACCGCCGACCAGCGCCGAAATCGACGACACGGCGATGATGGAGCCGCGACGACCTTTGGCGTCGGCCTCCTGTTTGACCAGCTGGCGGGCGGCGGCCTGCACCATGTAATAGGCCCCGTTCAGATTGACCTTGATGGTGCGGTCAACGACGTCGATCGGCATGTCCAGCAGGCTGTGGAACGGGCAGATACCGGCATTGTTGACGAAGGTATCGAGGCGGCCATAGGCTTCGACGGCGGCGGCCACGAAGTCGGTCGCGGCCTGCGGATCGGAGACGTCGCCCTTTTGCGCGAAGGCTTCACCACCGAAGCCCTTGATTTCGGCGACGACCTTTTCAGCAGCGGCGGTATCGCCACCGTAGTTGATGCCGACCTTTGCCCCCTGACGGGCGGCACCGACGGCGATGGCCGCGCCGATCCCCTTGGAGGCGCCCGTGACCAGTACTACTTTGTCTTTCAGTAACATCTTGAGGTTCTTTCCAGCCCTATGGCCCTTATTTCCGGAGTGACGTCTGTAATGACGTAACCCTTCTGACAATGACGAGTGCCTGTCAGGCCCCGAAGAGACCTATCCTCCGGGGCCTGACGTGCGTTCTATTTGCGCCCGCGTCCCCACAGGCTGTCATATTTCCAGCCGGTCAGGTTTTCGACGATCTGGCGCGACTCTTCGCTTTCGGGCTGGGTCTCACCGGCCCGCAGACGCTCGATCTCATGCACCAGCACCGCGTGGGTTTTGGCATTGAGTTTGAACGACCACGAAATCCACGCCCCTAACAGCATCATCAGGATCGGCCCGCCGACCATGACGGCGACGATGGTATTGATGGCTTCGGGAGTCTGGGTGACCACCGAGCCCGCAGGCAGGCTTGAGGGCGAGATATAGCCCCCCGCGTCGATGACCCAGCCTGTGGCAACAAGTGCGGCGGACTGCGCCGCCTTGCGGGTAAAGGTCATGACACCGGCGAAAATGCCTTCGCGGCGCTGGGCCGTGACGGCTTCGTCGACGTCCGGCAGATAGTTATAGACCGACCAGGGCACGAAGTTCAGCGTTCCGCGCCCGAGACCGGCCAGAATGATCGGCACGAACAGCCAGAAGATCAGGCCGAAGTTCGACTGGCTGAAGGCCGCCAGCAGATTGCCGTCCAGCGCACTCAGGCCACTGGCGAAGCCTTCGGGCTGCGACAGATAGAATCCGAGATAAAGCAGCAAAGAGACGATGACGAAACCGATGGCAATGCGATAGGCGACCGTCGGGCCGGTCTTGATGACCACCTGAATGGCGATGATCACCGAGATCAGCTGGGCGACATACATCAGCGTCATCAGCTGCGAAATGACGGCCGTGGCCCCCAGAAGCACCGTGGCCACAAAGATCGGGAAGGCGGTGTTGAAGATATCCTGCGACAAATACCCCCCCAGATAGATCGACAGATGCTGCCTGAAGGCGCGG
>JASGGL010000202.1:0-5003 GCA_047605065.1 Asticcacaulis sp.
CCGGCGGCTTCGTCTGGGCCTGTAAGAACTACGACGGCGACGTGCAGTCGGATACGGTCGCGCAAGGCTACGGTTCGCTGGGCCTGATGACCTCGGCTCTGGTCACGCCGGACGGCAAGATCATGGAAGCCGAAGCGGCCCACGGCACCGTGACCCGCCACTATCGTCAGCACCAGAAGGGCGATGCCACCTCGACCAACTCGATGGCTTCGATCTTCGCCTGGACGCAGGGCCTCAAGCACCGCGCCAAGCTGGACGACAATGCCGAGCTGAAGAACTTCGCCGAAACGCTGGAAAAGGTCTGCATCGACACCGTCGAAGCCGGTTTCATGACCAAGGATCTGGCCTTGCTGGTCGGCGACACCCAAGGCTGGCTGACCACCGAAGGCTTCCTCGACAAGATCTCCGAGAACCTGTCGAAGGCGCTGGCTGCATAAGCGCGCTTAAGCTTTCTGAAAACCGAAGGGCCGTCCGTTCGCGGGCGGCCCTTTGTTCATGCCCGTTCCTACCTGACGACCAGATGCCACTTGACAAGCCGGGCCATTGAGCGCGGGATTAATCATCCCTTTGCAGCGCAACCGTTTTCACCCATTCCCACCTTATACACCGCAGGCTAGGTTTCCGGGCCGTTCGCTACAAAGGGGGCGCTACAAATGGGGAAAGACAGGCACAGGGCATGAAACTTTTCCGCTGCGCCCATTGCGGCAACACCACCTTCTTCCACAACCGCAACTGCGTGCAGTGCGGCTTCCGGCTGGGTTTCTCCCCCCTGAGCCTCAATCTGCATGCGATGGAGCCTGCGGGCGGCGATCTGTGGCGGCCGGTGGGGCACAGCGACACCTATCGCTTTTGTGCCAATGCCCTTCCGGACGTGTGCAACTGGCTGGTGCCCGAAGACAGTCATACCCCGTTCTGCCGCGCCTGCCGGCACAATCGCCTGATCCCCAATGATCTCGACCGCTTCCGACGCATCATCGACGCCCAGCACCGCCTCTTCTACGCTTTTCTGAAATGGGGCCTGCCCGCGCCCGACCGGCAATATGACCCTCAGGGCGGGCTGGTCTTCGACTATCTTGAGGACGCCATAACGCCCGACGGCTATCACCATTCGGCCATGACCGGCCACGAGGAAGGCGTCATTTCCATCCGCGCCGCCGAAGCCGACGACGCCGTGCGCGAAAGCGTGCGCAGCCAGATGGGTGAGCCCTACCGCACGCTGTTAGGCCATTTCCGCCACGAATGCGGGCATTTCATCTGGAACCGGCTGGTTCGCGACGCCGGGCGGCTTGAGGCCTGCCGCGCCGTCTTCGGTGACGACACTCTCGATTACCAGAGCGCGGTCGACCGTCACTATGCCGAAGGCCCGCCGCCCTTCTGGGCCGACAGCTACATCAGCGCCTACGCCACCATGCACCCGTGGGAGGATTTCGCCGAAACCTTCGCCCACGTACTGCACATAACCGACGCGCTGGAGACCGCATATTATTACGGCATGACCATCCGGCCCAAGCCCAGCGAGGAATTGTCGGCCGAGGTCGATTTCCAGCCCTATCGCGTAACCAGTTTTGAAAAACTGGCCGATGCCTGGGTGCCGCTTAGCCTCGCCATCAACTCGATCCACAACGCCATGGGCGAACGGCCCCTTTATCCGTTCATCCTGAGCCCGAACGTCAAGGCCAAGCTCGGCTTCGTCCACCGGCTGATCACCGGTCAGTCGGTGTAGGCTCGGCCTATGGGCAACACCTGAAACGAATCTGCGTTCGCTACCGCGACAACCCCGGATTTTCGTGTTAACCAATTTGCGAGAGCGAAATCTGTGGGGGTTATCCGCGTGTTCAAGACCTTATCGATCGCCCTGATCGTGGCCATTCTGGCTGCCCTGTTCGGCTTTGCGATCGGACCGGTCTGGGCCTTTTATGACCTGCGTTCGGCGGCGGAGTCCGAAGACATCCAGAGCCTGTCGGAACTGGTCGCCTTCGACGATGTCCGCGCCAGCCTCAAGGCGCAGCTTCTCGCCGACGTCAGCGGTCAGGCCACCGCGCCCGCCCCTGCCCCCAGCGTACTCAAGGACCCGCTGGGTGCCATCGGTCGCGCCATCACCGACATGACGACCGCCGCCACTACGCCGCCCGTCCCGGTGGTTGACGTCAACAGCTACCTGACCGCCAAGGGGCTTCTGGCCCTGTCCTATGGTGCGGGTAAGGACGCCAATGTCGTCGAGCCGCGTGAATTCGCGCCCAAGCCGCCCATGCCGCGCGTCCTGTACTGGAGCATCGACCGCGCGCGTCTGGGGGTCAAACAACCCGACATCGGCACGACCGTCTTCACCCTCAAGCGCAAGGGCTTCTTCGCCTGGCAGGTTACCCATATCGGCCTGCCCGACCCTGAGGCCGAAGCCTTGTCCGGCAACGCTACCTCTCACGCCACCGATTTCGGCCCGGATGCCAAATAGACGCGGCCAAAACAGCCGAAACCGTCTTTTCATGTAGCTCTTCACGTCCTAAACCCTGCGTATGTTCGATACGCTTGGCCGAGTCCTGCTGTTTTTCACCCTCGTCGCTCTGGGGGCCGTCCTTGTGCGTACCGGTCGCCTCAAGGCCGAGGGACTGGACGGCCTGAGCGCCTATTTCTACTGGCTGGGTTTTCCCGCCTATCTCATCCATGCCCTTGCCAACCTGCCGCGGCTGGATGTCCCGCACCTGAACTGGCTGGGGCTTTATGTGGCGGGGTTCGTTCTCACCGGCGGGCTTTGTTATCTGATGGCGCGTCGCCTTGGCGCGACGTCAGGCGAGGCTGCAGGGGCCGGCATGGCCGCCTTTGTGCCCAATACGGCCTTTCTGGGCCTGCCCATAGCGGTGGGACTGTTCGGACCTGAGGTCATGCAATCGGCCCCGTTGCTGTTTATCGCCGACTTCCTGATCCTGTTCTTCATCGGGTGCGCCACTCTGTCGGCCAGTTCAGGTCACGGCATCGGCATGGCGATCAGGCGCACCTTGCAAAACCCCACCGTTCTGGGTTCGCTTCTGGGTGTGGGATTGCTGGTGGCCGATATCCGCCTGCCCCCCGTCGCCGATCAGTTACTAGACATACTGGGTCGCGCCGCCGTCCCCGTGGCACTGGTGGCTCTGGGCGGCATGTTAGGCCTGATGCCCGTGGGCCGACTGATGACCTTTACGCCCGCCACCGCCGTCGCGGTCACCGGGAAGCTGCTGCTGGCCCCCGCGATCATGGCCGTCGTCATGTGGGCCGCAGGCGTACCGCCCCTGCTGTTCAAATGCGCGGTCTTCATGGCCGCCTGCCCCACAGCGGTCAGCGTCTTCGTACAGACCCGTATCTATGGCCTGTGGTTCGAAGGCTCGGCCATCTCCATCGCCCAATCGACCGTATTGTCGCTGTTTACCCTGTCCGGGCTGGCGCTTGTCTTGACACACCTCTGATCAGCCGTTAGGGAAGGCATGTCCTTATCGGGGAGTAACCGCGCGTTCTCAGGAACGCGGACAGACGTCAACATACTTGTCCGGCATGGACATGGCGCTGTCTGAAAAAGGTGAGACCGACGACCTGCCTTGCCGCCATAAGTAACTGGCCGCGGCATAGCCGGTCGTTGTGTGTACGCCTTGGCCGGTTACAGAACAAAGATCACCGTGGACGCCTTCCTTAACTCGACCGCCCTCGTCGCCTTTTCCGAAATCGGCGACAAGACGCAGCTCCTGGCGCTTATTCTCGCCGCCCGATATCACAAATCCATCCCGATTATCTGGGGCATATTCATTGCCACCGTCGCCAATCACGCCCTTGCGGCGTGGGTCGGCCATTTCGTCTCCGGACTGGCCCTGACGACGTGGATGCCGTGGATCGTTGCCATCGCCTTCATCGCGCTGGGTCTGTGGATTCTCATCCCCGACAAGATGGACGACGATGAAGCCCCCAAGAAAGACTATGGCCCCTTCATCACGACCCTGATCGCCTTCTTCCTCGCCGAAATGGGCGATAAAACTCAGGTTGCCACGGTGTTTCTGGGAGCCAAGTACGAATCGGCCTTTGTCTGGGTGGTGCTGGGCACAACGTTCGGCATGATGCTGGCCAATGTCCCCGCCGTGCTGTTCGGCGATAAGGTACTGAAGATCGTGCCCATGAAGATCGTTCGCTACGTGGCCTCGGCCCTGTTCATCGCCATCGGTCTGTTCTCGTTCTGGCAGATTTTTAACGGCTAAAACGACCGGAGCGCGGCCCGCCTATTTGGGTGAGGCCGCTGTCCCGGCCAGCACCCCGCCGTCTATATTGAATTCCGAGCCGGTGATGAAGGTCGCTTCGTCCGACGCCAGCAGCAAGACGACAGCGGCCACCTCGTCCGGCCGCCCAAAGCGATGAAGCGGCGTCCCGGCGGCCACAGCTGCCTTATCGGCCTCGTCCTTCAGCATGGCCTCCCACATCGGCGTCAGAATCGCCGCCGGATGCACCGAGTTGCAACGAATGCTCATGCCTTCTTCGGCACAATAAAGCGCCACGGTCTTGGTGTGATTGCGCACCGCCGCCTTGGACGCCGCATAGGCGGCCTGATGCGGGATGCCGACCAGCCCCGACCGCGAAGACATGTTGATAATACTGCCCCGACCGGCCGGACGCATGACGCGAATCGCGTGCTTACACCCCAGAAAAACGCCGTCGGTATTGACGCTCATCACCCGCCGCCAGTCTTCGAGCGTCGTATGTTCCGGGTCGTTCTTCGTTTCGGCACGCCCCGTAATGCCGGCATTATTGACCAGAACATCCAGCCGCCCGAAATCTGTGACGACCGAATCGAGCGCGGCGATCCACTGGGTTTCATCGGATACATCCAGTTGACGAAATACCGTGCCGGGCAAGGCCTGCGACAGTCGGCGCCCTTCTTCCGGGTCGATATCCGCAATAACAACCTGAGCGCCTTCAGCCACAAAGGCACGCACAATGGCCTCGCCAATACCCTGCGCACCGCCAGTGACCATCGCCACCTTGTCTTTCAA
>JASGGL010000203.1:0-4992 GCA_047605065.1 Asticcacaulis sp.
AAAGCTTCGCCACGGAATTTGAACACGTCGTCCCGGCGACCAGCTTCGTATGCATGTCGAAGTCACGCGTCACCGGGGCGACGTGTTCAAATTCCGTGGCGAAGCTTTTGTAAACGGAAAAATCGTTTGCGAATGTGAGTTCGCCGCCATGGTGGTCGAGAACCCGCAATGAGCATCCACCCGACAGCGATAATCCACGACGGCGCAACGCTGGGCGAAGGGGTCACCGTAGGCCCATGGTGCATTGTGGGACCTCAGGTCGTGCTTAAGGACCGGGTGCAACTGCAATCGAGCGTGGTGATTCAGGGGCATACGGAAATCGGCGCGGACTCTGTCGTGCATCCGTTTGCCGTACTGGGCGGTTCGCCGCAGCATCTGGCGCACAAGGGCGAAGACACGCGTCTGGTCGTCGGTGAGCGCAACCAGATCCGCGAGCATGTCACCATGCACACTGGCACCATCAAGGGGGGCGGTGTCACTCAGGTTGGCAATGACTGCCTGTTCATGGTCGGCAGCCATGTGGCGCATGACTGTGTGGTCGGCAACAATGTCGTGCTTGCCAATAATGCTTCGCTGGGTGGACATGTGCAGGTCGGAGACTTCGTCTTCCTCGGTGGCCTGTGCGGTATCCATCAGTTTGCGCGCATCGGTCGCTACAGCTTTGTCGGCGGTGCGGCCATGGTGACCAAGGACGTCATCCCCTATGGCTCGGTGTGGGGTAATCACGCCCGTCTGGAAGGCCTGAATCTGGTCGGCCTGAAGCGTCGTGGTTTCTCCCGCGATCTGATCCTGTCCTTGCGCACGGCCTACCGGATGATGTTCGCCCCGGAAGGGACGTTCCAGGAACGTCTCGACGACGTGCTGGAAAACTTCAGCGATATCCCGCAGGTCGTCGAAATCGTTCAGTTTATCCGCGAAGACTCCAACCGTCCCATCTGCCTGCCGGTCGAGTAATGGAAAAGCTTGGCCTTATCGCCGGCGGGGGATTGGTGCCGGTCGAGATCGCCCGCTACCTGAAACGTTCCGGGCGACCCTATTGTGTGATCCGTCTCGAAGGTCTGGCCGATGCGGAACTGTCGGATCATCCCGGCCATGACATTGATATCGGTCATTTTCAGCAGATTTTCGTCGCTCTGGCGCAGGAAGGCTGCCGTGCCGTGTGCATGGTCGGTTATGTCAAACGGCCCGATTTCGATACGATGAAGCGCGATCAGGGCGGGGCCGCGCATCTGCCGGGCATTCAGGCCGCTGGGCGGGGCGGGGATGACTCGCTCCTGCGTCAAGTTGCCAGAGTGTTTGAAAGTCAGGGCTATGCCATAGAGGGCGCGCACGACGCCAATCCTGAGCTTTTGCTTGAGGCGGGCGTACAGGCCGGGCCTGAGCCGTCCGGCGAAGCGCAGGACGATATCGAAGAGGCGTTCCGCATCGCGCACGCGATCGGCGCACTCGACATAGGTCAGGCGGCGGTTGTCGCGGGCAGGATCGTACTGGCGGTTGAGGCTCAGGAAGGCACAGATGGCTTGCTGGCGCGCATTTCGTCGCTTTCACCCGTCCTGACGGGAGCGTCGGATCGTCGCAAAGGGGTTCTGGCCAAGGTGCCGAAGCCCATACAGGACTTGCGCCTCGATATGCCGACCATCGGTGTTCAGACCGTTGAGGCGGCAGCCGCGGCGGGCTTATGTGGAATTGTCGGGCAGGCGGGGGCGCTGCTCGTCGTTGATAAGGCGCGGGTTTATAACCGCGCCGCGGAACTGGGACTCTTTATCTATGGACACGCCCCTTCGCAAACCGGAACCGGCGCCGCTTAACGTGCCTGCCGCTCGTAAGCTGATGATCGTAGCCGCCGAAGCGTCGGGTGATTCGCTGGGGGCCGGCCTGATCCGTGAATTGCAGCGTCAGTCGCCGGTGGGCCTCGAATTCTGTGGCGTCGGCGGCCGTCAGATGGCCGCGCTGGGCGTCGACAGCCCGTTCGATATCGCTCAGCTTTCTATTCTGGGGATGATCGAAGGCCTCAAGGCCTATAAACGCGTCAAGGCGCGCGTAGCCGATACGGTCGATCTGGCTCTGCGCGAACGGCCGGATGCTGTGGTTCTGATCGACTCGTGGGGCTTTACCCTGCGTGTGGCGCACGGTATTCGCGCGGTCCTGCCGGATGTACCCCTTATCAAATATGTCGGCCCACAGGTCTGGGCGACGCGGCCCGGCCGGGCGCGGACGCTGGCGCAAAGCGTCGATCTGTTGCTGGCCCTGCATCCGATGGATGCGCCCTATTTCGAAAAGGAAGGGCTGGAAACCGTCGTCGTCGGCAATCCGGCGCTGAATGTCGACTTCTCAAGAGCCGACCCGGATGGCTTGCGTCAAAGCCTGGGTGTTGAAAACGCTCCTCTGCTGCTGGTTCTTCCGGGTAGTCGCCCGGCTGAGATCAGACGTCTGGCACCGGTTTTCAGAGAGACGATGGAAGGTTTGTCGACCCGTCATCCGGATCTGCGTTTTGTTATGCCGGTGGCTGACACGGTGCGTGAGCTGGTTCACGAGTCTTTTAAAGACGTCTCCGCGCCATTGACCTTTATCGAGAGCGAAGGAGACAAGCTGTCGGCCATGGTGGCGTCGACGGCGGCTCTGGCCTGTTCGGGGACGGTAACGACGGAACTGGCTCTGGCCGGTTGCCCGATGGTGGTGGCCTATAAGGTCGAACCACTGACTTACTTTATTTTCAAGCACATCTCGCCGCTTGAGCACGTCACGCTCTTCAACATCATGGCTGGCAAAACCGTCGCGCCTGAGTTCATTCAACACGAATGCACGACAGAGAAGCTGGTTTCAGCCCTTGAGGCACGGTTGTTCGATCCTGAGCGACGTCAGGCTCAGCAGGCGGAGCAGTTCGCCGCGCTGGACATTATGGGACGGGGTCAGCCTGCACCCGCGCAACTGGCGGCTGAGGCGGTGCTTACGCATCTGGGGCTGATATAAGCAGGTCTTTCGGCTTCGTCGCGCCACAATTACGGATTAAGTTTCAAGTCTGTGCCGACGAAAGTGAAGTCGGGACATTATGTTAATACAGACTTAAGACTCAACCGCACATCATCCTGACATGACCCGCCTATCGTATCCTTGGGGGGATATGACACGTCGTGCCGCCGTGGTGCTCAGCCTGTCTGCGCTGGGCAGCAGTGTGCTGCGCCCGAATGGGCCGGATGGCGTCCCGACATCCTCACAACCCGCGACGCAAAAGGACTGGCCCAGTCTGGATGCCCTTGCGCAGGCCATGGTGTCCGATGGTCTGACGCCGGGGCTTAGCCTGAGCGTCATGCATCGCGGGCTTATGCTCTATTCCAAAGGTTTTGGCGTTTCTGACGTGGAAACGGCGGATAAGGTCACCGCTCAGACCAGCCTGCGCATCGCTTCCATCACGAAACAGTTCACGGCGGCGGCCATCCTGCGTCTGGCCGAACAGGGACATTTATCGGTCAACGATCCTTTATCGAAGTTTCTGCCGGATTTTCCGCGTGCAGACGAAGTGAGCCTCAGGCAGTTGATGAGCCACACGGCGGGCATGGGCGACTATATCAATCGTCAGGATCATACGATTCTCACCGAAGCACAGACCCGCGATTACAGCACCGATGACATGCTGCGGCTGATCCGTAAATCAAAGCCGCTGTATCGCTTTGCGCCGGGTCTGGGCTGGGCCTACTCCAATTCCGGCTTTACGCTTTTGTCCGCCATCGTTGAAAAGCTTTCCGGTCAGGGGTTTGCCGATTTCTGCCATCAGCATCTGTTTGCGCCTGCGGGCATGGCCAACACGGTTATCGATCAGAGCTGTCAGGTTACCAATGCGGCGACTCGTGGCTATACGCCGACATCGGGCGGTTTCATTCCGAATCTTCCTGTTTCTCCAAGCTTTTTAAGCGGGGCAGGGGCCATTCGCTCGACAAGCGAAGACCTGTGCCGCTGGCATGCCGCCCTGATGAATGGGCAGGTTTTGAAGCCCTATAGCTTCGAGGCCATGCTGACGCCCGCTTTGTTGAAAACAGGCGAACCCGCATGGGAGCGTCAGGGGAACGAGCCTCTCAAATACGGCTTTGGTGTCGGTTTGGGGGTAACCGAAGACAGCCGCCGTTATTGTACCCATGGCGGGCGCATCAATGGCTTTACGGGCCATTTGCGCAGCTTTGTCGATGAGCAGGTGACGGTGGCCATCCTCTATAATTGCGATGGCGGTGGAGCGGCGCGCTTCGGAGCGGCTCAGAAGGCGTTGCGACAGGAAGCCTCGCGCCTGGGGATCGAAGCCGCCTCGGAAACGTAAAAAAAGCCCGCCGGAATAACCGGCGGGCTTTTCTGTTTCTCGCGAAATCTCGTCTTAGCCGCGTTGCGAAACCGGAACGAAATCGCGTTGCGTTGCGCCGGTATAGAGCTGACGCGGACGGCCGATCTTCTGACCCGGATCCTCGATCATTTCCTTCCACTGAGCGATCCAGCCCACGGTGCGCGCCAGAGCGAACAGCACGGTGAACATGGTGGTGGGGAAGCCCATGGCCGACAGGGTGATGCCCGAATAGAAGTCGACGTTCGGGAACAGCTTGCGCTCCATGAAGAATTCGTCGCTCAGCGCCACGGCTTCGAGTTCCTTGGCAACCTGGAACAGCGGATCGTTTTCACGACCGGTAGCGGCCAGCACTTCGTAGGCCGAGGTCTGCATGACCTTGGCGCGCGGGTCGTAGTTCTTGTACACGCGGTGACCGAAGCCCATCAGCTTGTACTTGCGATCCTTGACGCCGGCGATGAATTCCGGAATGCGCTCGGGCGTGCCGATTTCCTTGAGCATGTTGAGCGCTTCTTCGTTGGCGCCGCCATGCGACGGACCCCACAGACAGGCGATGCCCGCGGCGATACAGGCGAACGGGTTGGCACCCGAAGAGCCAGCCAGACGCACGGTCGAGGTCGAGGCGTTCTGCTCGTGGTCGGCGTGCAGGATGAAGATGCGGTCCATGG
>JASGGL010000204.1:0-4953 GCA_047605065.1 Asticcacaulis sp.
ACGTGGGGCGTGCACGCGCGCACCGCGCCGGTGACGCACTCCATGTCGGAAACCGTTCAGGTCGCCGTGCAGATCGCCCGCACCGACGCCATCGCCGAACCGGGTCAGGACATCGTCATCGTCGCCGGCATGCCGTTCGGCAAGTCGGGCTCGACCAACGCCCTGCGCGTGGCCAAGGTCACCCGCACGGCAATGACCGAGCCTGAATTCGAAGACGACGCGAAATAGGCCCCAAACAGCCTATAAATCCCAAGACCCCGACGAGCGATCGTTGGGGTCTTTCTTTTGGGGGGCCTTTTAGGTGAGGTCAGCCTTGAAATTGAGCGGCAGGAGTTCGGACAGGCTGACGCTCTGAACCACGCCGTCTTCGTCGCACAGGTGGATCAGGGCCGAACCGTCAGAAAATTCCGCCAGCTTCTGACGGCAGCCGCCGCACGGCGGGCAGACCGGATGGCGCGGCGCGAAGATGGCGATTTCCGCGACGGTCTTCGCCCCGCCCATGACCATATGAGCCAGTGCGGTGGTTTCGGCGCACCAGCCCTGCGGAAAGGCGAGGTTTTCGACATTGGCGCCGCTGAAGACGCGCCCGTCCGGCGTGCGTATAGCCGCACCCACCGGGAACTTCGAATAGGGAGAATGACTGAAGGCCGAGGCGGCCTTTGCGGCTTCAAACAGGTCTTGGGACAAGCTTCACTCCGTCCATGGCTGGAGAGCTTGCCGTATGAATGGCCTGAGCGCCAGTAAAATCTCTTCCCTGTTGCACCACAACAGGGAAGAGAAGATGTGGCCTACTCGATATATTCAGGGGCGGCGATGCGCTTACCCAGCAGCATGGCGTCGGCGACGATGCGCAGCGGCGAGAAGTCGGCGTCCGACTGACCGGCGCGGACCAGCTTTTCGAAGTGCGCGTAAAGGCCGGGATATTCGGCCTCCTTCTCCTTCATGATCTCCTTGCCGTCGATCGTCAGGCCGGTGCCGCCCATGCTGAGTTCCAGCTTTTCACCCTTTTCCGATTCCACGAAGATCGACCAGGTCTGAACGCCGGTTTGCAGGAAGTCGTAATCGGCGCGGATGGCCACACCGCTTTCGGTCGTCATGTCCATTTCGACCTGAATCGGGGCGTCGCAATTGACCGGAATATGCAGGTCGGCCTTTTTGACGATGACCTTTTCCTGAACGATGCGCGTCAGGATCGACAGGGAGTTGATGCCCGGATCAAAGACGCCCATGCCACCGGCTTCGAAGATCCACTTCTGACCCGGGTGCCACTGACGAACGTTTTCCTTCCAGACGACGTGGACCGATTTGATGGCGCGCGCGGCCATCCATTCGCGGGTCTTTTCGACCGCAGGCGCATAGCGCGAATGCCAGCTGGCCAGAACACTGACGCCCTTCGCCCTGGCCAGATCGGCAATGGCCTCGGCCTCACCCAACGTCGCTGCGGGCGGCTTTTCGAGGAAGACGTGCTTCCCGGCGGCGATCACCTGTTTGGCGATGACGTGACGGATTTGCGGCGGCGTACAGATGGCCACGGCCTCGATTTCCGGATGCGCTTTCAGCATCTCTTCCAGCGAGCCATAGGCCGTAACGCCTTCGGGGCGGTTGTTGGGCGAGCACCCGGCGACCAGCTCCAGCGCGGGGTTGGCGCGGATCGACGGAATATGCTGATCGACCGCGATCTTACCCAGCCCCACAAGGCCGATCTTCAACGGCTTGATCTTCTTCTTACCAAACATAGACGTCTCCCCGACATTCCTAATTTAACCCTTGAGGCTGGTTATCAGCCCGCCTGCCTGCCCGCAATATTTATAAGATAAATATGCCGATTTACCCTGACAAATCGCTTCGCCCATAGCACGAGGCGCGGGCTCCGCCAAATCCTCAGCAGAAACCCCGATGACAACTCTGGCCGTGACACCGGTGGAATTTCATATTTGACAATTTTCTTCATATGTGGCGTCCTTAGCGTAACCAACGCGGGCAAAAGATCCGCCAACAACGGGAAGAAACGCTATGTCCACCTCCGCCAGCGCGGAACGGGGCCTCAGGACTCTGTGGCCGCTGATCCTTATTACCTGCCTCTTTTTCTTCTGGGGCATGGCCAACAATCTCAACGACATCCTGATCCCGCAGTTCAAGAAGGCCTTCACCCTCAGCGACTTCGAATCGAGCTTCGTTCAGTCCTTCTTCTATGTCGGCTACTTCCTGATGGCGCTTCCGGCGGGCTATGTCATCCGCCGCTTCGGTTATAAATCCGCCGTGGTCGCCGGACTTCTGCTGTTCGCCGCCGGCGCGCTGATGTTCTATCCGGCGTCGGAAATCGGCGAATATCGCTGGTTCCTCGGTGCCCTGTTCGTCATCGCTTCGGGTCTGGCCTTTCTCGAAACCTCGGCCAACCCGCTGATCACCGTTCTGGGGCCGCCGGAGAAATCCGCCTTCCGCCTCAATCTGGCGCAAAGCTTCAACCCTCTGGGCTCACTGACCGGCGTGTTTATCGGCCAGCAATTCATCCTCAGCGGCCTTGAGGCCAGCCCGGACTATCTGGCCACCCTCGATGAAACCCAGACCCACGCCTTCTACCTCAGCGAGGTCCGGGCGGTGCAGGGGCCGTACCTTCTGATCGGCCTCGGCATCCTTTTGTGGGCCGTGCTGGTCATGTTCTCGAAATTCCCGTCGGTCGCCACCCACCATGCCGATACCGACCGCGATGGCGACATCGGCTTCTTCGCCTCTCTGGGCCAGTTGTTCGGCAAGCCGCGCTTCCTGTTCGGCGTACTGGCGCAGTTCTTCTATGTCGGCGCGCAGGTCGGCATCTGGAGCTTCATGATCCGTTACGCCCAGATCGAGATCGACCTGACGGCGAAGGACGCCACCACCTATGTCATCGTGACTCTGGCCCTGTTCTGGGCCGGGCGCATCGTCGGCACCGCCCTGATGAGCCGCATACGTCCGTCGCTGATCCTCAGCCTGTTCGCCCTGATCAATATCGGCCTGACCATCTATGCGGCCACCGTCGGCGGTCAGACCGGTCTCTACGCGCTGGTGGCGTCGAGCTTCTTCATGTCGATCATGTTCCCGACCATCTTCGCCACCTCGGTGCAGGGGCTGGGCAACCTGACCAAGACCGGGTCATCCCTGCTGGTCATGAGCATTATCGGCGGCGCGGTGCTGACGGCGGTCATGGGTTATGTCTCCGACCACAGCCATATCCGCATGGCCTTCCTCGTCACCACGGTCTGCTTCGTCGTCATCGCGCTCTACGCCCTGCGCGCGCCGAAAGACGCAGCGGGCGCGCCACCGCCCGTAGCCGCAGGTCACTGAGCCATGCTGATCGACGCGCACATCCATCTGTGGCGGGTCGGAAAGAACGGCTTCGAATGGCCGACGCCGGACCTTGCCCCGATCCACCGCGACTTCGCCCCGGCGGATATACGCGCGGCGGCGGGGCAGGCGCTGAGCGGTGTGGTGGCGGTGCAATCGCAACCCTCAGAGGCCGATACGGCGTGGCTTCTGTGGCTGGCCGAACGCCAGCCGCTCATCCATGGCGTCGTCGGCTGGACCGATCTGGCGGCACCGGACGCAGGCCTGCGCATTGCGGAGGCGGCGGCAAACCCCAGGCTCAGGGGTCTGCGTCCCATGTTGCAGAACCTTGAGGACGACGGCTGGATTCTCAGGCCGGAGGTCGCCCCGGCACTTGCGGCCATGCAGACGCACGGTCTGGTTTTCGACGCCCTTGTCCATACCCGGCATCTTGCCGCCATCTGTCGGGTGGCCGAACTCTATCCGGATCTGCGCATCGTCATCGATCACGCCGCCAAGCCGCCCATCGCCACCCAGCGCGAGCGGCCTGAAGAGACGCTGAAATGGTTCGAAGCCATCACCGCCGCCGCGCAATACCCGTCCATCGTGTGCAAGCTGTCGGGCCTGTTCACCGAGATGTCGCCGGATCAGCCGCCCGAAGCCGCCGATCCTTTTATCGCACACCTGCTCGAGGTGTTCGGACCGGACCGCCTGCTGTTCGGGTCGGACTGGCCCGTCGTCAATCTGCGCGGCGACTGGTCCGGCTGGCACAGCTATCTCACCCGCAAACTCAGCGCCCTGACGCCCACGCAACGGGACGCCATCTTCGCCTTCAACGCCATAAAAACCTACGGACTACAGGGGAACCCATGATTATCGACGATATGCGCTCAAGCGACGATGCCAAGGCCATGAAATATCGCGCCCCCGCCCTAGAAAAGGGGCTGGACGTGCTGGAGCTTCTGGCGGCCAACAAACGCCCGATGACCCTGTCGCAGATTTCGCACCGGCTGGACCGGTCGGTATCGGAACTGTTCCGCATGGTGCAGGTGCTGGAAAACCGCGGCTATGTCGCCCAGTCGCAAAAAGGCGACGGGCTGGAACTGACCAACAAGCTGTTCTCGCTGGGCATGAGCCGCGGCCCCAGCCAGAACCTGCTGGCCTCGGCCCTGCCGCTGATGCAGGCCCTGTCCGAACAGGTGCGTCAGTCGGTGCATCTGGCCATTGCTTCGGACGATCATATGGTGGTCATCGCCCGTATCGAAGCCCCCGGCGACCTCGGCTTCTCGGTGCGCGTCGGCTATCAGCGGCAACTGGTGCAGTCGACATCCGGCATCGTGCTCTACGCCTTCCAGCCGCCGAAGCTGAGGGAGCAGATGAAGGCGCAACTGCGCGGCACGGCCACGGCGCAGGAGTGGCAGTTGTTCGAGACCGTTTCCGAACGCGCCGCCCAGCAGGGCTATGTACAGGCCAAGAGCGATTTCGTCGACGGTGTGCTCGATGTCTCCTGTCCGGTGATGAACGACACCACCGTCATCGCCGCCATGACCATACCCTGGCTCAAGACGCACGGCTGCCTCAGCCTTGAAGACACGGTCGCCAAGCTCAAGGCCGCCGCCGCCGCCCTGTCGCGCACTCTCGGCGGCTAAGGAC
>JASGGL010000205.1:0-4776 GCA_047605065.1 Asticcacaulis sp.
GCCGGGCGGTGGCTCCGCCACCTTGGCCGCCGCCTCAATGGCGGCTTGAGCGGCCTAAAGCGGAACGATTCTATTAGAAATCATTCCGCTCAAGCGATGAAAAAGCGATAGGGCGGCGCGGCGGTTGCGGCTACAATCGCGTGATGGAACCGATTTCCCTTACCGAGACACGTCTGAAAGCCTTTCTTGACTGGCAGGCCAACCGCTCCGAGCCCTCTGCCGCCGTGATGAGTGGGCTTGCCGAGGCGCAGGCGATCCGGCTGGATGCCGAAGGTCTGACGGCGCGCGGCTGGGGGGCGGACATGCCGCCGGACTGGGCGGTCGCTCCGGGTGAGCCGCTTTTGATCGGCGGTTACGATGAGGATCGCGGTATTTACGACAGCGATGTGTTCGCCGGTGATGGCGGGCAGCGTCGTACCGTGCATCTGGGGATAGATCTGTTTGCCCCGGCCGGAGTGGTGGTTTTCGCGCCGATCGACGGGCGCGTCCATTCGTTTCAGGACAATGACAACCCCAAGGATTACGGGCCGACCCTGATCCTTGAGCACCATCCCGCGACCGATGTGACCTTCTGGACGCTTTACGGTCACCTGAGCCGCGACAGCCTTGATGGCCTGACGGTGGGGCGTATCTTTGCGGCCGGTGAGGTCATTGCCCGCCTTGGGGGGCGTATGGTCAATGGCGGCTGGTCGCCGCACCTGCATTTTCAGATCATTCTGGATATCGGCGATAAGACGGGTGATTTCCCCGGCGTCTTCAAACGTTCGGAGCGCGCGCACTGGAAGCGGATATGCCCCGATCCTCGCCCGTTTCTGGGCGCCTTTCCGGGACTGGCGCACCTGTGATGACGCCGATCTTTGCCGATGAGGCCGTGCTGGTCTTCGATAAGCCGGCGGGCCTGCTCAGTGTGCCGGGGCGTTTGCCGGAAAACAAGGACTCGCTGGCCTTGCGGGCTCAGGCCGTATGGCCGGATGCCCTGACCGTGCACCGCCTCGATATGGCGACGTCGGGCCTGATCGTTATGGCGCGCGGGGCCGAAGCGCATCGCGCCCTGTCCATCGCCTTTGCCGAACGCCGGGTGGCCAAGCGCTATGTGGCGGTGGTCGCCGGACAGGTTCAGGCGGAGAGCGGTGAGGTCGATCTGCCGCTGATCGCCGACTGGCCCAACCGCCCGCGTCAGATGGTCGACCACGATATCGGTAAGCCGTCGCTGACGCGTTATGGCGTTATCGCGCGTGGTGAGGGCTGGACGCGTGTGGCGCTTGAGCCCGTTACCGGCCGCTCGCATCAGCTTCGGGTGCATATGATGGCGCTGGGGCATCCCATCTGGGGGGATGAATTTTACGCCCCCGAACCGGTGAAGGGCCTAAGTTCGCGGTTGTTACTGCACGCGGAATATCTGGCCTTTCCGCATCCGCTTACCGGCGAGGAGATCTGTCTGGAAGCGCCCGCAGCCTTTTAGATCATTATGTTTTTTTGAAAGAAACATAATGATCTTGATTGTTTAGCCCCTCGCCGGGCGGTGGCTACGCCACCTTGGCCGCCGCCTCAATGGCGGCCCAAAGCGGAATGATTCCAACGGAATTCATTCCGCTCTAAAGTTCTTATCCGATCCTTACGGGGGCAGGCTCTAAAGCGGATCGCCCGCCAATCCCGGCGCGGCCATAGTCGACCCACCACAACCGACTAATGAAGAGGTCTTCGCTATGTTCCGGGTCGTAAATTCTCTGAAACCGCTTGTTCTGGCCGCCATGACCGCAGGTGCCGTCATTTCCGTCGCTTCGCCTCAGGCGGCACTGGCGCAAAGCTCTACGCCGACCAAGGCCGATCTTGAAACCGATGCGCGTCAGGCGCTCAGCAACCTTTACGCCACCAATCCGACAGCCAAGGCCATTGGTGCCAAGGCGCGCGGCGTTCTGGTCTTCCCCAATATCGTCAAGGCCGGACTGGTCTTTGGCGGAGCCTATGGTGAGGGCGTCCTGACCGAAGGCGGACGCACGCAGGCCTATTACAATTCCTTCTCCGGCTCGTGGGGACTTCAGGCCGGGGCGCAGTCCTATGGCTATGTGGTCTTTCTGATGACGGACAAGGCGGTGCAATATATCCGCGACACCAAGGGCTGGGAAATCGGCGTCGGTCCGACGGTCGTCGTAGTGGATGAGGGCAAGGCCTCGAACCTGTCGACCTCGACGCTCAAGGACGACGCCTATGCCTTTATCTTCAATCAGCAGGGCCTGATGGCCGGCGTGTCGATCGAAGGCACGAAGATTTCCAAGATCAAGGATTAAGGGTTTGGGGGCCTGAAAGCGACACAATCGCGTCATGCTCCCGACACCGGCCTTTGGGATGTCTATCTGGGTGACTTCCCAAGGTTACTAGCCTGAGTGCGCGCTGGCTGGCTTCTGTGAGGGCCGGGCGGATGTGCGAAACACTAAAAACCCCCTCCGGTTTGTGCCGGAGGGGTCATTTTTATTATTTGATCACCGCGCAGGCCACGCGGGCACCCGCGCCGCCGATCGGCTGACTGGCATAGTCGTCAGCGGCGGCATGGACGACCACCGCCGCGCCATCGGCGTCTTTGAGCGCGGACTTGCCGCTGCCGTCGACGGGATCATAGGTGACGAGCGACGAGAAAATCTCGGCCTTAGCCACGCCGTCCTTGCCTGCATAGATGTTGGTCAGGTCGCCGTCGTCATTGGCGGCGGGGTTGAGCAGGCCGTGGACCAGCGCGCCGTGCGAGGCGTCATGAACGTGGCCGCCGGAATTCTGGAACTTGGCGGTGTCGCCGCAGTCGCCCTTAGAATGGAAGTGGACGCCGTGCCAGCCTTCGCTCAGGCCGGTGGCCTCGACGCGCAGGATGACGCCCTTAGGCGCGGCGGTGACGGTGACCGAGCCGATGACCTTGCCGTCATTGCCAATCAGGTCGGAGGTGGCGGGACCGGCGAAGGCCGGGCTGGTGGCTGCGATCAGGGCCGCCGCGATAACAAACTTGCGCATGGAAATCCTCTTTCTCTAACTGTCAGTCCCGCCCGGAGACGGGCAATCTGGCATGATTGCGAACCATTATCAATTGCCCCATTATCAATAACCATCGGGTCTTTTACGCCCGGGACGTGCCTTACCGTCGCCTATCCCATCAGTGTTTTTATAAAGGGCCAATCGTAAATACGCCCAAGGTCTTTGAGGATGGCCGTCCATAAGGCGGTGCCGTTCTTGCCATTGGCCACATGAAGCTTCTGTAGGAATATCCGTCGGCTTGACGTCGGGCCGGAGTCGCGGCCCTATGCCGGTCGTTATCAGAAGGAATCCAGCATGACGGAAACCGACGCGTCGGGCAGCATACATCTCGATCCGAGCTGGAAGGCGGCGCTGGCGCCTGAGTTTTCAAGCCCTTACATGCAGTCGCTCAAGAGCTTCCTTCAGGCCGAAAAGGCAGCGGGCAAGCGGATATTCCCGAAAGGCAGCGAATATTTCCGCGCGCTTGACCTGACGCCGCTGGATCAGGTCAAGGTGGTGATACTGGGGCAGGACCCCTATCACGGCGAAGGGCAGGCCCACGGCCTGTGTTTCAGCGTGCGCCCCGGCGTGCGGACGCCGCCATCTCTGGTCAATATCTACAAGGAGATGCAGAGCGATCTGGGGATCGCGCCTGCGCGTCACGGCTTTCTCGAATCGTGGGCGAAGCAGGGCGTGTTGTTGCTCAACAGCGTGCTGACCGTCGAAGAAGCGCGCGCTGCTGCGCATCAGGGACGCGGCTGGGAAAAGTTCACCGATGCGGTGATCGCGCGCGTCAATGCCCTGCCTCAGCCGGTGGTCTTCATCCTTTGGGGGGCGTATGCGCAGAAAAAGGCCGCCTTCGTCGACACGTCGCGGCATCTGGTGCTCAAATCCGCCCACCCGTCGCCTTTGTCCGCGCATAACGGTTTTCTGGGGAGCCGGCCCTTTTCAAAGGCTAATCAGTGGCTTGTTGAAAAGGGCTTAACGCCCATCGACTGGGCTCTGCCGCAAAATCCGTCGGAGGCGTGAAAATGAAACGGTTCTTCCCTGTCATTGCTTTCGCCGTACTGGCCTCTGGCGCGTCGGCCCAGACCCCGGCAGAGGTCTTTTTCGATCAGGTGAAAGCTCTGTGCGGACAAAGCTTTGCCGGACAGGTGGTCAGCACCGATCCTGCGGATGATAATTTCCGCGGCAAGCCTTTGATCATGACCGTCAAAACCTGTTCTGACGCTGAAATTCGTATTCCCTTTGCTGTGGGGGAGGATCGCTCGCGGACCTGGGTGATTACCAGGCTCGATGACGGGCGTTTGCGGCTCAAGCACGATCACCGTCACGCCGACGGTGTGGAGGACGAACTGTCGCAATATGGCGGTGAAACGGCCGGGCCGGGGACTGCTCAGGTACAGGCCTTTCCGGTCGATGCCTTTTCCGTGGCCCTGTTTACCCGGACGGGACGCAGCGTTTCCAATACCAATGTCTGGACGATGGAACGCCATGATGAGGCGTTCGTCTATCAGCTTAGCCGCCCGAACCGCCTGTTTCGGGTCAGCTTCGACCTGACGCAGCCGGTGAAGCCATAAGACGCCTTCAGGGATGAGGGAGGGGCGAACGGTTCCACGGCATCAGGGCCAGAAGCCGCGCCAGTCCGCAAAACCCGCTCAGCCCGGCAAAGGTCAGGCCTGCGCCGAAAAACCCGGCCAGCAGCACGAACAGCGGATGAACGAACAGGGCGGCCAGCGTCGCGATCAGCAGGCCGACACCGATGGTCAGCTGGGTTTG
>JASGGL010000206.1:0-4627 GCA_047605065.1 Asticcacaulis sp.
GGACGGCGATATCTATCTGGTCGACCGCGCCACCAAGGCCATTACCCGCGCCACGGAAACCCCCGGTGACGAGGTGGACGCCAAGCTGAACCCCAAGGGCGGGCAGGTGGCCTATGTCCGCGATCAGACGCTCTTTGTCCGCGACCTGAAGACCGGTACCGAGACGGCCGTTTCGCCCAAGGGCGGCGACCTGATCTCCTATGGCGTGGCCGAGTTCATCGCGCAGGAGGAACTGAACCGCTATACCGGCTACTGGTGGTCGCCGGACGGCACGAAGATCGTCTACGCGAAGGTCGATGAAACCCCGGTCGATGTGGTCGAGCGTTTCGAGATCAGCGGCGCGGGCACCAAGATCATCAATCAGCGCTACCCCAAGGCGGGGCGTCCCAACGCCATCGTCACCCTGTTCGTGCACGACATGCTGACGGGTAAGGACGCGCCGCTCGCTCTGGGGGGCAATACCGATATCTATCTGGGGCGTGTCAACTGGGGCAAGGACGGCAGCATCTATGTCCAGCGCCTTAGCCGTGATCAGAAAACCCTTGATCTTCTTCAGTATCCGGTCACTGGCGGCGCAGCGAAAACGGTCCTGAGCGAAACCTCGGATACCTGGGTTGAACTGCATAACGACCTGCGTCTGCTCAAGGACGGCGGCTTCCTGTGGTCGTCGGAACGTGACGGCAATAATCACCTCTATCTCTATGGCAAGAACGGTAAGCTGATCCGTCAGGTGACCCATGGCGACTTCCCGGTGGCGAAGGTCGCCGCCGTCGATGAAACCAAGGGCGAGGTGTGGTTCGAAGCCTCTTATAAGACGCCGATCGAGATGGGCCTTTATAAGACCTCGTATCTGAAACCGTCCGATCCGGTGGCTCTGACGAAGGACGGCGGCTGGTGGGCGACGGACGTGGCCCCGAACGGCAAGGCCTTTATCGGCACCTATTCCGATCCGCAGACGCCGTCCCAGACCGGGCTTTACGATGCCACGGGAAAGCGCGTGCGCTGGATCGAGGAAAATGCGCTGAATGCGTCGCATCCCTACTACGCCTATAAGGACAGCTATTCCGCACCGGAATTCGGCACGCTGAAGGCCGCCGACGGTGAGGCGCTGCACTGGCTGATGCTGAAGCCCAAGGGCTTTGATCCGGCCAAAAGGTATCCGGTGATCGTCTCCATCTATGGCGGTCCGGCGCGTCAGGACGTGCGCCGTAGCTGGGTGGCCCCGGCCAACCGCCTGTTCCAGGAAGCGGGTTATATCGTTTTCGTCCTCGATAACCGCGGTACGCCCAACCGCTCGGTGAAGTTCCAGCGCGCCATCTATAAGCAGTTCGGCGGGCCGGATATCGACGATCAGATCATGGGCGCGAAGTGGCTTCAGAGCCTGCCCTATGTCAATCCGGCGAAGATCGGCATCATGGGATGGTCGCAGGGCGGGTTCGTCACCCTGATGGCTCTGACGGCCAAGGACACGCCGTTCGCGGCCGGTGCGGCCGGTGCGCCGCCGACCGAGTGGGGGCTTTACGACACGGCCTATACCGAGCGCTATATGTCGACGCCCGAAGCCAATAAGGCGGGCTATGCGGCGTCGGACGTGCTGAACCGTCTGGACAACCTCAAACCCGGCAGCCTGTTCCTGATGCACGGCATGGCGGACGACAATGTGATCCCGGAAAATTCCACGCGCGTCATGGACGCCTTGCAGAAAAAGTCCATTCCGTTCGAACTGATGCTCTATCCGGGCGATCGTCATGGCGTGCGCGGCAACCCGAAGAATTTGTTCCGTTATCGTCTCTATCTCGACTTCTTTGAGCGCAAGCTGAAGTCCGAAAACTGAAACGTGGTTATATTACAATTGCTTCATGACAGGTAATTAAGTTGTTCTGAGCACCCGCCTCACGCAGATTGACCGCATCACAACCGATCAGGGGTTTTCAGATGCGGGACAGTATCAAGGCGGGTGTTCTGGTGGCGGGTGTCGCCATGCTCACCGCCGCAGGCGCTCAGGCGGCGTCCGGGGTTGAACTCAAAAATGTGGCGGCGCGCGTCATCGTGACGCCGGAAGACCGCAGCGACGTCAAGGTGACGGTCAGCTACGGGAAGGCCGACCTGCCCAAGGTCATGGTCAGCGAACGCGGCGGCAGCCTGCTAGTCAGCGGGCAGTTGAACAAGCGCGAACTGAACTGCAATGGCGCTCAGAACATCCGCATCAAGGGCAAGAGCATCGCGGTCAGCGACCTGCCGGTCATCACCCTGCGCGTTCCCCGCGACGCCAAGATCAATTCCGAAGGCGCGACCTTTGGTCGGGTGAGCGCGGCCCGCTCGCTGTCCTTCGGTCTGGGTGGCTGCGGCGACTGGACGATCGATACGGTAGATAACAAGGCGGAACTGAGCCTCGGCGGTTCGGGGACGCTTCGTGCCGGTAATCTGGGCGATGCGGAAATCGCCGTCGGCGGCTCGGGCGACGTCTATACGGGCAAGGTGCGCAAGCTGTCTGGGGCCATCGGGGGTTCGGGCTCGATCAATGTCGCCGAAGTCTCCGGTCCGGTCGAACTGGCCATCGGCGGTTCGGGCGATGTGCGCATCGAAAAGGGCTATGCCCCCAAGCTGGAAGTCTCCATCGCCGGTGCAGGCGACGTACGCTTCGCCGGTGAGGCCGGGGATGTCGAAATCTCCATCGTCGGGTCCGGCGACGTCTCGATACGCAAGGCCAGCGGCCACGTATCGCGCACCGTCATGGGATCGGGCAATATCCGCATCGGCCAATAAGCCATTCAGATATTTAATTCTTTCAGATATCCGGCCCGGCCCGGACACAGGATCGCTTCGGTTCTATCCGGGGCCGAAGCGATGAAAGAGAACGGCCTGATCCTGTCGATCCTGCATTTCTCTGGTTCTCCAATAACTCTAAGGCGCGGTATGGCCCCTCCGGCTGCCGCGCCTCTTTTTGTTTTCATTATTGACGTGACAGGGGCCGGGGCGATGCGTTAACCTTTCGGACGGTTATGCGGGGAGTGGGGACATGCCGTCAGTCCGGGATATCATTACGGCCATCAGTGGTCTTGGCTTCAACCTGACGCAGTGGCTGGCGGCGGGTGTGGTGCTGGCGATCTTCCTGTTTCAGGGGTTCCGCATCAATCAGGAATACCAGCGCGCGGTGGTCTATCGTCTGGGGCGCTTCGTCAATGTGCGCGGCCCGGGCCTGTTCTGGATCATCCCGTTCATCGAATGGACGACCAAGGTCGATATCCGCATCCTTTCGGTCAATCTGCAGACGCAGGAAACCCTGAGCCGCGATGGCGTGGCCGTAAAGGTCAACGCCGTCGTCTGGTACCGAATCAATGACCCGGCCAAGGCGGTGAACAGCGTGCTCGATCCGCATACGGCGGTGCTTCAGGCGGCGGAAACCTCGCTGCGTGACGTGATCGGTCAGCACGACCTCGACGCCATTCTTAAGGGCAGGGAGCAGATCAACGCTCTTCTGATGCAGCAACTGGACCGCGCGGCCAACAAATGGGGTGTCGATATCGATGCCGTGGAAATGCGCGATCTTGATATCCCGGTGCAGATGCAGCGTGCGCTGGCGCAGGAGGCCGAGGCCACCCGTGAGGCCAAGGCCCGTCTGATCAAGGCACAGGGCGAACAGGCGGCGTCCGAAACCCTGCGTGCGGCGGCCATGGCCATTTCCGAAGCACCGGGGGCCATGGAACTGCGTCGCCTGCAAACGCTTCAGGAAATCGGCACCGAGCAGAATTCGACCATTATCCTCGGCTTCCCGCAGGAACTGCTGCACGCCGCCAAGCGTCTGGCGGGCGACTAGAAGGTGCCCCGTCTCTTTTCGGTGGATTTTATCGAACGGTGGCTTGCCCTTTGCGCCAACCGCTGATAAACGCCACCCTCTCTGGAACTCATGCGGCTCAGGCTGCGCCGGGGTTTCATGCAGGGGTATAGCTCAGCTGGTAGAGCGCCGGTCTCCAAAACCGGAAGTCGTGGGTTCGAGTCCCTCTGCCCCTGCCACTTTCATCAAACCTCTTACTTTGCCGCAACGCGCCGCGTTTTCGGAAAAATACGGGGTCAATCGGATCGAGGCTTGAAATGCGCATTTCGGGCCTCATTTGTGTTGTTTGAAGACGACGGACTGGAACGAGTTTACGCATGGCGAAAAAGCCCCCTTCGACCCCGACGGCGACCAAGGTAGCTGTGGCCCCCGCAGCCGCAGCAAAGGCGGCGACGGCTGAGGCCGTGACGCCGAAGAAGCGCACCAGCCCGGCCAAGTTCTTCTCCGAAGTTCGTCAGGAAATGCGCAAGATCACCTGGACCTCGCGCAAGGAAACCTGGATCACCACCGTAATGGTGTTCATCATGGTGGTTGTCGCCTGCGTCTTCTTCTACCTTGTTGACGGCGGACTGGGATTCGCGGTCAACTCGCTCATCAGTATCGGACGTTAGAGCGTGTTCCGATCTGACTGGATCAGATCGGCGCTCTAGTTTTCTGTTTTAACGCGCATTTTTTTCCGAAAACCGCCAACAAAGGTGTCTGGCACTTTTCGGAATGCGCCCCAAGGGCAAAGATAAATGGCCGAATCTCTGGAAGCCGCGCTCGCGCCGAACCCGAAGCACAAGTGGTATA
>JASGGL010000207.1:0-4613 GCA_047605065.1 Asticcacaulis sp.
CGTCCCGACGATCAGGCGCGAGGAAAAGGTGCGCCCCGCGACGGTCCATGTGTCATTGGCCAAGGTGTCATTCATCAGGGTGTCGGGCTTCACGGAGGAATCGTCCATCTCAAAAATCCTTATCTTGCCCGGCCCGATCCTCAGTGCGGTTGCCATTGGGGGCTTCGAAGGCGACCACACTGAGGATCGGGCCGCTGGTGTAATGGCAATAGCCCATAAGCATGAGGGTGCGGGGGGTGCGCATGGAGTCGCAGTCCCACACCTTGCCGGTCAGGCGCACATAACGCCCCTCAGGCAGCCGATGCAACCCTTCCATGATGGGATCGCGCCCATAAAGCCCCATACGCTGCCCCTGCAGGTCGCCGCTGGTGCCGGCAAACTTGCGGCGCGCCGCGAGCCAGCTCAGGAACAGCGCCCGGCTGCGGTAATAACCGGCAACGATCACACAGCGGCCTTTGTAAACCTCATGGGCTTCCAGAAGCACGGACAGGTCGACAACTTCGATATTCCCGCTTTTCAGGCAGTCATCGCCCGTGGGCCGCACGCCGGTATCGTAGACATCGTCCGGCGCGACCATGGCTTCCTGCGCCTGTACCGGCAGAGCCAGCAGCGCGGCAAGAATCCATCCGGCGGCAACCGCCTTCACCTCAGTTTCCCCCGCCGACGATTCAGATGTGAGGAAAGGGTGCGCCCCGTGACGGTCCGGCTCTCTGCAACCCAAGCGTCCGATCTCTCTGACATGCTTCAATTTTTCTTTCTGACTTCAGTGAGTTCCACCGTATGACCTTCGATGTCTTTTATGACCGCCCTATATCCCCACGGCGTTTGTCCGGGAGGCGTGAGTATCCGCGCCCCGAAGTCCGCAATGTGCTCCATAAGCTCAGAAAGGTTGGAAACGACAAAACCAAGCCTGATGTCTGTTACTCCAGAGGCGTCGCCTGTCGCCGGATAGATTTCCAGAATGGTGCCGGACAGATCGGCGCTAAAATGAACCGGCCCGTTGCCATGCTTTTCTTCCATGAAGCTCATGCCCAGGCCCTCGTAGAACCTTGCAAGGCCCTTAGGGTCGCGTGCTCTCAGAACAATCAGATTCAGGCGCATGACCACTGCGATCAGCCCCCGCCGACGAAGTGGACGATCTCGAAGCGGTCGCCCGCCTCGACCGGGGTCGCCAGATAGGCCGATTTGGGCACGATTTCGAGATTCCGCTCGACCGCCACCTTGCGCGGATCGATTCCAATCCCCTCGATCAGGCTCAGTACATTGGCGGCCAAAACCTCGGTTTCTTCGCCATTCAACAGAATTTTCGTCATTTTTGGGCCATTTTCGGGCGAAAAAGCCCGCTTTTTCTTGTGAGCAACCGCAACAGCAGATACAAGACCGCATCCACAGGATCACAGGCGTGCATGTCGAAGCCCATATATGTCCTTAACGGCCCCAACCTCAACCTTCTGGGGGTGCGGGAGCCGGAAATTTATGGATATACCCGCCTTGCGGACATCGAAGCGCGGTGCGCCGAACTGGCCGCCGCCCGTCATGTGCCGCTCGTTTTTCGTCAGACGAATCACGAAGGCGAACTGATCGACTGGGTACAGGAAGCCCGCGAACACGCCTCGGTCCTGATCATCAACCCGGCTGGCTATGGCCACACTTCGGTGGCGTTGCTCGACGCGCTGAAGGCCCTGAGCCAGCCGATCATCGAATGCCACCTGTCGAACCCCCACGCCCGCGAACCGTTCCGCCATCACTCCTATGTGTCTCTGGCGGCCAAGGCGGTTATTGCCGGATTGGGGGCGACTGGCTATGAACTGGCTATCGAAGCCGCCCTCCGCCTTATTGAGAAATAGCGGCGGATAAAAAAGAACTGCGGGCCGCCGTCATGGCAATCAAAGGCCCTGCCCAATAAAAAAGGTAAGCGCATGTCATCGCAAAAACCGGTCGATCCGATCGATCCCCGTCTGGTCCGCAAACTGGCCGATATCCTCAAGGAAACCGAGCTGACCGAAATCGAGGTCGAACAGGGCGATCTGAAAATCCGCGTGGCCCGCACCCTGACCGCCGCGCCGGTCGCCGCCTATGCCGCACCGGTGGCCGCGGCCCCCGCGCCGGTCGCCGCCCCAGCCCCCGTTGCTGCGGCTCCGGTGGCTGCCGAAGCCCCGAAAGCCGCCGCCAAGGACGCCCTGAAGTCGCCCATGGTCGGCACCGTCTACCTGTCGCCGCAACCAGGCGCCCCCGTCTTCGTGAAGGTCGGCGACAAGGTGAAGGCCGGTCAGACCCTGCTGATCATCGAAGCCATGAAGACCATGAACCCGATCCCCTCGCCCAAGGACGGCACGGTGTCGGAAATCCTCGTCGCCGACGCTCAGCCGGTCGAGTTCGGCGAAGGCCTCGTGGTGATCGACTAAGCCATGTCCGGTACCACCCCAAAACTGTTCGACAAGATCCTGATCGCCAACCGCGGCGAAATCGCCTTGCGCGTCATCCGCGCCTGCAAGGAGATGGGGATTGCGACGGTCGCCGTGCACTCCACCGCCGACGCCAACGCCATGCACGTGCATCTGGCCGATGAAAGCGTCTGTATCGGGCCGCCCGCCGCCGCCAAATCCTATCTGAACATCCCGTCGATCATCGCCGCCGCCGAAATCACCGGCGCACAGGCGATCCACCCCGGCTATGGCTTCCTGTCGGAAAACGCCCGCTTCGCCGAAATCGTCGGCGCGCACGGCATGACCTTCATCGGCCCTGAGCCCGACCACATCCGCCTGATGGGTGACAAGATCACCGCCAAGCAGGCCGCCAAGGACTCGGGCATCCCCGTCGTTCCGGGCTCGGACGGCGGCGTGGCCACGGTCGAAGACGCCATCGAGGCCTCCAAAACCATCGGCTTCCCGCTGATCATCAAGGCCGCTGCCGGCGGTGGCGGGCGCGGCATGAAGGTCGCAGCCAATGCCGACGTGCTGGCCGAACAGGTGATGAGCGCCCAGACCGAAGCCGCCGCCGCTTTCGGTGACGGTACGGTCTATATGGAGCGCTACCTCCAGAAGCCGCGCCACATCGAAATTCAGGTTATCGCCGACAGCCATGGCAATGTCGTGCATCTGGGCGAACGCGACTGCTCGCTGCAGCGCCGCCACCAGAAGGTGCTCGAAGAAGCCCCGTCTCCGGTGATCGACAAGGCCGCCCGCGACAAGATCGGCATGATCGTCGTCGAAGCCATCCGTAAGATCGGCTATCTCGGCGTCGGCACGATCGAGTTCCTCTATGAAGACGGCGAGTTCTTCTTCATCGAGATGAACACCCGCCTTCAGGTCGAACACCCGGTCACCGAATTCGTCACCGGCATCGACCTTGTCCGCGAACAGATCCGCATCGCCGCAGGCCTGCCCCTGTCCTTTACTCAGGCCGATATCGACCTGAAAGGCCACTCGATCGAAGTCCGCATCAATGCCGAAAACGCCCGCACCTTCGTGCCGTCGCCCGGCACGGTGACCGACTTCCATACCCCCGGCGGTCTGGGCGTACGTATCGATTCGGCGGTCTATAACGGCTATTCGATCCCGCCCTATTACGACTCGATGATCGGTAAGCTGATCGTCTACGGCCGCGATCGTCCGGAAGCTCTGGCCCGCCTTAAGCGCGCCCTTCAGGAAACCGTCGTCGCCGGTATCGACACCACCATCCCGCTGTTCCTCGACCTTCTGGCCGAGAAAGACATTCAGGATGGCAACTACAATATCCACTGGCTGGAAAACTGGATCAAGGCGCAGGAAGCGGCGAAGGTCTAATTCCCTTCGCCCCGTCAACTCAGACGGCTAAGCCATAGCGCATCTGAGATGACGGGGAGACGGCGGCCCGCAGGGCCGGATGAGGGGCGACCCTCTTAAAAACAGGCCCCTCACCCCAGCCCTCTCCCCGCCTGCGGGGAGAGGGGGCAGGTTATAAACCTTGCAGGAATTCACCCTCGACGACCTGATCCAATGCTACCGCACCGGCATCTTTCCGATGTCGGATGCCCGCGACGACGAGTACCTGTTTCTGGTCGATCCGCCGCTGCGGGGCATCTTGCCGCTCGACGGGTTTCATGTCCCTTCGCGGCTGGCCCGTACGGTGCGCAACACGTCCTTTACAGTGAAGGTCGACACCGCTTTCACTCAGGTCATAGAACTGTGCGCCGAAAGCGCGGCCGACCGCGAAAGCACATGGATTTCCCATTCCATTCAGGAGCTTTATGAGGCTCTCTTCGCGCGCGGACTGGCCCACAGCGTCGAGGTCTGGGACGGGCCGCGACTGGTCGGCGGGCTCTACGGCGTGGCCCTGAACGGGGCCTTTTTCGGGGAAAGCATGGTGTCGCGCGCCACCGACGCCTCAAAGATCGCGCTGGTTCACCTGGTGGCGCGGCTGAAGGCGGGCGGCTATCGTCTGCTGGATTGTCAGTTCCTGACCGATCACCTCAGCCAGTTCGGCGTCATCGAAATCCCGAAGGACGACTATAGGGTGCGGCTGACCGATGCCCTGACGGTCGAGGGCGACTTCTACCTGCTCTCGGCCACGGTCACCGGCAGCGGCGTCCTGCAGGCGATCACCCAGACGTCGTAGACAGGGTGTTCCATGGC
>JASGGL010000208.1:0-4603 GCA_047605065.1 Asticcacaulis sp.
CACGCGGCTTTGCAGCAGATTGGCCATGGTGATACGCCCGTCCTGCCACAGCTTGTGCGAGATGCGGTAAATCTGGATCGACAGGAAGCCTTTGAAGAACATGAAGGCCTGAAGATAGCCCTTGGTCGCCGGATCGCGCTCATAAATGGCCTGAAGGTCGGCCTCGGCGGCTTCGACCAGCGCCTTGTCCTGCGTGTAATAGCGCTGGATCATTTCGCGCAGGGTCATGCCGCGCAGGGTTTCATCGGCCAGCTTGCGCGCGATGTGATAGGACAGGGCCGAAGCCATGTCGTCGTGCGACAGGATGGTGGCGTGCATCAGCGACGCCAGCCCCGGCTCGGCCGCCACGGCTCCGGTCGCTTCCTGACGCAGGCACAGCCAGATCGGCTTGTCTTCGGGGGTAATGACCTCGAACGGTTGCGCCATGATGCACCTCTATACGATCAACGCGGAAAGGCGCGCGGGCAGCGCGCCTGTGACAGCCATATGGTACACCCGCAATACCGTCGCAACGGTTAAGGAGTCCCGTATCTGCCCTTTTATAACAGCTTCGAGCACGTCTTTGAAGGGAATGCGTGCGGTTTCAAGGGATTCAGTGTCATCCCAGTCGGTCTGAGCCGCCGACAACCCCGTCGCCAGATAGCAGACCGCCACCTCATCGCAGACCGAATTGCTCAGGTCCATCTGAAGCACCTCGACCAGTTCCGCCGCTTCAAGCCCCACCTCTTCGCGCAGTTCGCGTCGCGCGCCATCGGACATATCCTCATCGAACGGCACACCGCCTTCGGGCATTTCCCAGCTATAGGCATCGAAGGCATAGCGCATCTGCCCCACCATGGTCACCGAGCCGTCGTCGTGCAGCGGCAGTACACCCACAGCGCGGTTTTTGAAACGGATAAGGCCATACCTCGCCTCATTGCCGGTGGGCGCGATGGGTTCAGACAGCTCCAGCGCGATCCACGGTGAGTCGTGCACCACACGGACATTGCGCGGCTGCCAGCGTGGGCGGACGGCGTTGCGATCTTCGGTATCCCAGGGCGGTAACGGGCGGTCGGTCATGGCGCTCTTGCCTTTAGCGGGAAGTCTTGTTTTTAGGGGGCATGGAAGGCGGAAATACACGCCTTCCGGCCTGTTAAACGGCTATGGTCTATCCTATATCGATTTGTGCCGAATATAAGAGACGGGTTCACAAGTCGGCGGTTGAGCATCCATCGAGGGATTTTTGTCGATCCGCAAGGCGAAAAACCGGGGCGATGTCATCATCGGACCTGTTTTTCAACACAGCGGGCGGCAATAAAGACCCGACGGGGCGACCCGAAGACTTGTGAAACCGTCTCTAAGGAAGGGATGCTGTACATATGACAAAAAAAGCCGATCTGAGCCAACTCGACCTCAGCCCCATCCCCTTCGGTGCGCCCCTGCCCGCTCTGGTGTCGACCGAAACGCTTGAGCTGCTGCTCAACCGCCGTTCGGCCCCGGCCCCGACGCTCGGCCTGCCCGCCCCGTCCGAAGACGAGATGGAGGTGCTGCTCAAAATCGGCTTCCGCGTCCCCGACCACGGCAAGATCGGCCCCTGGCGCATCGTGCGTTTCACGCCGGGGTCCAAGGCGCAACTGGTCGGTCAGCTGAAAGCACTGGCCGAAGCGCGTGGCGATACCAAGGCCGCCGCCGCCCTGCTCAAGCTGTCGGTCCCGCCCGCCGCCCTCATGGTCGTCTATTCCCCGGTCCAGCCACACAAGATTCCTCTGTGGGAGCAGATGGGCTCGGCCTTCGCCATCTGCCAGAACCTGCTGATCGCCGCCGGGGCCATGGGATACGGTGCCAACTGGATCACCGACTGGTACGCCTATGACGACGAAGCCAAATCCCTCCTCGGCCTGAAGGACGGCGAAGAGGTGGCCGGCTTCATCTACCTCGGTACGCCCGGCGAAACGCCGCTGGAACGCGACCGCCCGAACTATGCGGAACGGGTAAGCTTCTGGGAAGGGTGAGGGGCACCGTAGAAAAAGCCTCCGGCGGGCAGGGTCACAGACCCTGCACCCGGAGTCAGAAGACCTCAGAAACAGGCACGGAGGTCTGGCGCTTCATCCGGCGGCGGGCATGAAAACGCGCGGCGCTTACGCCCGCCCAGACCGCAAATGCGAAAATGGCCACGGGATAGTAATAGACCGGCATTCGGCTGATATATTCGGCGGCAATCACCAGTCCGGCATACATAAGGCTTGTGAAAACCGTAAAATAAATCAGGTAGCTGATCGTCCATAGCGGCTGTTTACGCAGGGATGAATAAACCTCCGCTATCAGAACCGTCAGTGCGCTCACAAACAACGCGCCGGGAAAACCCGCCTGCACAATGCCTCCCCCTGAGAAGCCAAGTATTCCACCGTGCCAAATGACGGGGAGCAGCACAGAGAGCCACATACCGGCCAGCATCGATAAAGCACCGAAGACCAGGGCAACCGGGATACGTATCCACCAGTGATTCCACATTAGCCGTCCTCCCCTTCGGGGCATGGTTGCACAGGAAAGACCGGAAAAACAGCCAATCTATCCCCGTGGGTTGCAGCGCGTTTATCCTCATCGTCATGGATTATGCGCAACGGACACAGGAAAGACTGACGCCAGAGGAGCGGCGCTCCCGGTTGCGCGCCTTCGCCGACCGGATGCTGATCGCGCTGGGCGGCGTAGATGATCCGGGAAATGGGCCGGAAACCGGTGACGATATCGCAAAGGGCGTGAAACTCGCTCTGATGATCGAGCGCGTCTATGCCCGCGTCGACGCCTCCGAGGCAGAGGCCCCCAGACGCGCCGCCGAAGCCATCAGCGACCGTGTCGTGCTGAAAAGCCGTGCCGAATGGGGCGAAGGCCAGCTAAAGGAAAAGCTGTCCGTGCCGTTCGTCACGCTTAGCGAAGACGCCCCGGCGCAGGGTCCGGACAACCGCTCACAAGCACCACAGGACGTCTCTCCGACCGATGCGCGCCCGGACCCCCCGAAGGCCGAGCCCACCTCTCGCGCACCCGATGACGCCGCAAACAACGGCCTGCGCCTGATCCTTCAGGGCCTCCTGCCCGAAAACGAGATCGAAGCGCTGATCAACAGCACGGACGATACGTCGTAACGGCTTATGCCTCCCCAGCTTGCCGGGGGGCATGATTCAGGTGTCACCCCCGGCCGCGATAGGTCGCCACGCCGAACTCAGGGATCAGTACACCCTTGGGCGGTTCGGTCGTCTGCCAGAAAACATCGATGGGAATGCCGCCGCGCGGATACCAGAAGCCACCGATCCTGAGCCAGCGCGGCTCAAGCAGGTCGCGCAGGCGCTTGGCGATATAGATGGTGCAGTCTTCGTGGAAGGCGCCGTGGTTGCGGAACGCCGTCAGGAACAGCTTCAGCGATTTCGATTCCACCAGCCATTCGCCCGGCACATAGTCGATGACGATGTGCGCGAAATCGGGCTGCCCCGTCACCGGACACAGCGACGTGAATTCCGGGGCGGTGAAACGCGCCACATAGTCGATATCGGTATGCGGGTTCAGCACGCGCTCAAGGACGGCGCTTTCCGGGTCGGTCGGCGCGCCAAGCTGCTGGCCCAGTTGCGTCAGGTTATCGGTATAGTGCGCCATTTAAAAACAGCCTTTCCATCTTTACGCGATTGGGCATCGAGGCCTGCGCCTCCGGATGCCGTACTTGTGAATGTTCCTATGCTCGATAGCCGAAACATTCACAAATGGAATCTCAGGAGCCATTTGCAATGCCTCCTGAGATCGGCAATACTCAAGATAATACAACAGTTTACTTAAGGGCAAGAAACAACCATGGCCATTCCCGCCCCCCTGACCGCAGGCCTGCGCCTGCCCGCCATCGCCGCGCCGATGTTCCTCGTCTCCGGGCCGGAGCTGGTTATCGCCACGTGCAAGGGCGGCATGATCGGCACCTTCCCGGCGCTCAATCAGCGGACCACAGAAGGCTATGCGCAATGGCTCGATGAAATTCAAGGGGCCCTGAGCGACGAAGACGCCCGCTTCGGCGTCAATATGATCGTGCATCCGACCAATTCACGGCTGATGGCCGATATGAGGGTGACGGTCGAAAAGAAGGTGCCGCTGGTCATTACCTCGCTGGGGGCGGTGCGCGACGTGGTCGATGCCGTCCACTCCTATGGCGGCGTGGTCTTTCACGACATCACGACGGTGCGTCATGCGCAAAAGGCCGCCGAGGCCGGGGTGGACGGGCTGATCCTCGTCTGTAACGGCGCAGGCGGCCATGCCGGCACCTACAACCCCTTTGCGCTGCTGGGGGAAATCCGCCAGTGGTACACAGGGACGATCATCCTGTCCGGCTGCCTGTCGACCGGTTCGGATATCGCCGCCGCCGTAATGATGGGCGCAGACTTCGCCTATATGGGCACGCGCTTCATCGCCACGCAGGAGGCCATGGCCAGCGAAGGCTATAAGGCCATGCTCACCCAATCCTCGGCCAAAGACATCGTCTATACGCCCGCCATTTCCGGCGTTCCGGCTTCCTTCCTGCTGCCGTCACTCGAAGAACACGGCATCACGAAGGACATGCTCAGGGACATGACCACCAAGATGGACATGGACC
>JASGGL010000209.1:0-4598 GCA_047605065.1 Asticcacaulis sp.
AAAGTCAGGACATAAACAGCAAAAACAAAATACGGCCCGCAAGAGACGCGCGTCCGGAGGGTCGCGCGCCGGGATAGGCCTGCGGACGTTTTCACCTTACCCAGCCTGCCCGTTGCGCCGCAACCTGTGGATTTCCATAGGTTGCACGTATAAAACCCGCTTTTACGGCTCGATTTCACCGAATTGCAGCCCGCGCGCCACCGCCTGAGGCAAGGATTGCGCCTTAAGCTTTTCGCGCGCCTTGCGCAGATGCATTTCCACCGTCACCCGCGACAGGCCCAGCTTATGGGCCACGGCGTCCTGACGCAGACCATGGGCGATATACTGAAGACAGTCGCGTTCGCGCGCCGTCAGGGGCGAAGCCCCGACCTTCTGCCGCATCAGCGCCCCGATAGACAGATCGTGGAACAGGTGCGTCAGCGCCAGAAGCGGCATCACATCATCGCCTACCTGCCGCTCGAACTCGCTCTCCCTGAGCGAGGTGCCGATGGTCATACCCGCCACGGGCCTGTCCGGAGAAAACACGCCGGTCAAAGGCACACACAGGGCCGATTTCAGGCCGGCCTCGAAGATGAGATCGGAGGCCGCCTTTACCGCCGTCTCCTCGATGCGCGACGACATGCGCTCGCCCCACTGATAGGGCATCAGATTACGATGACGGATCTGACGCACCAGCGGGTCGCTCAGGTGCAGTTCCCGGTCGTAGTAATAGTCGAGCCACTCGCCGCTCATGGTCGACAGGAAGATCACCTGCGCCTCTTCACGTGCCGCCGCCTCGGGGTCGAAGAAGCCGTAATTGACCTGATCGAAACCACGCGCCGCCAGCGCGCCGCTCAGAAGGCCGAAGCGGGCGTCCGGCGTCTGCGCGCGAATCATCTCTTCGGCAAGCGCGCCGTAATCCGGCGACATCGGACATCTCCCCAACTGACCGTACACAGAGTAGAAAAGCCTCGCGCCCTGTCAACTGCGATCAGGCAACCGCGATCAGGCAAACAGCATGGCCGTCGCGTTATTGACAAGGGCGCGCAGGTCATGCGCCGTCGCCCCGGCACGGGCGCGGATACCCAGATTGGCGGTAATGCCGCTGATCATCTGCGCCAGCACCTTAGGATCATGCCCCGGCTTGAGGCAGCCGAACGACTGGCTGAGGGCGAAGAAGCGCTCGAATCGCTGATCGAACTCTTCGATGGTGTTTTGCAGCATCTCCAGAATCGACTCGTGCTGCGGGGCCTCGTTCAGCGCCGTACACACGAAGGCACAGCCCAGCGGGTGCTCGCTTTCGCCCGTATAGGTGTCGATGAGAATGTCGAAATAGCGCCGGATGATGCCCAGCACGCTGTCGCCCTGACCGTTGCAGGTCAGAACCTGATCCAGCTGCTCGCTCAGCTTGTTGCGATAGCGCTGCATGGATTTGAGATAGAGCGCCTCCTTGTCGCCGAACCCGGCATAGAGGCTGGGGCGATTGACGCCGGTCGCTTCAACCAGATCGTCGAGCGAGGTCGCGGCAAAGCCTTTTTCCCAGAACAGGCGCAGCGCCTTTTCCAGCACTTCGTTCGGATCATAGGCGCGCGGACGCCCGCGCGGCCTTTTGCAGCAGGCCGTTTCATCGATCGCCTGATCACCGCATGCCTCGACAACCGGCAGCTCCGCCAGTTCGCCGGAGGCTTCGGCCTTATGAATCAATGTCTCGTAGGGCTGGTGCGCCATGGCAACACATTACTCCTTACCACTCCCCTTATGTAACCGTTCCGATCCGCTACTGCCAGTCCCTGACACGCATATGTCATGTCCTGCCCCATCTTTACGGTGGCTACGCCACCCTGGCCGCCGCCTCAATGGCGGCCCAAAGCGACCCAGAGCGGAATGATTCCCATAGAAACCACGCCGTTTAAGCGGGTTCCGCGGTGTTTATGGGACGCTGCTGACAAAATTTTGTACCAATTCGCACAAAATTATGTTCACGCCCCTATTAATTTGCGGAACAGTACATAAATAGCTCTCGTCAGCCATTTTTCAAGTTCGCTGCAAATCGATTTCCCTCCCTTTCTCCCGAAGGTGACCCGCATGTTAACGCCCTCCGATCTTTACCGGCGCACGCCGCGTCAGGCCCTCCTGACCGCCGCCGCCGTCGCCGTTCTGGCCGCTGGTGGTTTCGGCATCTATGCCGTGACCTCCAACGCCTCAGAACAAACTGCCGCTGCTGCCCCTGCGGCCATGCCGGTCAAGGCCGCCCTGGTCGAAGAACAGACCGTCACCGGCTGGGACGCCTTTTCCGGCCGTCTCGAAGCCGTTGAACGCGTCGAAATCCGCTCGCGCGTCTCCGGCGCGGTCAAAGCCATCCACTTCCGCGAAGGGGCCTTCGTTCAGGAAGGTCAGCTTCTGGTCACTATCGACCCGGCCCCCTACGCCGCCGAAGCCGCCCGCGCCCGCGCTCAGGTTCAGGCCGCTCAGGCCCGACTGACTCTGGCCCGCTCGGAAAACGACCGCGCCGAACGCCTGCTCAATGAGCGCGCCATCTCACAGTCCGAAGCCGAAACCCGCATCAATTCCTTACGCAGCGCCGAAGCCGACCTCGCCGCCGCTCAGGCCGTGCTTCAGGCCGCCAATCTCAACCTCTCCTACACGCAGGTCCGCGCTCCGGTTTCGGGCCGCGTAGGCAAGATCGAAATCACGCAGGGCAATCTGGTGGCCGCCGGTCCTGGCGCACCGCTTCTGACCACGCTGGTTTCGGTGTCGCCCATCTATGCCAGCTTCGACGCCGACGAAGAGGTGATCAACCGCACGCTTAAGGACCTCAATGGTGCCGCGTTCGAGCGCGTGCCGGTGAAGCTGCAACTGGACGACGGCTCTGAGCCGCTCAACGGCCACCTGCAACTGATCGATAATCAGTTCGACAGCCGCTCAGGTACGGTGCGCGCCCGCGCGGTCTTCGCCAATGCCGATGGCAAGCTGATCCCCGGTCAGTTCGTCCGCATCCAGATGGGCGAGGCGACCCCGAAGCCGGTCATCCTGATCAGCGAAACCGCCATCGGCACCGATCAGTCGAAGCGCTTCGTCTATGTGGTGGGTAAGGGCAATGCCGTCGAATACCGCGAAATCCAGCTCGGCGGCACGATCGACGGCCAGAAGGTCGTCACTTCGGGCCTGAAACCCGGCGACCGCATCGTGATGTCCGGCCTTCAGGCCCTGCGTCCCGGCACGGTGGTCGCCCCGCAACTGGTGGCGCTCAAACCCGTCATCGACGCCACGCCCAAGCCTAACGCGTAAGCAAGGCCCCCCTCCGGCGCTACGCGCCACCTCCCCCGCGTGGCGGGGGAGTATTGAAGCCTCTCGCTGATCATACCTCCCCGCTACGCGGGGAGGGGGACCGCCGCGCTTGCGCGGGGGTGGTGGGGGCCTTTTGCGTCCGAACCCTACTCTCAACCCTCATGTTGCCCGAAGGGCCATGCCATGAACCTCTCCAGATTTTTCATCGACAGGCCGATCTTTGCCGGTGTGCTGTCGCTCCTCATCGTGGTGTTCGGGCTCTTAAGCCTGCGCACCCTGCCCGTTTCCGAATACCCGGAGGTCGTCCCGCCTCAGGTGGTGGTGCGCGCCATCTATCCGGGCGCCAGCCCCGCCGTCATCGCCGAAACCGTCGCCACGCCGATCGAAGAAGCCGTCACCGGCCTTGAGAACATGCTCTACATGTCGTCAGCTTCGACGACCGACGGTCAGATGACCCTGACCCTGACCTTCAAGCTCGGCACCGACGCCGATCTGGCCCAGCAGATGGTCCAGAACCGCGTCAGTCAGGCCGAAGCCCGCCTGCCTTCGGACGTGCGCGCCCTGGGCGTCACGACGCAGAAGAGCCAGTCGTCCCTGCCGCTGGTCGTCCACCTCGTCTCGCCCAATGGCCGTTATGACGAAAACTACCTGCGCAACTACGCCCTGATCCACGTCAAGGACCGCCTGCAAAAGGTCGAGGGCGTCGCCCCGGTTCAGATGTTCGGCGGCGGCGAATACGCCATGCGTATCTGGCTCGACCCGCAGAAGGTCGCCGAGCGCGGCCTGTCGGCTTCGGATGTCGCTAACGCCGTACGCGGCGAAAACGTTCAGGCCGCCGCCGGCATCGTCGGCGCATCGCCCGGCGCGCCCGACATCACGCTTCAGATGTCGGTCAACGCTCAGGGCCGTCTGAAAACCGAAGACGATTTCCGCAACATAGTCGTCCGCTCGCAGGACGGCGCGGTGACCTATCTGGGCGATATCGCCCGTGTCGAGCTGGGGGCCGCCGACTATTCGCTGCGCTCGCTGCTCAACAACCAGAAGGCCATCGGCATCCCCATCTTCGAACAGGCGGGGGCCAACTCGCTGAAGGTCGCCGCCGACGTCAAAAAGACCAT
Source organism: Asticcacaulis sp. (assembly GCA_047605065.1). Taxonomy (GTDB): domain Bacteria; phylum Pseudomonadota; class Alphaproteobacteria; order Caulobacterales; family Caulobacteraceae; genus Asticcacaulis. The sequence goes on from JASGGL010000209.1 coordinate 4,386, forward strand.
GGCCGAGCTTCAGAAGACCATGCCCGAGGGCGTCGAGTACCGCATTGCCTACGACACGACCGAATATGTGCAGGAATCGATCGACTCCGTGATCCACACCCTGCTCGAAGCCATCATCCTCGTCGTCATCGTCGTCATCGTCTTCCTTCAGACCTGGCGCGCCTCGATCATTCCGCTGCTGGCCGTGCCGGTATCGGTCATCGGCACCTTCGC
>JASGGL010000210.1:0-4592 GCA_047605065.1 Asticcacaulis sp.
CCGCCTCAATGGCGGCCCAAAGCGGAATGATTCCATCAGAAATCATTCCGCTCTACCCCCTATATAGTTTCGTTGCCGTCCCAGTCACGGGTATCGCGGAATTTTTTGCGGAAGGCGCGCCATTCGTCAGCCTCCTGCTCGAAAATATGCAGGTCGTGGCGTACTCCGTCCTTGAGGACGTGGTTTTTCAGCACACCCACATGGCGATAACCGTTGAAGGCCTGCGCCCGCACCACGCGGTCGTTCCAGTGGACGACATGGTTGACCAGCTTATGCAGGTTCAGCGTGCAAAAGGCGTGGTTCAGCGTGCCGAGGAAGTTATAGGCCGACTGGGTGGTCGATACATCCGGATCACCGACATAGACGCCGATTTCACCTATGCCGTTGGCGCGGTCGGTCAGGGTGATCGAGCAATAGCCGACATCACGGCCTTCGATGCGGATGATACGGTGATGATAGTCGTCGCGCGTGGCGCAGCGCTCTATCCACGCCGTCTGACGCGCGATGTCATAGGGCACGTCGGTGAGCATATATTGCGTGATGCGCGGTGAGGTGCGCCAGTCGAGCAGCATTTTCGCATCGTCGGCTTGCACCGTTCGGTAGCTGAGGAAATCATACACGGGTCATGGCCTCCACTATGCGTTCCGCCCCACGGCCGTCGACAAGGGTGTGGGCGTCGGCCGCTGCATTCAAACGCGCGCGCGGATCGCCCAGCAAGGCCTCGACCTCGGCATTGAAGCCTTCGGGCCAGCCGGAGCGCGCGTCCATAACCGGATAGGGCGAGGCCGTCAGCGACGCCGCCTGATTATCGACCACCACCATGACCAGAGCCGGCAGGCGCATGGCGGCAATTTCGCCGACGCTGCCGCCTGCGGCCGTCACGACCAGAGACGCCCCGCTTAAGACCTCGGCCACATTGTCGGGCGACAGGTAGAGTTTGAGCGCCGGGTGGGTGGCGCACAGGGTGCGCAAGGCGTCGACGTCCCGGTTGGCCGGTCCGACGATCAGCCGGATATCGTGCATGGGTGCGGCTTCGAGCAGGGCCTCGGCGCACACCGCCGTAAAGCCCTTAGGGTCCGATCCACCGAACAGGACGCAGATATGGGCGCGACGCGGCAAGGGGTAGAAGCGGCGAAACTCCTGACGGATAGCCGCATATTCCGGGCCTAAGCACAGACGCGCCCCCGGCGTGATCGCGGCATAGAGATCGGCGCTGGCCGACACCGCCGCATTGATAACCAGATGCACCTGAAGCGGCCTGACCTCCGCCAGGTCATCCATCACGGCCAGCCGATAGTCCGTATAAAGATCAGCATAAAAGTCGGCACCCAGCGCATAGGAATCCAGCAGGATCACTTCGCCTCTGGGGACGATGGCCCTAAGGGCGGCGGCGTCTTCGGGGCTGCCGATCGGCGTATCGAGGCGCAGGCATCCCGCACCGATCTGCGCCAGACGCGATTTGATGGCATCGGCGGTGTCGTTAAGCAGGAAGGTCACCGGAAACCCGCTGTGGCGCGCGGCCTCGGCAATGGCAAAACACCGCATAAAGTGCCCGAGGCCGATCCGCGCGGACGCTTCGGTGCGCACCCATATCTGCATCACGGCACCCGAACGATAGCGATGACATCCGGCACCGGTGTCGTCCACACCGCCGTCGACCACGACCAGCCGACGCCGAAGCCGCACAGCAGCAGACGCATCGGCTTATCATGGGTGGGGGCGGCATCAGGGGTCATGAAGCGGTCGCACAGGGCCAGAGGAATGGACGCCGAAGACGTATTGCCGTAGTCGCGCACGGCATAGACCATCTGATCGTCGCGCGCCTTGATCTTATGCCCCAGTGTCCTGAGCATCAGGGCATTGGCCTGATGCAGCACCACATGGTCCATCGCCTCTATCGTCGTCTCAGCCGTCTCCAGCGCGCGGGCGATGCTGGGCGCGACCTGCTTCAGCGTAAAGGCCATGACCTGCGTGCCATCCATGAACAGCCGCGCCGGACCGCTTTCGGCCATGCCGCCGGTGCGCGAAATCAGATAGGGCGCGCCCGATCCGTCCGACCCCAGATCAACGGCCAGCGTCGCCTCCCCGCTTTCCAGCGCCGTCACCGACACAGCGTCACCGAACAGGGGCTTAAGGGCGCGGTTGTCTTCGTCAATCATCCGCGTCGTCATGTCGCCGGTCACCAGTAGCGCGCGCGCGATACCCGACGCCTGCATCAGCGATGACACCACCGACAAACCATAGACATAGCCCGAACAGCCCAACCCGATATCGAGGCAGACCGTCCCGGAACTCAGGCCCAGCCGATGTTGCAGCACGCAGGCCGTCGACGGCAGAGGATAGTCCGGCGTCTGGGTCACCACGATCAGAAGCCCGATACTGTCCGCGCTCCAGCCCAGCCCCTCGATCAGCCGCTGCGCCGCCTCGGCCCCCAGTTGTGAAACCGTGTGGGCCTCAGAGACGGGACGGCGTTCGATGCCGGTGGCGGCGATGATTTTCGCAATCGCCTCTTCGCCGAACTGCGCCCCCAGATCGCGGTTCTCGCTCACGGTTTCAGGCAGCGCCGTGACGACGCCGCGCAAGACCGGACCTGTTCCCGCAAAGGCCGCCATCAGCTGGTCAAACCTCCGTCGACGGTCAGGGTCTGCCCCGTGATAAACGCCGCCTCCTCGGACAACAGAAAGCGCACCAGCGGCGTGATGTCGGAAAGCTCGCACAGACGGCCCAGAGGCGTGCGGCGCACGATCTGATCCAGTTGACGGTCATCGAGCCCGGCGGACAGGGCCGTCTTCATATAGCCGGGCGCGATGGAATTAACGGTGATCCCCAGTCGCCCGACTTCACGCGACAGAGCGCGCCCGAACCCGTCCATCCCGGCCTTCGATGCCGCATAGGCGCTCAGGCCCGTATAGCCGCGCAGGCCCGTAATGGATGAAATATTGATGATGCGTCCCGGCTGACGGGTGCGCTGCATGCGTCGAAGTGCGGCCCGCGTCAACGCCATGGCTCCGGTCAGATTGACCTGCAGAACCCGCTCGATATCGGCCAGAGGCAGGGTCGATAAAATGCCTTCGACCGACATACCGGCATTGTTGACCACGCCCCAGGGCGCGCCGGCGAAATGCGCCACAGCAGCCACCGTAAAGGCCTCGATGGCGGCGCTATCGCCCATGTCGCAGGCCATCCAGAAAAAGCGTTCCGCGTACTGATCCTGAAGCGATTGAACCGCCTCGCCATGGCTGGTCGAACAGCCCGCGACATTGTACCCGGCCATCAGAAGATCGGTAGCGATAGCCTGCCCTAAACCGCGGCTCACGCCGCTTATCATCACCCAGCGCGTCATGCCCCGGCCCTCGATTTCTTGCCTGTGTCGCCGCGCGCAATGGCCTCGACGAAGCGGATGCCCACCGGTCGGCTGGCGCGCGGCAGGCCCTGAATATGCGCCTTCACCACCGCTTCGTCCGCCTCCGGAGCAAGGGCGATTTCGGCGGTGAGAACATGACCGGTGATCGGGTTAGGCCTCGGCCACACGCGCGCATCGGCGACCGCCGGACATTGCGCCAGATAGGCCTCAACCTCTTCGGGAAAGACCTTGACCCCACCGATATTGACCAGACTGTCCAGACGGCCGCGAAAGCGCACCCGCCCGCCTTCGACGCTCACCGCATCGCGCGTATCGTGGCCATCGACCAGCAGCGTCCCCTGATCCGACAGGGCCAGCCGACCGCTGAGTGCACTTTGCGGGAACCCGGCCTGACCGTCGCTGACCGTCAGGACCACACCGGCTTCGGTGGTGGCGTAGATGTGGCGGATGTGCGCGTCTGAGAAACGCTGGCGCAGGGCATCGAGCAGGCCCTGATCGACCGCTTCCCCGCCCAGAGTCACCGCTCGTAAGGACAGGTCGCGCGGCGCGCTCATCAGAAAGGCGCGCCAGAAGGTCGGCGTACCGCTGATGTGCGTCGGGGCCGTCGTTCCGGCCAGTTGCGCCATGGCGGCGACATCGGCCCCTTCAGGCGGAGCGATCAGGGTGTGACCACCGATCAGCGCCGACAGAATCACCTGAAGACCGGCAAAGCTGAACGGATGATAGGTCAGAAGCCAGCGCGCCGGAGCGCCGCCCCCCGTTGCAATCGCGGCCACCAGTCGCGCCATATCGTGTCCGGCCCATTTGGGTGTCCCCGTCGTGCCCGAGGTCTGCAACCAGATTTTGCCTGACACCTCCTCACCCGTCGCGGCAAGCGCACCCTGCACACGTTGAACATACAGGTCTGTCTTTTGGCTATGTGCCGTCATCAGGGCGACGATCAGACCGGCCACCGACCGGTCATCCGCGCCGTAAATGCCACCTGCGACAGGCCCCAAGACTGAGATAGCGTCAGCGCGTGCACGCAGATCGGCGGCGGTCAGAACCTGCCCGTCCTCGATCAGCGTGAATGACGCACCGACGCTCATATTCATCTAGGCATCTTTCGTGAACAGGGCCGCCAGTTCACCCGCCGTGTGGAACAGGACAAAGCCGTCACGGAAGGGCTGAAGTCCGGTCTTTTCCTCCAGCGCAACAACCAGAGTGGCCAGATCGAGACTGTCTATAT
>JASGGL010000211.1:0-4580 GCA_047605065.1 Asticcacaulis sp.
CAGAGGCCGTCACCTCCGTCCATACCCTGCTGGCCGAATGTTTTCCGGAGCGTGTGGCCAGAGCGCGCGGTAAGGCGGGTGAATTCGTCATGGCCAACGGGCGCGGCGTCTATGTGGACGAACACGATCCGCTGGCCCGGGAAACCTATATCGCCGTGGGTGAACTGGGCGGCGGCACAGGGCGCGACCGCGTACTTCTGGCGGCGGCACTAAGTGAAGCCGAGTTGCTGAACCGCTTTGCCGGCCGTCTGGAAAAACGCACGGTTCTTGAGAAAAACAATGGCCGTTTCCGCGCGATAGAACAGGTACGGCTGGGGGAGCTTACCTTGTCGGCGCGGCCCCTGCCATCGGTTCCGCCGGAGCTTCTGGTTGCCGCAGAAGCTGAGGAAATCCGGTCAAATGGATTGAAGATACTTAAATTTTCCGAAAATGCCAAAAGCTTACGCGCAAGGGTAAACTTCCTGCATGCAGAGGATAATATCTGGCCTGATATGTCGGATGAGGCCCTGTTATCGGGGCTTGAAGACTGGTTGGGGCCATATGCATCCGGGCGTCCGCTTTTGTCCCTGAACGCGTCCGATGTATCGCAGGCGCTTATGGGCATGCTCGATTACGATCAGCAACGTGCTCTGGACAAGCTGGCCCCGGAAACCCTGAAAATGCCGACGGGTTCGAATATCCGCATCGACTACGCTGCCGAAGGCGGGCCGCGTGTAGAGGTGCGGGTTCAGGAGCTTTATGGCGTCGCTCAGCATCCGGTCATCGGTGTTAACCGCACGCCCGTGACGCTGGCCCTGCTTTCGCCGGCGCACCGGCCCATTCAGATCACCAAAAACCTTCCGGCTTTCTGGGAAGGCTCGTGGGCTGAAGTTCGCACCGAGATGAAAGGGCGTTACCCGCGCCATGTGTGGCCGGAAGACCCCAAAAACGCCGATCCGACGACGCGGGCCAAGCCAAGAGGCACCTGATCGGTTATGCTGATGGCTATTCGCCGTTCGGAGGCCTGAAAAGATGCCTGAAGAGATGATCGTCGTTCATCACCTCAATAACTCCCGGTCTCAGCGTGTCCTATGGCTGTTGGAGGAACTGGGGCTGGACTACGAGATCGTGCGCTATGAGCGGGATGCCCGTCTGTTTGCGCCGCCTGAGTTAAAGGCCGTTCACCCGCTGGGGAAGTCGCCGGTTATCACGGACGGCGGCGTTACGGTCGCCGAAACCGGGGCTATAGTGGATTATATTCTGGAGACCTACGCCGAAGGGCGGCTTGTCCCTCAGGCGGCGGCGGAACGACGGGCTATGCGCTACTGGCTGCACTATGCCGAAGGTTCGGCCATGCCCCTGCTGCTTCTGAAACTGATCACGACCCAGATACCGCGTCGTGTGCCGTTTTTCATCCGGCCGGTGGCGAAACTTATTTCCAAAGGTCTGGAAAAATCGATGGTGACGCCGGGGCTTCAGACCCATATGGCCTTCTGGGAAGAGGCGCTGACACCGGGGGGCTGGTTCGCAGGCTCTGAATTCAGCGCCGCCGATATCATGATGAGTTTTCCGCTGGAGGCCGCGGTCAGCCGTGCGGGCGCGGGAGAGCGGGCCGCCTTGCGCACCTTCGTCGACCGCATCCACCAGCGCCCGGCTTACCGGCGGGCGCTGGAGCGCGGCGGGCCTTACGCTTACGCCTGATTGTTCTTGCTGATCTTTTCGTTGTGATTGTGTACGGGTTTGGATTGATCGTCCTTGACGATGACGACGCAGCCCGACAGGGCGGTGGCGAGAACGGCGAGCGCAGCAAGCTTAAGAGCAATGGATTTCATGGCATTATCTTTCTGAGTTAAGGTGATGATGGAGGTTGGAGGCGCTCAGTTAGCGTGAGCGCGGGCTTGCGCAAGCGACGGGGATTTGGCTTCCGGCGCGTGCGGGCTTCGTGCATCGCCCTCCAGATACATGATGCATCCGGACAGAGAGGCTGCCATTGAGGCCGCCAGAGTGGCCGCGGCCATGAGCCTGAATATCGGTTTCATTTTCCTGACTCCGTTTTCGGTTGAAAAGGGTCAAGCGCCCAGCCCGGACCCCGTAAAAAACCTATAAGCCGGAATCTGAATGCAGGCTGAATGACAAATTTTTAATAAGAAGAGCCGCTTAGAGCGCCGACCTGGTTTAGACAGATCGGCATTCGCTCTAAGATTTTGTTATGGCGCGCTTCTTTTCGACAAAGGGGGATCCCCTTTACCGGAAGCACTCTGGCTGCGAGGTTTCATCAAAGGCCGCAGGCGGCGTAAATCATAATGCCTGTGGCCACCGACAGGTTGAGGCTGTCGGCGCGGCCGCGCATGGGAATCTTGACATTGAGATCGCAGGTATCGGCCACATCCGGCGTCAGGCCGGACTGCTCGGTGCCCATGACGATCAGGGTCGGGCGCTTATAGGGCGCGCTGCGGTGATCGTGCTTGGCGCTCAGGAGCGTCCCGACCACAGACCCCGTCCAGCGCGCACGGTCCGCCAGAAATTCCTCGCGTGTGCATTTGACGATGGGCAGGGCGAAGATCGAGCCCATGGTGGCGCGGACGGTTTCAACGCTGAACGGGTCGACGCAATCACCGATCAGAATAACCCCGCCGATGGCCGCCGCGTCGGCGGTGCGGATAATGGTGCCGAGATTGCCGGGATCGCGGACCTGTTCCAGCGCCACCCATACCTCATTACTGTTCGGGTCGATATCGGACAGGCGGCGGATAAGCTGAGGGAAGACCGCCAGCACCATCTGCGGGTTTTCCTTGCGGGCCACCTTTTCGAGGATTTCGCGGGTGACTTCGAGCACCTGTCCGTTCGCCGCCAGCGTCTCATCGATGGCGCGTTTCAGTAGCGGATGATGATCGGCGTCCTTGCCATAGATGAGGACCTGCGGCGCGAAGCCCTGATCCAGCGCGTCGATAATGATCTTTAGCCCTTCGGCCAGAAACTGTTTCGTGGCTTCGCGTTCCTTGCGCATATGCAGGGCGCGGATATCCTTGATCGTCTGGTTCGTAAGAGAGGTTATCTGTTTAATCATGATCTTAAACCGGATTTTTCATCCAGCGCGCAAAGAAGGAAAGGCCGAACTCACGCGGGGCGATGTCTGCGGGTTTGACGCCTTTCGGGGTGAGGCTGTCTTCGACCAGCGTCAGTTCGCCGTAGTCGATCTGACCGCCGCGCGTACCTATCGATTGTGCCATCAGGTGCGCAAGAGCCGGGCCTGACACGCGCGCCGCATAGGCGTTGAGCAACAGAAAGGCGGCATCGTCCGAAAGCAACTGCGTACACAGGTCGAGCAGTTCGGGCAGGTCCTCGAAAAGGTGCCAGACCTCGCCTGTCGGGCCACGGCCATATTTCGGGGGATCGAGAATTATGCCCTCGTATTTGGAGCCGCGTTTGACTTCGCGCTGCACGTATTTGCGGGCGTCTTCGACGATCCAGCGTATCGGGGCTTCGGCCATGCCGGACAGGGCCGCGTTGTCGCGTGCATAGGCCACGGACTTTTTCGACGCGTCGACATGGGTGACGCGCGCACCGGCGGCGGCGCAGACCAGACTGGCGACACCGGTATAGCCGAACAGGTTGAGGACGCGCGGCTGCCCGCCCTGCTGTTCGATCGCCGTCTTCTGCCAGGCCCAGTTGGCGGCCTGTTCGGGGAAGAAGGCGAGGTGGCGGAAGGAGGTGAAGCGGCCATAGAATTTGACGGTGTCGTAGCCCAGCGCCCACTGCTCTTCGGGGCGGCGCTGAAACGCCCAGCGCCCGCCGTCCTCGTCCTCGTTTTCGGCATCGAAGACGGCGTCGGCCTTAGCCCACAGGTCCGGATATTTCGGTGCCCACCAGCACTGAGGCTCGGGGCGGACGACAAGATATTGCCCATAGCGCTCCAGCTTACGGCCATTGCCGGAATCGATAAGGGCGTAGTCGCGCCACGGCAGGGTGCGCAATGTCAGAGGAGCGGAGCTGATCGAGGTCATATGCTGGCAATACCGCCCGTTATGGCTGGCGTCAAAGCCTATTCATCGCGGGGCGGTGGCCATTGGGCTGTGGTCGGTCTTGTCCCAGTGGAAGGGCTTCACCAGCAACTGATGGCAGGCAAAGATCGCCGCCAGAGATTGCAGCGCCCAATAGACGGGAGCCATAAGCCGGTCATTCAGGCTCAGGGGCAGGTTGGCGCGGCGTGCGCCGATGGCGAGACTGAGTTGCGCCGCTGTCAGGCTGAGGCACAAAAGCAGAAGGTCCGGCCAGTTCATCAGCACCGCGCCCGGTTGCAGCAGGCTTAAGAGTGAGCGCGCCAGTAACAGGGCCATAAACGGCGCATAGCAGATCGCCGACAGGGTCCCGAGCCCAAGGCTGAGCAACAGGGCACCGGTAATGGCGGGGGACAGGCGTCTTGGGGTGCGGCTGTGGACCAGCAGGGTTTGCATATATCCCTTGATCCATCGGCACCTTTGCGGAAGCCATGACCTGAGGGTATCGGGCGGCGTCTCAAAAGTGGGCAGGTGGATCAGGTCCATGTCGTATCCATGCCTCGCCAGACGAAAGCCCAGATCGGCGTCTTCGGTGACGTTATA
>JASGGL010000212.1:0-4499 GCA_047605065.1 Asticcacaulis sp.
GCGGCCTGACCCTCTTCCCGATCATCGGCGTGGCCGGGCTGGCCATCGGTACGTCCGCAGCCTCGTGGGTCAATGTCGTGCTCATGCTGGTGACGCTGGCGCGGCGCAAGACGTGGACGCTGGGGCCGAAGGCCACTGCAGGCCTTGTTAAAATCACCCTGTGCGGCGCGCTGATGGCGGGCTTCTGCGGCCTGTGTGCCTATATGCGCCCTGAGATCGAGACCGCCCTGCGCCAGATCACCCCGCATCTGACCAAGGAAATCGCCATTGTGGGCGTTTGTTTTGCCGGTCTTTTCCTTTATATCGCCCTACTGTTCCTTACGCGGGCCGTTCGCCCGTCCGACATCAGAAAAGCCCTCAGAAAGGGTTAGGAAGTACATATGCGCATTCTGTCCGGCATTCAGGCCTCCGGCTCGCTGCACCTCGGCAACTATCTCGGCGCGCTGAAAAAGTTCGCTGACATGCAATCCTTAGAGGCGGCGCGCTTCTACATGATTGCCGACCTGCACGCGATCACCGTCTGGCAGGACCCGGAAAAACTCCTGTCGCAGACACGCGAAATCGCCGCCTGCTACCTTGCCGCCGGTGTCGACCCGGCCAAATCGACCATCTTCCCGCAATCGGGCGTGCGTGCGCACACCGAACTGGCCTGGCTGTTCAACTGCGTGGCGCGTCTGGGCTGGCTCGACCGCATGACGCAGTTCAAGGACAAGGCGGGCAAGGATAAGGAGCGCGCCTCCATCGGGCTTTACACCTATCCGGTGCTTCAGGCCGCCGACATCCTGCTTTACAAGGCGACGCACGTGCCGGTCGGCGAAGACCAGCGTCAGCACCTTGAGCTGACCCGCGACGTGGCCAAGAAGTTCAACCACGATTACAAGACCGACTACTTCCCCCTGCCCGACACCCTCTATCAGGGGCCGGGTGCGCGCATCATGAGCCTGCGTGACGGTACGGCCAAGATGTCGAAATCCGACCCATCGGACAATTCGCGCATCAACCTGACCGACGATGCCGACACCATCGCGTCGAAGATCAAGAAGGCCAAGTCGGACGCCGATGTCCTGCCTTCGGAAGAGGCCGGTCTGGAAGGTCGCGCCGAAGCCAAGAACCTTGTCGGCATCTATGCGGCTCTGGCCGGTGTGACGGTGGCCGAGGTTCTGGCCGATTTCGGCGGCAAGGGCTTCGGAGCGTTCAAACCGGCTCTGGCCGATGTGGTGGTCGATAAGATGTCGCCCATCTCCGAACGCCTGCGCGCCCTGCTCAACGACCCGGCGGAAATCGATCGCGTGCTTAAGGCCGGGGCCGAAACCGCGGCGGCGGCGGCCGATCCGGTCGTTGCGGACGTCAAAAAGATCATCGGTCTTTGGGGGTAACCCACCTCTCCGCCGAACCGGAGAGCATCAGGAGGAAACCATGCGTAAGCTTACCATACTGTCTCTGGCGGCCCTCTCTCTGACGACGGTGTCTCTGACGGCCTGCGGGAGCCAGTCCTCTTCGCAAAGCAAGTCCGAGGCCTCCGACGGCCACGTCACAAAGGTCGAAACGAAGAGTGACATCAACGGCGTCAAAACAGTGAACCGGCTTGAGCTGTCGCACTACGCCGTACGCGCCGCATTGGGGCAAAACCCTAACACCGCCGCCTATGTGACGGTTAAAAACACCGGTCAGACCGACGATCGCCTGATCTCGGCGGCCTGTGACTGCGCCGAAACCGTCGAACTGCACACCATGAAAATGGACGGCGATAAGATGATGATGTCGGCCATGCCCGAAGGCTTTGTGATCAAGGCGGGCGAAACGCTCGAGCTTAAGCCCGGCGGCAACCACATCATGTTGCTGGGGCTGAAGACGCGTCCGGCGGATGGCGGCGTTCAGAGCCTGACCCTGACCTTTGAAAAGGCTGGACCGGTGACCATAGAGGCGGCGGTGTCGAATACCCCGCTCAGTGGTGCATCCGCTTCGACGCCCGAACACAGCGGTCACTGAGCCGGTTTCAGGCCGCTCACAAATTCAGCAAACGCGGCCCGCACGGTTTCCACCGATTGCGGGTCGTATTTCATAAAACCGAAGCGGTCGGCCCCCAGTTCATCGAAAGCATGGGTGGAATCGACCACAACGGTTTCCAGCGGCACGCCCTGACGCCGCAGATGGCGCACCGCCTTCAGAGACAGACTGAACCCCGCCAGATGGTCGCGCAGCGCCATGACCATCAGGGTCGGACGGATCGTCCGCCATGACCGGTCCTTGGCGCGGGCCAGAAAGTTCACATAAGGGTACATGAGGAACAGGCCTCGCACATCGGCAAGCCAGCGCGGGTCCGGATCGCTGAGGCGCGCTTCACCAGGCCGCGTCAGGCCCTGCGTCATCAGGTCCATGATCGCCCACGCCCCGTGACTCCATCCGGCCAGAACCACGCCATCGACCTCGGGCCGCTGCGACAGACCCCATAACATGGCCAGCACGTCGCCTGAGCGTTCATACCCCCTTAGCCACAGGCCGTTACAGGCCAGAAAGGCCGCCAGCCGCCGCTTAAGGCCGCGCGGACCATAGGCGTCGACGATGACGGCCCTCAGGCCCAGAGAGACGGCATAACGCGCAAACAGATGGATATTGCGCCCCGCCCCGCCACAGCCGTGAAACAGCACCACGGTCAGACGCGGCGTCTCGTCTTGCGGCCCCATCACCGTGGCGTGCGGCCATAGACGCTCATAGCGCTGGCTCAGGCTATCCATCAGCCTGTCGCGCTTAAGGCCGCCGGTTCCAGACCGAAGGCCTCGGTCAGGAAGGCTTCCATCATCTGCGCCGTGCCCTCATAGGCGGCTTCGTCGTGTTGCATGGGGTTGAGGCCGCCGAAGGTTTCCTCATCATAAGCGTGGGTGGAATCGAAGCCCTGAATCTCGACCGGCAGGCCTTCGGCCTTAAGACGCTCGAACACGCCCACCGAGCGCGCATAGGGCGACAGATGGTCCTTTTTAGCCAGAGCGACGCGGGTGGGCGGGTGGAACACCCAGCCGTGGTTCAGGCTGCGCGCCGGGAAGTTGAGATAGGGATAGACGAGAAAGAGACCCTTCACCCGTTCGATCAGCGCCGCGTCGGGGTCGGCCAGCTTCGCCTCCCCCGGTTTGGTCAGGGGCTGCGTCATCAGGTCCATGATCGACCAGCCGCCGTGGCTCCAGCCCGCCAGCATGAGCTGATCCGTCAGCACGTCCGGACGCTGGGAAATGCCGTAAATGGCCGCCAGCACATCGCCCGAGCGCTCATAGCCCTGAAGCGCCAGACCCGTACAGACCAGACTGACGCCGTGCGCCCGGCCCCAGCCGCGCATCTTCAGCGAGTCGATGACGAAGGCCCGCACCCCCAATGCCGCCGCGCGCTGGGCGTAGCGATAGATGTGGGGGCGCACGCCGCCGCAGCCATGGAACAGAAGCAGGGCGGGGCGCGCCATAAGGTCATCCGGACCGAAGACTTCGGTACAGGCCGACAGGCGCTCATAGCGTTCCGCCAGTGTATCGGGCATGAAAAATCCCTCGAAAACTTAAGTCCCCAAGGGATGGGTAGCATGACAAGAGAACAAAAGCACCTCCCCTGATTTCAGGGGAGGGTGGCCTGAAAGGCCGGGTGGGGTTACGACGGCGGGATTAACCCCACCGTCTTTTGTCGCTTCGCTCCAAAATCCACCTCCCCTGAAATCAGGGGAGGATCTGAAGAGTGCGAATTATAAACGGGAGAGATTTTTTCATCTGAGCAGGAGGTCAGCGACGCGGGTATATAAATACCAGAAAATGACACCGACGCCCTCAGAAGGAAAAAGATCCCCGTTTAGTGACGGAACACTCGAATTCCGGTAAAGGCCATGGTCAAACCCGCCTCGTCGGCGGCAGCGATGACATCGGCGTCCTTGATCGAACCGCCGGGCTGAATAACCGCCGTAGCGCCCGCCGCCGCCGCTTCGAGCAGGCCGTCCGGGAAGGGGAAGAAGGCTTCCGAGGCGCAGGCCGAACCCTTGGCCAGCGATTCCGTCAGGCCGATCTTTTCGGCGGCTTCCTGAGCGCGCAGGGCGGCGATGCGGGCGGAGTCGCGACGGTTCATCTGACCGGCGCCGATACCCGCCGTACGGCCATCCTTGGCGTAAACGATGGCGTTGGACTTAACGTGCTTGGCGACCGTGAAGGCAAACAGCATGTCCTCGATCTCGGTCGGGGTCGGCTGGCGCTTCGTGACGATTTTCAGATCAGCGGCGGTGATGCGGGCGGTGTCACGCGACTGCACCAGAAGACCACCGGCGACCGAACGGAACACCTGACCGCCCGACAGCGGATCGGGCAGAGAACCGGTAACCAGCAAGCGCAGATTCTTCTTGGCCTTGACGATTTCCAGCGCTTCATCATCGGCTTCAGGGGCGACGATGACTTCGGTGAAGATTTCGACGATTTTCGCGGCAGTGGCCGCATCCAGCTTGCGGTTCAGCGCCACGATGCCACCGAAGGCCGACACGT
>JASGGL010000213.1:0-4398 GCA_047605065.1 Asticcacaulis sp.
TGAAGCTCTTGCCTTCCGACATGGCCATCAGCGCGGCCTGAGCGCCGATCAGGCGTGGCAGGCGCTGCGACCCGCCACCGCCGGGGAACAGGCCGATCTTGATTTCCGGCAGGCCGACCTGCGTCTTCGGGCCGTCGTTCAGCACGCGGTAGTGACAGGCGAGCGACAGTTCCAGACCGCCACCCAGCGCCAGACCATTGATGGCCACCGCCACCGGCTTGCCGCAGGTTTCCAGCAGGCGGTAAACGCGGTTCATCTCGAACGCCGCGGTAAAACCAGCCTTCAGCGCCCCTTCCGGGTCTTTCGGGTCCGATTTGGCTTCCCACGCGCCGCCCAGCATTTCCTCAAGGTCAGCCCCGGCGCAGAAGCCGGTGGTCTTGCCCGAGGTGATCACCACGCCCTTGACCTCAGCGTCGGTTTTGGCACGTCCGGCGATTTCCGCCAGATCGGCCAGAGCCTGCTTGGTGAAGGTGTTCATCGTCTTGCCCGGCACATCGAAGGTGGCCAGCAGGATGCCATCCGCATCAAGTTCAGTCTTGAAGCATTCCATTGTCGTTATCCTTCCCTGTCCTTTAGATGCGCTCGATCACGGTGGCCGTAGCCATGCCGCCGCCGACGCACAGCGTCACCAGCGCGGTGGCCTTGCCCGTACGCTCAAGCTCATCAAGCACCGTTCCGAGGATCATCGCCCCGGTTGCCCCCAGCGGGTGGCCCATGGCGATAGCCCCGCCGCAGACATTGATCTTGTCATGCGGGATATCGAGCACCTGCATATAGCGCAGCACGACCGAGGCGAACGCTTCGTTCAACTCATAGAGGTCGATGTCCGACACGTTCATGCCGAGCTTTTTCAGAACCTTTTCCGTCGCATAGGACGGCCCTGTCAGCATGATCGACGGCTCGGAACCGATCGAGGCCATGCCCTTGATGCGCGCGCGCGGCTTCAGCCCCGACAGCGAAGCGGCTTCGGCCGACCCGATCAGCACGGCGGCCGCACCATCGACGATGGCCGAAGAATTGCCAGGGGTGTGGACGTGATTGACGCGCTCGATTTCCGGATAGCGCTGATTGATCACCGCATCGAAGGCCATTTCCCCCATCATGGCAAACGACGGATTGAGCCCGCCCAGAGTCTGCATGTCGGTATTGGGGCGGATGGTTTCATCGTGATCAAGACGGGTGACCCCCATCTGATCTTTCACCGGCAGGATCGACTTTTTGAAGCGCTGCTCGGCCCACGACTGCGCCGAACGTTTATGGCTTTCAACCGCATAGGCATCGACATCGGCGCGCGAAAAGCCCCACTTGGTGGCGATCATGTCCGCCGACACGCCCTGCGGCACGAAATAGGTCGGGAAGGCCGCGTTGACATCGATGGCCCATGCCCCGCCATCCGAGCCCATGGGCACGCGGCTCATGGCTTCGACGCCGCCGCCGATGGCCATGGTGGCCTCACCCGAAATCACCTTGGCCGCCGCGATATTGACCGCTTCAAGGCCTGAGGCGCAGAAACGGTTGACCTGAATGCCGCCGGTCGTTTCCGAATAACCCGCCGCCAGAACCGCCGCGCGGGCGATGTCGCCGCCCTGTTCGCCTACCGGAGTCACGCAGCCGAAGGCCACGTCATCGACCAGAGCCGTATCGAGGCTGTTGCGATCCTTAAGCCCTTTCAGGACCTGACGCGACAGGTCCAGAGCGGTAATTTCATGCAGGCTGCCGTCCTTCTTGCCCTTACCGCGCGGGGTGCGTACCGCGTCATAGATATAGGCGCCTGGGCTTAAGCTGGCCATTGCCATCCTCCTGTGATTATAGGTTGCGTCCTACTTGCGCCCGGTTTACGCAAACGTCAAGATAGACGTAAGGTCACATTTGCGGGATTTTTTTGAAGCTTTTGTTCCGTCTTATGTTTCGCCCGCCACCGAGACCTTGAACCTGCCAGCCCCGAAGGCAAGACGCGGCACAGCCTCTATTGCGGCCCCATACATTTATCATACAAACTTGACGGCTTGCCTGCGCTTCTATAGTCGGACAAATATTGTCTCTATAACCGATAACAGGAGGAGGCCCGTCATGTCCGAAACCACAGATGCCATTATCCGTCGCTCCGCCCCCGGAGCCGCTCTGGGCGAAGGCCTCCTGTGGTCGAAGCGCGACGGTTGCGTCTACTGGGTCGATATACTGGGTAATAAGCTGCACGCCTTTTACCTCGCCGACGGATCGGCAAAGACCTGGTACTTCCCCGATCATATCGGGTGGGTGATCGAGCGCGAGGCCGGAGGCTTCATTGCGGGCCTGATGAGCGGTTTCCACGAACTCCGGCTCGACCCCTTCATCCTGAAACACATTTCCGACCCCGCGCCGCACGAGCCGGACAACCGCCTGAACGACGCCAAGGCCGATGACCGGGGCCGCATCTGGGCCGGTTCGATGCACAAGCCTCAGACGCAGAAGTCCGGCGCGCTCTACCGTCTCGACACCGATCTCAGTCACGTCGAAATCGACGGCCCGTATCAGGTCGCCAACGGCCCGACCTTCTCACCCGACCACGCCAGAATCTACCACACCGATTCCGGCGAAAACGACGTCTTCGTCTTCGATATCGTCGATGGCGAAGCGGTGAACAAGCGCCTGTTCGTCCACTTCCCCGACGACTGGGGTTCGCCCGACGGCATGACCACCGATGCTAAGGGTGGCGTCTGGATTGCCCATTGGGGCGGCGCAAAAGTCAGCCGCTTCACCCCGGACGGCGCCCTCGACTTCTCGATCGCCATGCCCGCAACGCAGATTACCAATATCTGTTTCGCCGGTGTCTCCCTGGACCGCGTTTTCGTCACTTCCGCCGCCGTCGATATGCCCGAAGACCGTGAAGCGGGGACGTTGTTTGAAATCCCAAGTGAACTGCTGCGGGGTCACACCGGCCTTGAACCGCAGAAGTTCAAGGGGTAGATCACTGGCGTATTTTTCATAAGGAACAGACATAAGATGAGCGCGCCTGCACTGATCGCCGCCGACTGGGGCACCACCAATTTTCGCCTGTTCCTCTATGACGAAGCGGGCAAGGTCATCGCCCGCCACGCCGCCAATATCGGCCTGAAGAACCTCGGCGTCCTGACCTTCGAACAGGCGCTGATGAGCGTTCTGAAGGACGATTTCGCCGGCCTTGAACACCTGCCCTTCCTGCTGTCGGGTATGGTCGGTTCGCGTCAGGGCTGGGTCGAAGCCCCCTATGTCGCCTGCCCGGCCAGCCTTGAGACCCTGACCGCGGGCGTGGTCAAGGCCCCGTCGCTTCTGGACGTCTCCATCGTCCCCGGCCTGTTCGCCGAAAGCCCCGGCACGGGCCTGCTCAACGTCATGCGCGGCGAGGAAACCCAGATCTTCGGTATCCTGCAGCAGCAGCCCGCCGACGGCTTCTTCGTCCTGCCCGGCACCCATTCGAAGTGGGCGCTGGTGCGCGACGCCAAGGTCGAGTCCTTCTCGACCCACATGACCGGCGAAATGTATCAGGTGCTTAAGGCGCATTCGATCCTTGGCCTTCTTATGGAGAACAGCGTCGATAATGACGATGCCTTCCTGAAGGGCGTCGAGCGCGGCATGTATAACCGCGCCTTCCTGTCGGTCATCTTCTCGGTGCGTACCGAGGCCCTGTTCAACAATGTCGCCCCGGAACACCTGTCGAGCTACCTGTCCGGCATCCTGATCGGCGCGGAAATCATCGCGGAACTGGAACGCCACGGCAAGAGCCCGGTGCGCCTTGTCGGCGACGGCGCGCTGGTCGACCTGTATGAGAAGGCGCTGGCCTTCGCAGGCTTTACCGACGTGACGCGCTTCGAAGGCAATGCCGCCGCCGAAGCGGGCCTTTGGGCCATCCATGGCCTGCGCGCTTAAGAATTTTGGACACCTTGCGGTGCAACCGCCGCAGACCTTACGATGAACGGAGCTTTGACATGACCCTGATGCAACGCTGGCAAGGCATCCTCGCTGAACTGCCTCTGGTGGCCATCCTGCGCGGCCTGCGCCCGGACGAGGCCGTCGATGTCGGCGAAGCCCTGATCGCCGCCGGGTTCAAGGTGGTCGAGGTGCCGCTCAATTCGCCCCAGCCCTTCGTGTCCATCGAACGACTGGTCACGGCCCTTGGTGAGCGCGCCATCGTCGGTGCGGGCACCGTCCTGACTCTCGATGACGTGCAAAAACTGTCGGACGCAGGCGGTCAGATCTGCATCTCGCCCAACACCAATGTCGAGGTGATCCGCTTCGCCAAGGCGCTGGGGCAGATTTCCTTCCCGGCCTTCTTCACCGCCACCGAAGCGTTTCAGGCCATCGCCGCGGGAGCCGACGCGCTGAAACTGTTCCCCGCCGAACTGGCCGGCCCCAAGGGGCTTAAGGCCCTCAAGGCAGTCC
>JASGGL010000214.1:0-4373 GCA_047605065.1 Asticcacaulis sp.
AGGCGCAGCGCGCCGCCAGTTGCGCGGCGACGCCGGGCAGGGCGCGGTTGTCGATGGCGGCGCAGATCTGCTTGACGTCGACATAGCTGAACGGCTTGGGCAGCAGGTAATCGGCCTGTTCGCGGCGGGCCTTGTTGAGCATGGTGCGGATGATCACCGGATCGTTGCGCTGACCGGCGGACATGATGCCGAAGGGCGCACCCTGAGCGCGCTCACGCAGTTCGCCCATATAGTCCAGTACGTTTTCCTGACCCAGAAAGATGTCGGCCAGGATCATGTAGAAGGACTGGATGTCCAGTTGCGCGCGCGCTTCCTGAATATTGGCGGCAATAACGCAATCGCAGCCCTGCTGAATGAACATGCGGGCGATGATGCGCGCCTGAGTGGCGCTGTCTTCGATGATCAGGACGGTACGAGCCATGCTAAGGCGGTTCCGGGCGCGTTTATGACATCCTTATTGTCGGGCGAAAGCGTTGAGAAACCCTTACCGTATACGGTTTTGCTACCAGTTGAGGGCCGGGGCGACGTAACGCGCGGAGGCGCGTTCATTTTCCAGAACCTTTACCAGCAGTTGCGCGTCCAGTTCGCCCTCGGCATTGGTGGCTTCGGCGGCGTGGATGCCCGCCGCGATGAAGACGAGATCGAGCCCCTGACCGTTGGCACCCAGCACATCGGTGGGCAGGCCGTCGCCGATGGCGAGGATACGGGTGCGGTCGATGTCGCGTCCGGCCACTTGCGACAGGGCGGCGTAGCACAGGTCGTAGATGGGGGCGTAGGGCTTGCCCGCCATGATGACTTCGCCACCGAAGGCCATGTAGATGTCGGCCAGAGTCCCGGCGCAGTAGATGATCTTGTCGCCGCGCTGCACGATGCGGTCGGGATTGGCGCAGATCATCGGGATGCCGCGCGCGGCGGCGGCTTTCAGGTCGGGATGGTACTGCTCCAGCGTGTCGTTTTCGTCATCGAACAGGCCGGTGCACGAGATGAAAGCGGCGGTGCCGGGCTGGCCGCTCAGATCGACGCCGAGGCCGTCATAAAGCGGCAGGTCGCGATCGGGACCAATGACCCAGGCGGAGCCCTTTTGCGCATACTCGGTCAGGAAGGTACGCGTGGCGTCGCCCGATGAGACGATGGCAGAGTAAGCGTCTTCGTGCACGCCCAGATCGGCCAGTTGCGCCTTAAGGCCGTTCCATGGACGCGGCGAGTTAGAGATCAGCACCACCGGACCGCGTTCGGCCTTGAAGCGGCGCAGGGCCTCATAGGCTTCGGGGAAATGCCACTTGCCATTATGGATGACGCCCCAGATGTCGCAGAAGATGGCGTCGTACTGAGCGGCGACGTCGGACAGGCGGGTCAGCAGGTGCGGGGCGGTCATGAAACTCTCTGAGGCGGCAGGACGGGTGTGGCCGGTTTAGCGTCTGGCGGCGGTGAAGGAAAGGCCTTTGCGAGGTCCCGTGTCCCGTGTGTTGGGGCGAAGTTTTTTGTCGAGCGCCCTGACCACAGCCTCGCGGGCCTTGGCATGTTTGAACACGGTCGGGATATGCAGCAGAAAGCGCGAATAACCATGCGCGAAGGCATTGCGCGTCTTTGATGCCAGAAAGTCACGCAGTGCCATGGCGCTGCCGCGGTCGAAGGCCCACAGGAGCTGACCGCGATAGGCAACCTGAAAATAGAGATCGCCGGGCCAGCTCAGGCGGTGTTTCACGTTCAGTCCACATGAGCTGCAGCTTACCGAGCCCTCACCGTGACCGGGGTTATAGCGCCAGTAGGGGCTTTGTGCCCAGTCACCGGGCGTATAGTCGTCCGGGACATCGTCTATGCCGCTCTGGGTGGGGCCGTGCAGGCCGGGATAGTAGAGGGCCGCGTGCCAGCGATGGCCGCAGCCATCTCTGTATTGCCGGTAATCGAAAGCCTTCTTGGTCTTGAAATAGGGGATATCGGCCTTGCGTTGGATGTGGCGCAGGGTAGCGAATTCGAATTCGGCCAGAGTCTCGCAGCGGGGGCAGGTAATGGCGATCCGGTGCGGGAGGCAGTTCAACTCATAAAGGCCGGTCATGGGGCGATCATCGAAGGTTGTTTTCTGGGCTTATAGTGCCTGAAATTCGACGCGCAAAGAGTGGAGATATCTCCGGGGTCTGAAGTGCGTTAAGGTACAGGTCACGGGGAGGTGGGCGTATGAAGACTTACCGCATCAGGGCCAATGGGCTGGAATTTACCGTCGATGAGGCCGGCGAAGGCGACAAGGTCGCTATTCTTCTGCATGGATTTCCGCAGAGCCGGATCGCCTGGCGGCCGGTGATGGGGCTGCTGGCGGCGATGGGGTGGCGGGTGATTGCGCCGGACCTGCGCGGCTATGGCGAAAGCGACCGTCCGAAACGCCAGAGCGATTACCGCATCGAAACCCTGAGTGAGGATGTGCTGGCCATTGCCGAAGCGGTGGGAGCGCGCCGCCCTGTGCTCATTGGACACGACTGGGGTGGCGTGATTGCGTGGCGCACGGCCATCGACCATGCGGAGCGGGTGGCGGGGCTGGTGGTGGCCAATGCCCCGCATCCGGCGGTGTTCGAGCGCCTGCTCAAAAGCGGCCTGCGTCAGCGGATGCGCTCTCTCTACGTGCTGTTCTTCCTGCTGCCGTGGCTGCCGGAATGGCAGGTCAGGCGGCACAGGGGACGGGGGCTGGCGGCAACCCTGCGCAAGCAGTCAGCGGGGTTCAGCCGGGCGGACTTAAGCGTCTACGCTGAAAACATCATGCGTCCCGGCGCGGCAACGGCGATGATCAATTATTATCGCGTCAATGTTACCCGACTGGTGACGCCGCGGGCGAAAGAGTCTCTAAGCGTACCGACCCTGATGGTCTGGGGGATGGACGATCCGTTTCTGGACGCCGCCCTGACGCAAGGCAATGAGACCTTTGTTGCCGACTTCAGCCTGACGCCCTTGTCCGGTGTGTCGCACTGGGTGCTCGAGGAAGCGGCCGATAAGCTGGCGAGCGCAATCGGCGACTGGGCGCGGTCGAAGGGGTTGGCTTAAGCCCGGCGGCGCTGCGGCGGCAAGGTCGACTTGATGAAGCCTGCCGGAGGGGCGGTTTCCGCCAGCACCTGCTCCTTGATGGCGCGCGGCTCGCCGAACAGGTGGCCCTGTGCGTAGGGGATTTCGATTTCGAGGATGTCGACCACCTGACGCTCGTTCTCGACCTTTTCGGCGACGACTTCGATGCCGTAACGCGCCAGCAGGCTGGCATAATCACCGGCGTGGATGTCCTTGAGGAAGCGCAGGGCGGGCTTGCCATCGACATTCAGCAACTGATCGAGCAGCAGGTTGGCGCCGACCTTGACGAAGCGCACGTCGGAGCGTTGCAGGTCCGGCAGGTCGAAGTCGATCGAGGAGACCTTATCGATCGAGAACTTGAAGCCCATATCGGCCAGACGGCCCATATGCCGCGCCTCAAGCGCGCCGCGTGCCGCGTAGGCGTCCTGACCCAGTTCGAAGATCAGAGCGTCGGACAGGTCGCGGTTTTCATTGAGGAATTCCAGGAACTGCGGGAAAAAGACCTCATCGCGCAGGGAGGTCAGCGAGATGTTGCAGAAGATGCCGATGCGGCGGTCCTGCTTGGCCAGACGGCGCACGATCTGTACGCAGCGGAACAGAAGCAGGTTGTCGATAGAGGGCACGAGGCCTTCGGGTTCGGCCACCGCCAGATATTCGGCGGGCATCAGCACGCGCCCGGTCACATCGCGCAGGCGCGAGAAGCTTTCGTAGAAAATGGTCTTGCGCTGAGGCAGGGAGACGACCGGCTGAAGGTACAGATCGACACGGTTATCGATCAGGGCCTCACGCACGGTTTCGATCAGGACCAGCGCCTGCTGCTCCTGACGCGACAGGGGGGCGGCCTGCACGATCTGCGGCTGACCGGGGCCGGAACGCCAGTCCGACAGGCGCTCCTCAATGCTTTCACCCAGCTTGAGCACGAGGCTTTCCAGCATCTTGACCTCGGTGGTCAGGGCGTCGGTGCGTCCGATGCGCTGGTTCTGGACGCGGTCGGCCAGTTCGACCATGTCTTTCTGGGTGTTGTCGATGGCGTCGACCATCAGGCGGTGCGCGTCGCGGACGAGGTCGATTTCCTTGGACAGGCGACGCTCCACCAGATGCTGACCGACGAAATTATGCAGGGCGAAGCAGACGGCCAGTGTGGCCAGAGCGGCGGCGATGCACGCGCCCGTGTCCGACCCGCCGGTATAGAGCGACATGGCGGCGCCCAGTGACAGGAAGAGATAGGTTCCCATCAGCAATAAGGAGGTCAGTCGTCCCATGTCTCTTACCCGTAAAGCGGCCGTGCCGAATCACACCCGATAAGGGAATATGCGGTGATTTGG
>JASGGL010000215.1:0-4267 GCA_047605065.1 Asticcacaulis sp.
ATGGTGGTGGCGCGCCCTGTCGAGGTCGACACGGCATAGCCGGCGGCCCGCACCTCGGCCGCCGTGCGCGCATCGAATTCACGCGAGCGCGTCTTCGTTTCTTCCCAACGCAGGCCGACGCGACCGGTGATTTTGTCGGTCAGTTCCGCCGTCGCCATCAGATAGGCGGCGTCGGTGTCTTCCTCGAAATGGCGGGTATTGGCGATGAAGGCCGTATAATAGTTATCCGCCGTGATGGTGTTTTTGAACCATTCGGGGTGGGCGAGGAACATCTGACCCGCCTTGATGTTGCTGGGCGTGAAGATATGCGACGACCCCGTCAGCGACGCGACATTGATGCCCATATCGTTGAAATTCAGTTCGTTGACGCTGGCGATTTCGGTCAGAAACTGCGCCACGGTCAGCGGCCCGCTATAGGTATATTGATAGGCGGCGCGCTCGTTTTTGAAATCGTAAGCCGCGCGCTTGGCCTTCAGCCCCATCTTGAGCGTCACCGGCATTGTGCGGATTTTCACCGGCACGGTCAGGTTCAGCATACCGCTGCTCAGCTCGGTCTTCGCCGAACGTCCATCCTGTGTATTCAGCGCGATGCTGGAGGCTGAGAAGCTGGACGGCGTGGCCCAGTCCGGGCCGCTGATCTGGGTGATCTGCCAGTCCTGCGCCATCAGACCCGATCGCTTCACCGTGAAATTACCGGTCGAGGTGGGCGAGGTGACCAGGTTGAAGATCGAGCTTTCCTTGCCCAGCGGATCATAGGTGCTGGTCGAGTCGGAATAGGACACGGTACCGTCCAGACGGAAGCGTTCGCCCTGATACTCGAAACCCGGAATGAAGGTCGTCCCTTCCCCTTCCTTGGAAATAGCGTTGTTCTGCGACGTAACGGCGGTGGCCGTGGCGGTTTTCTTGGTGGTGAAGTCGTCCATCGCATCACCGGTCACGCCACGCGTGCGGGCATCGGTCGTAAAGATGTAGGTGCGCTGGCCCGACCACAGATAGGATTTGTTGTAGATGGTGGCCAGCGACAGGATCAGTCGGTCGGTAGCCTTGAAATCCAGCGTCAGCGACGAGGCGAAACGCGACACCTCCTGCCCGCGCATGTGGGCGTAGATGGTGCTGGGGGCCATCGGTTCCGGACTGGCCGCCGTCGGCACGTAACTGCGCGGGTAATAGGTCTGCTCCATCTCCGTATAGGTGTTCGACTGGCTCACACTGGCCACCACACCCAGGCGGCGGTTGAAGAAGACGTCGGAATATTCGATCTGACCGTTGGGCAGGAACTTGCCGTCGCGGCGGCCTTCGTCGGGGCCGGTGACGCGGTCGTTCCACAGGTCGGAATGGGTATAGGCGCTAAGCTGGGCCGTGATGCGGCGGCCCTTGCGGTCGAAGGCCCGCTTGGTGCGCAGGTTGATCGTTCCCGCAGGCGCGTTGGCGTCGACATCGGCGCTGACGGTCTTGGAGACTTCGATGGAGTCTACGCTGCTCAGCGACACCTGCTCGAAGCTGAAGGAGCGTGAGGTCGACGATCCGTCATTGGCGTCGGCGGCAGCCATGCTGACGCCGTTGACCGTCACCGAGGTATATTCCGAGGGCAGGCCGCGCAGACGCACATAACGCACCGTATCGTCGCCTTCGCCATTGGTATCGACCCCCGGCATCAGCTTGATAAACTCGCCGACATTGCCCTCGGCGATATCACCGAAAGATTCCGAGGACAGGCTGTTCTTGATGTCCATGGATTCGCGCTGGCTCATGATCGCCTTGGCA
Organism: Asticcacaulis sp.; assembly: GCA_047605065.1. GTDB lineage: Bacteria > Pseudomonadota > Alphaproteobacteria > Caulobacterales > Caulobacteraceae > Asticcacaulis. Next base: position 1,765 of record JASGGL010000215.1, read on the forward strand.
TCGCCATCACGCGACGAGGCCACGACGATGACTTCCTGCACATCGTCATGACTGGCGCGCACCAGCTCGAAATCCAGCGTGACGGGCTTATCGGGCTGCACCTGAACAATGGCCGAGCGATCCGCATAGCCTGTGTAGCTCACCGTCACCATCACCTCGCCCGCCGGAACGTCCGTGACGCGGTATTCCCCGCGATCACCCGACACCGCCATCTGTTCGTAATCGCCGGCATTCAGGCGGATGCGGGCATTGCGCACATATTCGCCGGTGGCCGGATCGAGCACCTGACCGGTCACCGTGCCTTCGCCCGCCACGCGTTTCGCCCCTTGCGACGCACTGCGCAGGGTAATCGTCTTGCCGTCATCCGACGCCACGCTCAGACCCGTCCCGGCCAGAAGGGCATTGAGGGCGGCGCGGGCATCCATCTGACCCTTGACCGGGCGGGTGGTAACGCCGCGAAGCTGCTTACCCGACGCGACGATCTGGACACCGGCCTGACGGGCGAATTCCGGTATGGCACGCGTGGCATCCTGTGCCGGAATGTCGAAATCGCGCGATTGCGCATAGGCGTGAGACGCCATCAGCAGGCCCATGGCCACGCCACAACTCAGCAGGGCCTTGTTCGAAAAGAAACGCATGATTATCCCCATATTGCCCTTACGGCATCCGCACCGCATCGGCTTCGGGGGATAGATGCGCGGTGCCGGAAAATCCGCCTTCGCGCGTCCGTGAATGTTTTATAACAGTCGGGACCTGACTACCGGCTCAGGCGCACATCGCGCCCGTCATGACTGAGCTTGAGGTCCAGCGTCGTGGCGACTGCCCTGGCGAAACCTTCGGGGTCATTGACCGCAAATAACCCGGTCACCGTCTCGGACTTCAGCGCCGGATCGGCGATGACGATGCGCGTGTCGCTATAACGGGCGAACTGCGCCACGGCCCGATCCAGCGGCATGTCCTCAAAAGCCAGCATCCCTTCGCGCCAGACCAGCGCACGGGCCACCTCTGTCGGCGGTACGCTTTGCGCCGTCAGCCCTGTTCGGGTCAGGTCAAGCCGTGAATTGGCCGCGAGGCTGATCCCCTTGCCTGCGCCGCGTTTCACCTCGGCCAGCCCATCGCGCACCAGCACCTGAACCGGCTGAGCGATCAGGTGGCTGACCAGAATCTGGGTCTTGACGGCGGTGATGATGGCTTCGCCTGCTTCGATTACAAAGGGGCGCTGCGGATCGTGCGCCACATTGAACAGCGCCTCGCCTTCCAACAATCGGACCACGCGCCGCGTGGCCTGAAAATCGACGGCGATCCTTGAAGCGGTGTTGAGCGTCACCGACGAGCCATCGCTGAGCGGCACGAGGCGGATTTCTCCGCGCCGGGTGGCAAAGCCCTGACCTTTCGGACCATAGGCGGCCCAACCCATGACCGATACCGCACCGACGCCCGCCACCGCCAGCCCGCCGAACAGAAGCCTTCGCCGGTCGGGACGCGGCGCGCTTTTACGTTCCATGGCCTGAGCGTCCGGCCCCAGAGCACGCGTCCGGCGCAGGCGCACGATCACCGCACGGGCCTTGGCGAAGGCCCCCAGCCGACGGCTGTCCTGCGCCAGCCAGTCGTCGAGTTCGCTCTGTTCGGCTGGCGTCAGGGGCGCGTTTTCGACGCGCACGGCCCATGCGGCCGCCGCTTCGTCAATCGCCTGACTGGTTTCGCGCATTTCCATTCCGGACAAGCATACCCTTGGATTCAATCTTAGATGCTTGAACCACGTCTTTTCCGCCCCGTCCAAAAATATTCATCAGCCTATGGACGCTTTTGACGATGTGTTTCTGGGCGGCGTTTTCCGAAATACCCATGCGCTGGCCGATTTCACGCTGCGACAGACCTTCGATAAAGCGCAGGAAGACCGCTTGCCGCCCCTGTTCGGGCAGTTCACCCATGGCCATGGCCAACCGATGCAATTGCTCGCGGTCGGAGACCTGCTGTTCGGGGCTGGCCTCATCGGCTACCGGCCCCAGCCGCTCGACATCCTCCACCGCCCGGATCGACACCACCTTGCTGCGGCGCAGGTGCATCAGAATGATCGAACGCGCCGTCTGGAAGCAATAGGCTCTGGGGTTGCGGATGTCGCTGACTGAAGGACGGCTGGCCAGAACCGCATAGGTCTCCTGCACCACATCGTCGATATCCAGCGTATCGAGCCGCCAGCCCGACAGCCACTGACGCAGCGCCGCCTCATGCGGCAATACGTGCTGCGAAAGCCAGACCGCCCGCGTATCGCACAGCCCCGTCATCGCCGGACACCCCGCATCCGTCGCGCACTCTGCCGGGCGCGCTGGCGGTTTCTGAGGGTGGGTGTGAAAGACAGATCCATATCCGGCTCCGAAGTCGGCGCACGGTTAGCCGATAATCTTACAACTAATGTGACAGTGTGCCTTATCGGACCGATACAGGGCCTGGGCGGTGACCCACGCCCCATCTTCGGTTCAGGGATAAAGCACTTCCCACGGCC
>JASGGL010000216.1:0-4253 GCA_047605065.1 Asticcacaulis sp.
TCCAAGACTACCGCCGCCTGCGTTTCCCTTCCCAATTCTACAATGTCAAAGAACCCGGAAATCCGTTGTCGCCGTTAAGCTTCGTAAAGATTTCGTTGCCGCCGTCAGCGGCGAGGAGGCGGTTTCTATTCGATGCCCCGGTCTGCGTCAATGACCTTTTTGCGTTTTCCACAGACACGATGTCGAGGCGGGCGCAAATACGTCGCCATCAGGCAAAAAACATTATTTATATCAAATAATTAGTTATTTCCACGCGCCGATTTTTTTATCCGCGCACCGCTCGCTTGGCGGCTTTTTTCACGGAAGCTGGGCGATTTCGGTCCAGAAGCGCACGATTTCGCGCACGGCTTCGGCGTAGCGCGTCCCGTCAAACGGTTTGACGACATAGGCGCTGGCGTGCCGCTCATAGCAATCGCGCACGTCCTTCTCGGATTCCGAAGAGGTGAACATAACCACGGGAATGGTGCGCAGGTCCTCATCCGCCTTGATCACCGACAGGAAGACCTTGCCGTCCATACGCGGCATGTTGATGTCGAGCAGGATCAGGGCGGGGCGCGCCTCGTTCTCGTAGCGCCCCTGACGCCGCAGAAATTCCAGCGCCTGCTCACCATTACCGGCCACCGACACGCGGCAGGACAGGCCTGCACGCTTGATGGCGCGGCGGGTCATTTCCACGTCGCCTTCATTGTCTTCGACCAGAAGGATTTCGGTCGCCATCATCATAGCGCCTCTCCCTGCGCATCGGCCACAACGGCCTTGGCCGGCAGGGTGAAGATGAAGGTCGTCCCCTGCCCCGGCCGCGAGTCGAAGGTGATGTCGCCGCCATAGAGGCGCACGAACTTACGACAGGTCGACAACCCGATCCCCGTGCCCGGATACTCATCCTCCGAATGCAGACGCTGGAAGATCGTGAAAATGCGCTCGGCATAGAGCGGATCGATACCGATGCCGTTGTCGGCGACGCTGAACCGATAGCCATTGCCATATCTTTGCGCCGAGACGTGCACCTCAGGCGGGCGCGAGCCATCCTGAAACTTCAGCGCATTGCCGATAAGGTTCTGCAGCAGCACACGGATCAGGGTCGGCGAGGTCTGCAGGCGCGGCAGCGGCCCGGCGGTCACCTTTGCGCCCGCACCCTCGATGTGCTCAGGGAACCCGGCACAGACATCTTCGAACACCTTCTGGCAGTCGACGGTTTCTACCGGCAGCTCCTCGCGTCCGATGCGCGAGAAGTTCAGTATGTCGCCGATCATGCGGTTCAGACGCGTGGCGTTTTCCCGGATATACTGTACGTGACGACGGCCATCCTCATCGAGCTGATCGGCGGCGTCTTCGGCCAGAAAGCCCGCATAGATGTTCATCATGCGCACCGGCTCTTTCATGTCGTGCGAGCAGGCATAGGCGAAGCGCTCAAGCTCTTCGTTGGTTTGCATGAGCGAGGCGTTGAGGCTCAGGATCTGACGGCGCTGGGTGTAGTGGTCGAGATAGACCTGCACCTTCGATTTGAGGATGTCAGGATTGATCGGCTTGAAGATGTAATCGACGGCGCCGATCATGGCGGCTTCGGAGGCGTAGTGATCTTCCTTGGAAATCGCCGTCACGAAGATGATCGGCACGCCCTGCATGGCCGGACGCGTCTTCATCAGGCGCGCGGTTTCAAACCCGTCCATGCCCGGCATCTGCACATCCAGCAGCACAATGGCGAATTCGCGCTCCAGCGCCAGATTGAGCGCCTGCTCCCCAGATTCGGCGGTGACGATCTCGGCCCCCAGCGGTTTCAGCAGGGCTTCGGTGGCCAGCAGGTTCTGCCAGCGGTCGTCGACAATCAGTATGGCGGGACGCGGCACGGCGTCGTTCCAGTCCGGTGTTGTCTGCCCTGCCTTGACCATCGTGCTTCCCGTCGGTGCAATCTGTGAGGGTGCCTTCGCGGCAATCTAGAGCGCATTCCAAAAAGTGTGCAACGGTTTTTGGAAACAAATACGCGAGCAAACAGAAGTTTAGCGAGCGCAAACGGTTACATGCCGCAAAGCCGACAAGGCTTATGCGCTTCTCACACTCAGCGAAGGCACCGTCATTTCCGCCTTATCCGGATCGTTCCAGACTTGCGCCTCCGCATGACCCGTCAAGGAGGAAAGCCGCCATGACCGCAAAACCGCACCCTAAGCCCTCTGCTGCCGCCAAACCTGACCGCGAGGCACCCGTTGGCTCCGATAAGGGTCAGGAGCCCGGCGACACCGCACCGGAAGACAAGACCCGTACCACAGGCCGCAAAGGCCTGAGCCGTATAAGACGCGCGCCCCGACGCGCCGGTCCATACTGATTTTTTACAGCCCCCGCCTTTAGAGCAGGCTTCGTTCAGATTGGATCGAAGCCTGCTCTGGATTTTCGTTTCGCTGCATTTTTTAGCGCTCAACCGGTGCCCACCTGAGCGAAACACGCCAGAAGCCGATAGTTCAAAAACGTAATAATTATCAGGGTATTGACGTGATAGATTGCCAGGAGCGTAAACCAGCCGCCGCCGGATACACCCCTTTGAAAGTGCTGGTGGTCGACGATAACCGGGCCTCCGCCGAAAGCCTCGGCTGGGCGATCGAAGCCTGGGGCGACGAGGTGCGCACCTGCTTCGACGGCCTGAGCGCGCTGGAAACCGCGCGCGTCTTTCACCCGGACATCGTCCTGCTCGATCTCGGCATGCCCGGTATGGACGGGCTGGCGGTCGCCCGCGCCTTGAGGGCCGATACCGGACGGCGCGGTTGCAAGATCATTGCCCAGACCGGGTGGGGCGATGCCGCCCGCCGCCGTGAAACCGCGGCCGCGGGCTTTGATCTGCATCTGGTCAAGCCCGTCGACCTCAGCGTGCTGAACGACATGCTCGACCTGTTTCGCATGATGCCGGGACGTTAAGCCCCTTAATGGCGCGCACCTGATCCAAAAACCGCTTCACACTTTTTGGGGCGCGCTTAGCGCTCCGCCCGGATCAGCTCCGGGTGCGCCTTCAGCTTCGGCGACACAAGCGGAATGGTCAGCATGGTCGACCCCACCGCCATCAGCAGAGTCGCCGTGAAGGTTTCCGAGGTGATCACGCCCTTATCCAGCAGGATATTGACGAAGATGATCATGATCAGGGCCTTGGTCTGAAGCAACCAGCCAATGACCGAAGCCTCGCCCTTTTTCCATTTGAGGATCTTTCCGGCCAGATGCACCCCGGCCAGCTTTCCGGCCACCGAAGCCACCAGCAGCACGCCCGCCACCGCGAACACCGCCGCGCCGCCGACGCCCCACTGGGTGCGCAGGCCCGTCGACAGGAAGAAGACCGGCATGATGGCCAGCAGGATATGGTGACGGAACAGGTCCATCTGCTTCTGATCGAACATGTCGGAATCGAGCACCGCGCCGGACAGGAAGGCCCCGACCATGAAGTGCAGCCCCGCCCAGTCGGCGGCCAGACCGCATACCGCCAGCCAGATCAGGCCGATATACCAGCGGTCCTTTTCCGCCACGGCCCGCATCAGGCGGCGCACACCCCACGCCGCGATGGCGAAGAGGACGAGGAAGGCCGCCTGACGGCCCACCCGCTCCCAGTCGAGCAGGATCAGCGCCAGCACGCCCCAGATGGCGATGTCATCCAGCGAAGCGTAGCGCAGGATACGCTGCCCCAAGGGCGCGCGCAGGATGTGCAGCTTTTCCATAAAGAGGACAAGGATGGGCAGGGCCGTCACCGCGCACGCCATGCCTATCCCGGCGACGAATTGCCAGACCGTGCCCTTCGGCCCGATCCACGCCGACACGCTGCCCATGCCTGACGAATAGACCCACAAAAGCCCGGCCGCCGCCGCGCAACCGAACAACAGCGGCGTCCCCAGCGCCAGCCCCGCCGTCACCCCGGTTTCGCCGCGATAGGTCCACGCCTGCTTGAGGTCCAGTTCGATGCCGGCGATCCATACGAAGATCATCACCGCCCACCAGGCGATGCCATTCAGCGCGCCGATGACCTGAGGCGTGAAAACGAAGCTGTAATAGTCCGGAAAGACCGCCCCCAGCACCCCCGGCCCCAGCAATATACCGCCGATAATCTGCACCACCACCAGCGGCGCATAATAGTCGGTGCGGAAACAGCGCCACACCAGATACGGCACGGTCAGGATGATGACCATGGCGATCAGAAACAGTTCAGTCGTCGTCATATGCATGGATGGAAGCTCCCCTGAGTCTTTTATATCATTGTTTTATGTTGTGTCCGATCCGCGCTGTAT
>JASGGL010000217.1:0-4236 GCA_047605065.1 Asticcacaulis sp.
TCACCGCCTTGCGCAGCTTGTCATCGGCCTGATAGGTCCAGCCGCGCACTGTCGTCCAGCCGGTTTCAGCGATATGGTTCTGATAGGTGGTCGATTGCGGGATATTCTGAATGATCCCGGCCTCCAGCTCGCCGATGGACGACGCGCCTAGCCCGAGCAGATAGTCGTTGGGCAGGGTGGAATAGCCCATGAAGTTGCGGCGCATGGTCCGGTCCTGAAACGCCTGCCACAGGGCGTCGTCGGGCTTGGCGAAGTGGTCGATACCGATGGCCTCATAGCCATGGGCCGTCAGCCAGGACGACAGGCTGAGGAACATCGCCACCTTGTCTTCCATGCCGGGCAGGGTGTCGGTATCGATCAGGGTCTGGTGTTTTTTGACCCACGGTACGTGAGCGTAGGAAAAGGCCGAGATGCGATCGGGATCGAGATCCAGTACATGCCGGAGCGTGGTTTGCAGGCTTTGCAGGGTCTGCCCCGGCAGGCCATAGACCAGATCGATGCCGATGTGGTTCAGGCCGTTCTGACGAAGCAGGGCCATGACCGAGCGGATATGTTCGACCGGCTGGACGCGGTTGATGGCCTGCTGCACATCGGGGTCGGTGTCCTGTACCCCCAGAGAGACGCGGTTGAAGCCCAGCGCGCGATAGGCATGGACCTTGTGCAGGGTGATCCGGCGCGGGTCCAGCTCTATGGCGATTTCGGCGTCGGGTAAAAGGTCGAAGCGCTTATGCAGGGCGTCGAAGATGCGGCCCATATCGGCGGGTATAAGCATGGAGGGCGAACCGCCGCCGAAATGCACGCTATGGACCTTCGGGCGGAACCCCAGATGCGCGCCGACGGTTTCGATCTCGGCCACCAGAGCCCCGACATAGGCCTCGACGGGGGCGTATTTCAGCGTTGCGCGGGTATTGCAGCCGCAGAAGTGGCACATCTGCTCGCAGAAGGGGATGTGCAGATAGAGCGCGATGGGTTGCTCAGGATTAAGGGACGACAGCCAGCCGCGGTAGGTGTCCGCCTCGACCGCGCCGAAGTGGTGCGCCGACGGGTAGGAGGTGTAGCGCGGGGCTTCGCGGCCCATGAAGCGCATGATGTCGTGGTCCTGCCAGGATTTCCGGTCTTCGGTGGCGGCAGGGCTGAGGGCTGAGGTTTGGGCGGGCATGGGACTGCTCCTTCGGCGGGTGTCTGTCTATAGCGCTTATTGTCCCTTGCTTTTATGTGGTCATTCGCCGCAGGCCGTGTGTCGTATATGGTTGTATTCTGTTGTATTCTAAGGAAGGCGAGGGCGCGCATATTGGGCCTTAGGCGGGAATGCGGGACATTCTGTCGCAGAAACGACGGAGGCATTCATGCACAGGTATGCGATAAACAGTGGCGTAGCGGCGGCGGTATGGCTGATCGCGGGGGCTGCACAGGCGGCCCCGCCGGTGGCGGTGATCGATGCGCCGTCCGGCATGGGCGTCAAGACGCGCTTCACCATCATGGCCAATCGTTCAAGTGACCCGGACGGTCAGATCATCGGCTATCTCTGGCGCGTCGGCGGTGGTGCCGAGGTGTTCACCGAAGGCCCCTCGATCGATGTGCGCATCCCCGCGCCGGGCGCGGTGGAATTCAGCCTGATCGCCATCGATAACCAGTGGCAGTTGTCAGCGCCGGTCACCGCGCGGGTCATTGCCCGCGATCAGACGTCACCCGTGGCCGTGCTGGACCTGCCCGCAAGCGGTCGTGTGGGTGAGGCCGTCACGCTGGATGCGCGTCGTTCTACCGATGAAGGCCGTATCGTGCGCTATCAATGGACGATCGGCACCGCGGCCCCCATTGCGACCGATCAGCCGCAATTGCGGCACAGCTTTACGGCGGGGGGAAATCAGACCGTGCGTCTTATCGTTATGGACGAGGCCGGCAACACGTCCGCACCGGTCGAAGGCACGCTGAACATCATCAATCCTCCGGTGGCTGTGGTGCAGGTGCCCTCGCTGGTGGCCTTCGGTCAGGCCATAAGTCTGGATGGGCGCAATTCGTCTTCGGCGGGTGGGCGTATCGTGGCCTATCGCTGGCAGATCAATGGCGGTACCCCGCAGGTGAGCGCCGATCCAATACGGGTCCAGCCGGCCTTACCGATGGGGCGCTATACGGTCAGCCTGAGCGTCGACGACGACAGCGGCGCAAGATCGGCCGCCGCTACGGCGGTGTTTGTCGTCGCGGATCAGACGGCGCCGGTGGCGGTCATTCAGGGGCCGATCATGGCTCAGGTGGGGACGCCGGTCGAATTTTCGGCGCAGGCGTCTTCGGATGTGGGGGGAAGACTGCGGGAATACAGGTGGCAAATCGGCGGAGAAACCTTCGCCTCCGACCAGCCGATCCTGAAACACACCTTCGCCGCCACCGGGGTTCAGTCGGTGGTCCTGACGGTCATGGATGAGTCAGGCAATACCTCTGCTCCGGTGACGCAGCGCGTCACGGTGCAAAGCTCTGTTTCGATACGCCTGCCGGTGCTGACGAAATAGCCGAAGGAGGGCTTAGAAGATTTAGAGCGGAATGATTTCCAGGAATCATTCCGTTCAAGCCGCCATTGAGGCGGCGGCCAAGGTGGCGGAGCCACCGCCCGGCGAGGGCTAAAAAACCTGGATCATTATGTTTTCTGATAGAAACATAATGATCTAGGGCAGCTTGGCGCTGTCCATGGTGGCGGTAGCGTCATTCAGGCTCAGCCCGTAATAGTGTTCTTCGGGGGCCAGATAGATGATGTAATAGCCGTGGCCGCCCTTCGATGCCGCCTGCGCCAGTCCCTTGATGTTCAGACCTTCGGGAGTCTTGGCGGTGATGTCGAAGCGCACGGCACGCGTGCCGTTGAGATCGACCGGGCGCGGCGTCGAGGTCTCGATCTTCTGATAGTCGAGCGCGGACAAAGACGTGGAGACGAATTCGATCTGCTCCGAATAGGACATGTTGGCCTTGCCGCGCGGGGCGGGGGCGTTCTTGTTGTCGCCCTTCTGCGGATGCACCATCAGCGGGTCGGCGGCGGTCAGCCCCTCTGAGACGAACAGGCGGTTCAGCCCCGGCCCGTCGATGGACAGGATTTTCACCTTCTTGGCGCGGTTATAATAGAAGGTCGAAATATCGGACCAGTCGCGGCTCAGATTGACGCTGTAGCCCGTTCCGACCGCCAGCGCGCCCTTAGGGGCCAGCGTTGCGCCACCGCAGGCGCTAAGCAGGACCGCCGAAAGCGCGGTGACGGCGAAGGTTTTCAGAAATGTCGATTTACGCATGATCATCCCCCGTTGGATTCATTTTTGCCAGATTCGGTTTCGGCAGAGTCGGCTTTAACCGGCCCGTCTTTGACAGGTTCCGTCGCCGGTGTGGCGGGTGCGGCCTTCAGGCCCTTAAGCAGGTCTTCGACCATCCAGGCATCGTCGGCCTGCGGATTTGCGGTCAGATAGGCTTCATAAGCCATGATGGCGTCCTGAGTGCGGCCCATGCGGCGATAGGTTTCACCCAGTTGCCGCCGGGTCTGGGCAGGCGCATCGGCGAAGGTGGCCGCTTCCGTATAGGCATTGGCGGCGGCCAGCAGGTCCTGAGAGCCGACATTGTCCTTGGCGCGCAGGCGATAGGCCTCGCCCGCATAGAAGCTGAGGACGCCCTGATCGAGCCCGTCCTGTTTCAGGCGGCCGATCAGGAAAAGAGTCTGCCCGTAATCCTGACGGCGCAGGTCGTCCTTCAGCCATTTGCCGAGGTGCGGGCGGATGTGTGCGCGGTAGGCGGCACGCTTCTGCTTTTCGGCCTCGACCGTATCGGGCGCGTCCTTAAAGGCGTCGGCCTGAGCATCGAGGGCGGCGACGCGCTCCTTTTCCAGCGGGTGCGAACCAAAGACATTGATGCGTCCGCCGCGATTGCGCGTGCGCTCGTAATCCGAAGCGGCATTTTCGTCGATAATATAGGTCCAGACGCGCGCCGCAGCGTGAGCATCATAGCCGGCCTGATGGGCGAAGACGTTGCCGCGATTGTCGGCTTCGGTTTCGTTGTCGCGTGAATAGGCGAAATAGGCGGCAATCGACCCCAGATAGACGGCATCGATCAGGCCGCGCGTCAGGTTGGAAATGTCGCGTGCCGCCGAATAGGTGCCGGCATTGGCCGCCGCCCCCGCACCCAGCACGGCGATGACCACCGTAGCGGCGGTGGCGGCGTTCTGGTTCGACTTGACGTTTTCGAAGGCCTTGACCGAGTGGTTGAGGCGATAGT
>JASGGL010000218.1:0-4222 GCA_047605065.1 Asticcacaulis sp.
TCACTCCACACCCGAATCAGCACCCGATCCGGCCCGTTCATTTTGTCGAGCCACCACGATAGGTCAATAATGGGTTAACAATTTGACGTGGACAGAGCCGATACCCGCCCTCCGGCAATCATAGACGGAGCCTTAAAGCCTAGCCATTTGACGACGCAGGGACTATATTGCGTCCATGACCACAGACAGCGATTACATCACCCGCACCGACCGTATCAAAATCCACGGACCGGAAGGTTTCGAAGGCATGCGCCGCGCCGGCAAGGTGGCGTCGGAATGCCTCGATATGCTGATCCCCCATGTCGTGCCGGGCGTTCAGACCTCTTATCTCGATGATCTGGCCCGCGAATTTATCTTTGACCACGGCGCGCTTCCGGCCTGCGTCTTCTATCGCGGCTATCAGCACACGGTGTGTATTTCGCCCAACCACGTCGTCTGTCACGGCATCCCGTCGGACGCCAAGACGCTCAAGGACGGCGATATCGTCAATATCGACGTCACCGCCATTATCGACGGCTGGCACGGCGACACCTCGCGCATGTACGAGGTGGGTAATGTCAATGCCAAGGCGAAGCGTCTGGTCGATGTGACCTACGAATCCCTGCGTCTCGGTCTTGCGCAGATCAAACCCGGCAACACTTTCGGCGATATCGCCCACGCCATTCAGGCCTATGCCGAAGCCCAGCGCTGCTCTGTGGTGCGCGACTTCTGCGGTCACGGTCTGGGGCAGGTCTTCCACGACAATCCCAACGTCCTGCACTTTGGGCGCGCGGGCACCGGTCCGGTGCTTGAGGAAGGCATGTTCTTCACGGTCGAGCCGATGATCAATCTGGGCCGTCCCGAAGTGAAGGTGCTCAATGACGGCTGGACCGCCGTGACGCGCGACAAGTCCCTGACCGCTCAGTGCGAACACAGCATCGGCGTGACGAAGGATGGCATCGAAATCTTCACGGCCTCCGACCTCTTCCGTCCGCAACCCGCGGCCTGAGGCACGATTCATGGCTGAGGGGGAGCCGCCGACAACCGAAACCACCCTGCCCGACCATGGCGGCCACCGTCAGCGCCTGCGCGACCGCGCGCGCAAGGGCGGGGTTTCGGTCCTGCCCGATTACGAACTGCTTGAGCTGTTTCTCTTCCGCTCGATCCCTCAGCGCGACGTAAAACCGCTGGCCAAGGCCCTGCTCGCCCGGTTCGGCTCCCTGCCCGCCGCCCTGTCCGCCCCGCTTGAGGACATGCTTCAGGTGTCGGCGCTCGACAATAAGGGCCGGGCGCTGAAGATGACGGTCGATATCGCGCTCGATCTGTCCCTGATGTTCGAGACGACGCGGCGCCTGCTGGCCGAACCGCTGACGCGCACCACGGTCATTTCAAGCTGGCAGGCCCTGCTCTCCTATCTGAGGGTGACACTGGCCCACGAACCGCGCGAACAGTTCCGCCTGCTGTTCCTCGACAAGAAGAACCAGCTCATCGCCGATGAAATCATGAATTACGGCACGGTCGACCACGCCCCTGCCTATCCGCGCGAAGTCATGCGCCGGGCGCTGGAGCTGTCGGCCTCTTCGGTGATCCTCGTCCACAACCACCCTTCGGGCGACCCGATGCCGTCTCAGGGCGATATCGATATGACCAAGGCCATTGTCGCGGCGGGCAAACCGCTCAAGATCAATGTCCACGACCACCTGATCGTCGGCCGCGAAGGCGTCCTCAGCATGAAACAGGTCGGGGCGATCTGATCCCGTATCGCCTCCTTACCGGCTTTCCGGTAGTCCGAAGGTGATTACGGAGGCCGCATGCAACAACAGATTTCCGTCATTACGCTCGCTATCGAAGACCTCAGACGCTCCCGCCGCTTCTATGGCGAAGGCTTCGGCTGGACGCCGGTTTTCGAAAACGAAGAAATCACCTTCTATCAGATGAACGGCCTGATGCTCGGCACGTGGCTCAAAAGCGGGCTGGCGGCAGATGCCCAGCAACCCTCAACACCGTCCGGCGGGTTTGCCCTGGCGCACAATGTAACTGATCAGACCGATGTCGCACCGCTGATGGAGCGCCTCATCGCAGCGGGCGGCACGCGGGTGCGTGAGGCCGATGCGCCGTTGCATGGTGGCTTTCGCGGCTATATCAGCGACCCGGACGGGCATTTGTGGGAAATCGCGTGGAACCCGGCATGGCCCATCGATAAACACGGCCACGTGACCTTCGGTGTCTAAACCCTCTTCCGCGCCCATTCCCACACGCGCCACCCCAGAAGCACACCGATGATCGCCGCATAGATCAGCGGCATCGTCTTGTCCGCCTTGACCAGCAGGAAGTAGTGCAAGGCCCCCAGCGGCACGATGATATAGACCAGCCGGTGCAGGTTTCGCCACGCCGCCGCCCCCACCGCCCTGATCGCGGCATTGAACGAGGTCAGGACCAGCGGGATCAGCAGCACGAAGGCGATCATGCCAAAGGTGATATAGGGCCGCTTGACGATATCCGCCCAGATGCGCGGCCAGTCGAAATACTGATCGACCGCCACATAGCTGAGCAGATGCAGGCTCACATAGGCAAAGGCGAACAGGCCGACGGGCCGCCGCCAGCGGATCAGCCGCGGCTTTTTGAAAATCCGCGCGACCGGTGTGATCAGCAGGCCTGCCACCAGCAGCCTCAGTCCCCACACCCCCAGTTGCCGGATCAGCGTCTCCACCGGATTGACGCCCAGATCGTTGTGCACGAACCGCCAGACCAGCCACAGGGCAGGCAGAAGGCACAGCGCGCAGACGATCAGCACGTCCGCCGTAAACCCGCGTTTCGGTTTCTTCACAGGGGCTTTTTCAGGCATCAGAAGTACTTTTTCAGGTCCATACCGGTATAGAGGTGCGCGACATTATCGGCATAGCCATTGAACATCAGCGTATCGCGCCGCTTGAACTCGCCGATACGGCGCTCGGTCGCCTGCGACCAGCGCGGATGGTCGACCTCAGGATTGACGTTGGAATAGAAGCCGTACTCTCCCGGGGCATAGCGGTTCCATGAGGTCGGCGGCTCACGCGTCGTAAAGCTGAGGCGCACGATCGACTTGATCGATTTGAAACCGTACTTCCACGGCACGACCAGCCGGATCGGCGCGCCGTTCTGATTGGGCAGAAGGTCGCCATAAAGCCCGACCGCCAGCAGGGCCAGCGGGTTCATCGCCTCATCCATGCGCAGCCCCTCGACATAGGGGTATTGCAGGACGCGCTCACTGATGCCGCGCATCTCCTTGGGGCGCACCGCCGTTTCAAAGGCCACGTATTTCGCCTTCGACAGCGGCTCGGCCCGCGCAATGACCGACGCCAGGGGAATGCCGATCCACGGAATGACCATCGACCAGCCTTCGACGCAGCGCAGGCGATAGATGCGCTCTTCCAGTGCGCCTTTGAGCAGGGCATCGATGTCGAGGGTCTGGGGCTTAGCGCAATCGCCATCCAGCCGGATCGTCCACGGCCGCGTGGTCAGGGCCTGCGCGTATTTGGCGGGCTCGAGCTTATCCGTGCCGAACTCATAGAAGTTGTTATAGCCGGTCACCGCATCGCGCGGCGTCTGCGTCTCGCTGGTCCAGAAGGTGCGTTTGGCGCTCAGCTTGCCGCTGACCTGCGCCGCCTCCGCCGGGGCCGTCAACGCGGCAATACCGAGCCCCAGCCCCGCCGCCATGATCTCCCGGCGTCTGAGATATATCTCTTTGGGGGTGACGTCATTGTCGGTCAGGTCGGGGGCGTGGCGGATCAGCATGGCGGGCTCCACAGGACTACTCATGCTTATACGCGTCTGCGGACCGTTTGGTTACGGGCCGACGCAAAAAAAGTGAGGGCCGACGCTCCGTCCCCTGAGCGTCGGCCCTCTCCCCATAGGCATGCCCGTTTCCGGACACGGCCTTGTCAGTGGATCTTAACGCCCAGCGCCTCGGCGGCCTCGACCGACATCTGGCCCTGCGCCAGACCTTCATCGGCCTGGAACTTCTGCATGGCCGCCACGGTCTTGCTGCCCAGCGTGCCGTCAGCAGGCCCCGGATCATAACCACGCTGCTTGAGCGCGATCTGGATTTCCTTCACCTTGGCCGGGCTGGTGTTCTTGTCACACAGGACTTCACGCCACACCGGCTCGGGGGCCTTGGCAGCGCGGGTCTTACCGACCGTCTTGTAGACGGCGTCGACCCTATAGGATTCGGTGCGGGCCGGGGAAGTGACTTCCTTGTACTTTT